>JAYVUU010000092.1:0-19416 GCA_043787635.1 Synechococcales cyanobacterium | reverse complement strand
CAGTTGTTTTGAGCGACTAGAGGCGATTTGACAGCGCCTTTGAAGTTCAGATTCTGGACTCTTCAAGAATCTCAGTCTCTTTAGAGCTGAGAGTGTCAATATGATGATTCCTATGAACACTCGCGAATCTGAATCAACATTCCCCATCCAGGAAAAAATGCTTGACTGTATTATCGTCGGCTCAGGTCCAGCGGGCGGTGCAGCGGCCTACCATTTGGCTAAGCAGGGTCGATCGGTGTTGGTGATCGATCGGGAGACGTTACCCCGTTATAAAGCGTGCAGCGGTGGGGTCTCTCCGGCGGTCGGTGCATGGTTTGACTTTGACTTTTCTCCGGTCATTTCTAGGACTGTGAACCAGATTCGCTACACCTGGAAAGTTGGCGATCCGGTTGATGCAACGTTGAACACCACGGAACCCATGTGGATGGTAAACCGATCGGAATTTGACTACCACGTCATCCAGCAAGCGCAGACCTTAGGCGCACAGGTGCAAACAGGAACAACGGTTACAGGCATTGAATTTAAGGACGATCGTTGGACCGTCAATACCGATCGGGGCAGGGTGCAAGCCAAATACCTGATTGCAGCGGATGGCGCAACGGGCTTGATGGCGAAGTGGCTGGGGTTTGCCGATCGTCCTGTCCGCATGGGCATGGTGATGGAAGTTCCGAATCAAGACGTTGGTGCCAGCGCTCAATTCGACTTTGGTATTGTCAAAAATGGATTCATTTGGAGCTTGCCCAAAGCAAACGGCTACTCCATTGGCACGGGCACGTGTCGAGGCAAGGACAACGAAGATCTCAAGGCTGCGCTGATGCATTATGCAAAGCTTAAAGGATTGAACACCACTCAAGCGACCTTTCACAGTCATCCCATGTGCCTCTGGACTAAAGACCAGCAGTTGCACACAAGCCATGCACTACTCGCGGGGGAGGCAGCGGGCTTGAGCGATCCCTTCACAGCGGAGGGAGTTCGTCCGGCGTTGTTTAGTGGCATGAAGGCGGCGATCGCGATCGACAGTGCATTATCGGGAAACAGTTCAGCCCTAGCGGATTACACCCAGGTGATCCAAGCCGAGTGGGGACAAGATATGGTGTGGGCACAGAAGTTGGCGAATATCTTTTACCGTGTACCGGGCATTGGCTACAAGGTGGGCGTTAAGCGTCAATCTGCAACCGATCGGCTTTGCAAAATAATGTGCGGCGAGCTTAGATATGCTGACGTTGCCGCCCGTGCGCTGAGAAAACTGAGCGGGGGCTTGATTTCGGGGTAGAGCTACTCGCGATCGGACATGGCTATCAATTCCTGACGACAAAAAGACAATATCCGATCGCTAACAATAACGATCGGATACCTTCTACTAGAAATTAATTCCTAACTTCCAGCAAACTATCATGGCAGTAAGATCTAGACCTTCATAATGTCCTTTTCTTTCTCACCGAAGATCCGATCGATCTCAGCGACATATTTATCCGTCATCTTTTGAATTTTGTCCTGCTGATCACGAGATTCATCCTCAGAAATCTCACTCGCTTTCTCAAGCTTGCGCACACTGTCCACACCATCACGACGGATATTGCGCAGGGCAACTTTGCCTTCTTCAGTGTATTTTGAAGCCATCTTGACAAACTCTTTCCGGCGCTCCGTGGTTAACGGCGGAATATTAAGCCGAATTGCGATTCCATCATTGTTGGGCGTTAGACCAATGTCGGACAAAGAAATGGCTTTCTCAATCGTATTCAATGTCCCCCGATCGTAGGGCTGAATCTGCAAGGTCGTCCCATCCGGTGTGGTGATATTCGCCATTTGCTTAATTGGCGTGGGAGAACCATAGTAATCCACCATGATTTTATCGAGCAATGACGCACTGGCCCGCCCAGTACGAATCGTATTAAACGTGCGGACAGTGGATTCCACCGCCTTCTTCATCGAACTTTCTACATCAGCTAATTTCACAAGAACCTCCAACGATCGTTCCAATACCCTCACCCATCACCGCCCGACGAATATTCCCCGGCACCATCATATTAAACACCACGATGGGAATATTGTTGTCTTTGCAAAGCGCGATCGCCGTACTATCCATCACTTGTAAATCATTGCTCAACACATGGGAGTAGGTCAAACTTTTAAACAGTTTGGCCTCTGGGTTTTTCTTTGGATCAGAATCGTAAACTCCATCTACCTTTGTCGCCTTCAGCACCACATCCGCCCCAATTTCCGCACTCCGCAATGCCGCCGTCGTATCAGTAGTGAAGAATGGATTTCCAGACCCCGCCCCAAATACCACGACCCGGCCCTTTTCCAAATGTCGCATCGCTCGCCGACGAATGTAAGGCTCAGCAATTTCTTGCATTGCAATAGCCGTCAGAACCCGTGTCCCAATGCCCATGCGTTCTAGGGCATCCTGCAATGTAATGGCATTCATCACTGTTGCGATCATTCCCACATAGTCGGCGGTCGCTCGTTCCATGCCTGCAGCCGATCCCTTGACCCCTCGGAAAATGTTCCCGCCGCCAACTACGATCGCAACTTCAACCCCCGCATTCACCACTTCGACAATTTCTTTTGCAATAGCATCTACTACGGCTGGATCAATCCCGTAGGACAAATCCCCCATCAATGCTTCGCCACTTAGCTTCAGCAATACTCGCCGATACGTTAAGGCCATCTCAACATCTGCCCCTACCCGTGAACATTTCCAACTAAAGATAGCAGTTAGAGGTGCACATTTAGCGCGGGTTAGCGGTCACGAGCTTAGTGATCATGATTTGCAGGGGCTAAACTATAAACAAATTAACAAAGCTTGAAATCTCTTGCTAGACGGACTCCAAAGATAGCCTGAGATAACCTTTAAATCTTGGAATAGACCCGCTCCTATGGGTTGGAGTGCAATTGGCTGTACTGTATTATGAAGAAAAGCGCGATTTAACTTTTTATATTCACCATGACTGCATTCTCTCCACGCCCTACCGCATCCCAGCCAGTAGCGAATTCAATTATTGGAACTTTACCGCCTGCCGATTCGCAAAAAAGAGTTAGCGAATGGATGAAGTCATTTCAAGATCGAGTTTGCCAGGGATTAGAAGCAGCAGATGGCGTTGGGAAATTTAAGCAGGATGCTTGGGAACGTCCAGAGGGCGGCGGCGGACGATCGCGGGTGATGCGAGATGGCGACGTGTTTGAGCAAGGGGGGGTCAATTTTTCGGAAGTCTGGGGCGACCAGTTGCCGCCATCGATTTTGGCTCAGCGTCCAGAAGCGGCAGGTCATCGCTTTTATGCGACGGGCACATCGATGGTGCTCCACCCTAAAAATCCTCACATCCCGACGGTGCATCTGAATTATCGCTATTTTGAAGCGGGTCCAGTCTGGTGGTTTGGCGGTGGAATTGATTTGACCCCGTTTTATCCTGTTGAAGAAGATGTGGTTCACTTCCACAAAACACTTAAGGAAGCCTGCGATCGGCATAATCCTGAGTATTACAACACGTTCAAGCTTTGGTGTGATGAATACTTTTATCTAAAGCATCGGGGTGAAACTCGTGGGGTCGGCGGAATTTTCTTTGATTATCAAGATAACAGCGGCACGTTATATCCGACCTCTTATCCTGGATCTCAGTCTGATACGGTTGCGGCAGCCTATGCAGAGAAGGTTGGTCCAGTTGCCGATCGGTCTTGGGACGATGTATTTGCCTTTTCTCAGTCCTGTGGTCTAGCGTTCCTGCCGTCCTACACTCCTATTGTAGAGAAACGGAAAAATACCGAATACAGCGATCGGGAACGTAATTTTCAGCTTTATCGTCGGGGACGCTATGTCGAATTCAATTTGGTTTACGATCGGGGAACCATCTTTGGCTTACAAACCAACGGACGCACTGAATCTATTCTGATGTCTTTACCGCCCTTAGTTCGTTGGGAATACAACTATCAGCCAGAACCAAGCTCCCCCGAAGCCCGCCTGTATGAGGTTTTCCTGAAGCCGCAGGATTGGGTGAATTGGAAAATCTAAAGCAATCTATATAAAACAATTCATACAACATCTGGGGTTATGCGTTCGTTTCTGGGAATAACTAACTTCAAGACGATTGTCCACATGTGGGGTACACTCTGTGATTGATTTAGACCAAGGAACAATACGAATGGACCAGAAAGAATACTTAACCACTGACGGTAACAAGGTCGTTGTCCTCACCCCCGTTGGTCGTCTGGACATCACGACTGCGTGGCAATTTCGGTTGACACTTCAGGAATGCATTACCCAGCAAAGCAGTCATGTAGTGGTCAATTTGGGGCAAGTAAACTTTATCGACAGTTCAGGATTAACTTCTTTGGTTGCTGGAATGCGCGATGCAGATAAGGTTCGAGGAAGTTTCCGAATTTGCAACGTTCATCCTGAGGCACGGCTTGTGTTTGAGGTGACGATGATGGATTCTGTATTTGAAATTTTTTCAACAGAAGAAGAAGCACTCGAAGGTGTTCCCCGTAGCGCTGTTTAGACCATCAATATCGTATCTCGGTACAGCATTAGACAGATCGTTTTTGGTGATGGTAGGGACCCATGAGCGCGCCCCAAATGGGTTTTTGCGTTTCGGGATTAATGCCCCTGTCGTAACTGTGAAATTCGGTTTCCGACACAGCGAACCCTAGGGAAACCTGGCCAGTTTGGTCTCCATACCTAAACTGGCAGCAGCTCCCCTCTAACGCGATTCCATAGAATCCAGGTCTCCCATTCAGCGATCGTGGCTGAACAGCAAGTAAGCATCCCGGTAAAAAGTCAATATCCTGGGCGGTGATGCTCTTGAGCCGATCGGGATATTGACCCGATCCCACCACAATCGACGGATCTTTGAAGCCATAAAACTGCGCCGTAAAACTATTCTCACCCTCCTGTAATCGGATTAATCGCTGGCGGTAGGGATTGTCTAGTTTGAGTCTGTTGGCTTGCTCTGCGAAAATAGTAATGCTGTCCTCCGAGAAAAGATGGGTAGGACGGTGCCAGACTTGCAGCCCGACATACCAAACAGGATCGTCCATGGCCTGCGATCGGTTATCAAATGTCCCGGTCAGATAATTGGCAAGGGTTTGGAGGTCAGGAGAATAGGTCATGATGGGAGAATTCATAAACGAACTGCGCTGTGCCCTATCCTATCCCACCGATCGAATTCAAGAATCCTGAATATCTGCGGCATTATGGCTGGATGGTGAAAGCCCTAGATCTAGCGGAGCAGGCTGGACTCGCAGGGGATGTCCCCGTAGGCGCAATTGTGGTGGATAGTCGCGGGAATACGATCGCTATGGCCATGAATCGCCGCGAACAAGACCAAGACCCCACCGCCCACGCGGAAGTATTGGCGCTACGTCAGGCGGGGCTGGCTCTAAAAAATTGGCATTTAACCGACTGTACGCTCTATGTCACGTTGGAACCTTGCGCCATGTGTGCCGGGGCGATCGGGCTAGCTCGCCTGAAGACGTTGGTCTATGGTGCCGACGATCGTAAAGCGGGAGCCGTTCGCAGTGTTTGGAATATTCCTGATAGTCCATTGTCGAACCATCGATTGCAGGTGATTGGTGGATTTCTAGAACAGTCTTGCCGATCGCAGCTTCAGGACTGGTTCACAAAAAGGCGGCAGTGAATGACAAAATATATCTGCCTTCACTGCCGCCTTTAGTATTTATCTGATTAGAAAAGCCTAACCCGCGAGTAAAACGTCTAGTTTCCCTGCGCGATCGAGGGCATGAATACTATCACAGCCGCCCAAATGTTGATCGTTCACAAAAACTTGAGGAACAGATTTGCTCCCGCCCGATCGAGCGGCCATTTTGGTCCGACCCGCTTCGTCTCCATCCAGACAATATTCGGTGTACTGCGCGCCCTTGCTATCGAGAAGCCGCTTCGCTTTCACACAGAAAGGGCAGGTACTCCAGGTATAAATTTCAATGGTTGCTGACATGGTGTGGAACTACATTGCGAAACATTACGCTTTATTGTAGTGCCCTAGACATCAACACGGGACAAGTCGCATGGGTTCTTACATAATCAGAAAGAGAGGTTCCCAATAGCCGATCGATGTCTGGAAGATTTCGACCGATAGATGGGCGACGATCGGGGGAACCCAGCAACAATAAATCAGTGCGTGTTTCTTCAGCAATTCGACAAATTGTTTCGCCTGCTTTTCCCGTGCCCACAAAGCAACGGCAATCAATGGCATACCGTTTTACTGCTGCTAATGCGGCTGAGAGAACCGGGTTTTTTTCAGCGGCTGCACCAGATAATTCTGATTTTGCATTTGGATCGATGTGAACTAAATTCAGTTTGCTTCCAGGCATATCTCTGAGTAGAAACAGTGCTAAATTCAAGCTTTGATTAGACATTTCTGATTTGTCCATTGCAACCGTAACGCGCTGAATTGGACGTATGTATATGTCATCTTTAACTAACAGCATCGGACGAGGCGAAAGCTGAAATACATACTGACTAACGGAGTTTTCAACAATCGACAACAGGCGACTCTTAGTGCCCCTAGATCCCATAATAATTAGGTCAGTATTTACTTCTTCTGCAACTTCGCACACTACTAATTTTGGATCGCCGGACCGAATAATGACTGAAACCTTATCGGGTTCGAGCTTCAATCGATCGATCGCCGCTTGGACGAGTACGGTGCCTTCTTCAGTTTTTGCCTGCATTTGCATTGCCGAAATCTGAGGTGGCACCACATGTAAAATTGTCACCGTAGCCCGACGAATCGAGGGAATAGCCATTAAGGTCTGAAGCATTTCCTCAGAATGCCCGGTTCCGGAGTCGGCGAGAAGGATTCTTTCAATCATGTTGAGTTACCTCAATAAAGGAGTTATGTTCATTGACGTTGAATGCTAATTAAGTAGTATTAAGTTTGTTAAGGCGAGTGTCTAAAATTAGTCTATCAATTAAGTCAATTATTATGCTTTTTCTATCTCTTTAAATATAAGTTAGTAAAGTCTCAGTTAGTATTAAAAGGGCGATCGCCTTACTAACTTGTAACATGGATAAATCTCTATACTTACTGTCTTATTTTAAGACTTTGTGATGTTTGCTATGATTGCCAAAGACCATGTAACCCGACAAATAATTCAAGTAATTCAAGATTTAATGTATGGTAAATCCTCTTCCCAATAGCAGTACCCTTGCCCGAATGCATTGGTCGTCCCAAGATTGGTTTGAATATCCGGTGAAGGTCCATCCCCATCATACCGACTATGCGGGAGCGGTGTGGCATGGTACTTATCTGGGCTGGATGGAGGAGGCGCGTGTGGAGGCGTTTCGATCGTTGGGGATCGAGTATGCGGATCTGGTGGCAATGGGGTGTGAGTTGCCCGTAGTAGATTTGTCAATTCGCTATCATCGATCGTTGAAAATGGGTGCTGAGGCGATCGTTCGCACAAGGATGATGGAAATGCATGGCATCCGAATCAATTGGGAATATGAAATTCAATCGATCGATCGCATGATTACCCATGTAACGGCTCAAGTGACGCTGGTGGCGGTTGATGGTGTGAAGGGTAAAATTCTTCGCCAGCTTCCAGCGGAAATCAAAGATGCGTTAAAACGAACTCGGACCTAGGATTTAAACATCGTCTTTAATAGGTTTTCAAAAACTTCGCCAATTCTGATGTTCAATACGAACTGCATAACGAAGATTGCGAGGGCGATGAAAAATGCAGTTTTGACGGTCATTTTGATGATGTTGATCAAAATAGTGAACACAATGAACGCAATGGCGATCGCGCCCAGAATTACGACAATACTCATGACAGTGGTCCCAACAGGTGTTGTGTGCCGTTTTATTGTAGGCGATGAGTTGAAACTGATGAGCGATCGAAGAAGGAAAATTGACCTGACCTAAATCGCACAGAAAAATATCTCTAAAAAAGGCGATCGTATTGGATTAACCTACGATCGCCTCCATTATTATCTAGATCTCTAAACAATCGATTTGAATAAATCAGACCGATCGAAGGATCCTATGTCCCAGAAGTCCAGGAATTGATATAAGTCGTCTGAACATCAGTCAAGGTATCGATAGAGAAACCCATCGCTTGAAGCTTCAAACGAGCGATTTCTTTGTCGAGGTGGTCAGGCACAGAATACACGCGAGGCTCAAGTTGACCTTGGTTCTTAACTAAAAACTCAACGGAAAGCGCTTGGTTCGCAAAGCTCATATCCATCACAGCGCTAGGATGGCCCTCAGCAGCGGCTAAGTTGACCAAACGGCCTTCGCCGATAACGACGACGGATTTACCATTTTTCAGTTTGTACTCTTCAGTAAAGTTACGAACTGTATTGATGGAAACAGAGCGAGTTTTCAGCGCTTCAAGATCGATTTCGATATCAAAGTGACCAGAGTTACAGACCATAGCGCCGTCTTTCATGACTGCAAAATGCTCATCGCGGATGACGTGCTTGTTACCTGTAACAGTAATAAAAATATCACCAAACTTGGCAGCCGCATCCATGGGCATCACCTGAAAACCATCCATCACCGCTTCGATCGCAGCTACCGGATTAATTTCAGTGACAATCACATTCGCACCCAAACCACGAGCACGACTTGCACAACCTTTACCACACCAGCCATACCCAGCAACCACAATGGTCTTACCCGCAAGCAAAACATTGGTCGCACGGATGATGCCGTCGAGGGTAGATTGACCCGTACCGTAGCGGTTATCAAAGAAATGCTTGGTTTCAGCATCGTTGACGTTAACCGCTGGGAAGGTCAACACGCCATCAGCAAACATCGCATTCAACCGCACAACGCCCGTCGTGGTTTCTTCGGTTGTACCAATCAGCTCTTTAACCTGCTGAGGACGCTCCTTAACCAAGCTTGCGACGACATCACAACCGTCATCGACAATGATTTGAGGATGGTGATCGAGAGCAATCTGGACATGCTTGTGATACGTTGCGGCATCCTCACCCCGGAAGGCATAAACAGGGATGCCGTAGTCTGCAACAAGGCTGGCAGCTACGTCGTCTTGAGTCGAAAGAGGATTACTCGCGATCAAAATTGCATCTGCGCCGCCTGCTTTTAAGGCGATCGCCAGATGGGCGGTTTCGGTGGTGACGTGGCAGCAAGCCGAGATTTTGATTCCGGCAAAAGGCTTCTCGATCGCAAACCGCTCAGCAATTTGCTTAAGAACTGGCATTTCACGGCCAGCCCATTCAATGCGCTGTTTACCAGAGGCTGCAAGCCCTAAGTCTTTAACGTCGTATTTCAATTGTGCTGGTGCTTCGATCATGATGATTTAAAATCCTTAGAGATTGTTTCTGCCAAACATCCGGGTCATCGATCGTTCTTTAACGCCATCTTAGACGCTTCAACTAAACGATACGAACCCTCGACACAATGTCAGCTTTAACACAGTCGCTGCTAATTCCCAGAGGTGTCTCACACAACAATTTTGTAAAAATTGTGACAAAAAATAACCAAGAATATCCCTAACAGTGGGACGCATGACCACTCACATTCTGTTGCAAAGATGACAGTTTAGTCAAGCGTTCAATAGATGTCCGCAGAAGCCTTGCATTGGATTTTCTAAAATACGGTGGAGGGGTTGACCGCTTGCCGATCGGGTCGTGGAGTCCATCAGATCAACGTTTCAGCCTTGGTCGCCCAATCCAGATCTTTTTGGGTGATGCCGCCTGCATCGTGCGTCGTAAGCTCAACAGTAATGCGATTGTAAGTGTTAGACCATTCGGGATGGTGGTCACTCGCTTGGGAATATATCGCCATACTGGTCATGAATCCGAACGCCGTGATGAAGTCAGCGAACTTATATTCGCGGTGTAGTTTATTGCCGCGATGTTGCCAATAGGGTAAACGTTGTAAACCTGTTGAAAGTTCAGGAAGGGAAAGGGGGGACATGATGAGTTGTCGTAGTGGATTATGGCGAACGAGATTTCAAGCCCATTTTCTTTAGTGTAGCGCGGACGATCGGAGTTGAGAATCTGCAATCCTCGTCCATAATGATCAAGAGTCATAGGTAGAATTTCAGTATGGGACGCATTTTTCTGTCGGCAGCACATGGCGGCGTAGAGAACGGAGTTATTGATTCGGGGGCCATTATTACGGGTACCACCGAGGCTCGCGAGATGATCTTGTTGCGAGATCTAGTCCAAGTCGAACTCCGATCGCGTGGTCTTGAAGTACTGTCTGTCCAGGATGATTTGAGTTTCCAACAAACTCTTATTTGGATCAATGAATGTGGACGCAAGGATGACGTGGCGCTTGAGTTTCATTGCGACGCTGCAAATAATCCATTGGTGCGTGGATGTAGCGCGTTTTATATCAATCAAAACGATCTGCGAAAACGTCATGCAGACCTGCTACTACTCAGCATTGTGAAACGATTGCCTGCGTTGCCAAACCGAGGCGCAAAACCTGACACGACGATCGGGTCTGGGAACCTGGCATTTTGTCGTCAATTAATTATGCCGTCGTTGTATTTGCAAGTTGGGTTCCTGACTAATCCCGACGATCGATATATCCTACAAAATCAACGTCGGGATCTAGCGATCGGAATTGCTGACGGACTGCAAAGTTGGATGAGTGATTTGGGCAGTCCAGTGTCTGGGGAAGTCTATCCGATGATAACGATCAATCTGAATAGTCAAACCTACGGTGAGAAGGGAATTTTAGTTAATGGCAATGCTTATATTCCAATTGATTTAGTCGATCGTTTAGGCATTGACCTGTCAACGTTACCTAGTGTTCGTCGGTTTGCTTATCGTAGTGTTGTATTTGTGAAAGCGGTTGAACTGCGGGACTACAATATTTCCGTGAATTGGGATGGGACGACTCGGACTGTTATTTTGAGGTCTATTTTAAAGATTTGCCCTGGCTCATTCGATCGGATCATGGATCATGGCAAAACGACAGAATTGCAATTGATGATGTTTTTGAAGACTAATAATGAGTTGAGTATCAAAGACTTTCCAGAAATTGGTAAATTATATCGAGAAGAAGGCGCAATAGAAGGTGTGGATTATGATATCGCCTTTGCTCAAATGTGTCTTGAGACCAACTTTCTGCGCTTTGGCGGAATTACAAAAGCAAGTCAGAACAATTTTGCAGGACTGGGAACTCCCGGAGGGGGACCAGAAGGCGCATTTTTTGGCAGCGCAAGACTGGGGGTGCGTGCCCACGTTCAACTCTTAAAAGCCTATGCGAGTATGGAACCACTGGTTCAAGAAAGCATTAATCCACGATTTCGATTCGTTACAAGGGGCATTGCACCTTTGGTCGGGCAATTAAGCGGACGGTGGCAGCCTGCGACAGACTATGGCGACAAACTACTGGCCGCAGTTCGACGGCTATATGAATTATCGTCATTGCTGTAGATGCGCATAAAGCAGGGGATCTTGAGATGATAAGTAAGTTGTTGTCTTCAGATGAACATTTTGCCAACATTAAACTATCGTCCTGACATTTTTCCCAACATCCGGTTTACATAATCTTGACCATAGACCGCCTTCGGTTGCAAGTCGGGGGATGATTTAGCAACAGACTCAATCGATGTAGGATTTGCGGCGATCGGCTCAACTACAGGCGGCTCTACTAAAGGCGATGCGATCGTAGAGCTTTGAGGTTGCTGTTGATAGGGTGGGTACGGTGATGAATAATTTTGACTTGAAAATAAGGTTGGGTCGAACGTTTTTTGACCGTTTGGTTTACTTGTGATCTGACAGGTTGTTTCATCCGGCGGATGATTGATTGGGTCCCAAGGATTTGGGTCGCAGGATTGCCAAGGCTTGCCAGAACTGTCAACAACACCACCCGCTGCGATGGGTTCTGCTTTAATTTTAGATGGATACTGGAATGTAGAAGTCGGGTTCAGATCTAAATTAGGTTTTAAGGAATCTACGATCGGTTCAACAAATGAACTGACGATCGGCTCAATAACTGGCTGAGTAATGGGTTCAACAACAAGTTCGATAATCGAATTAAGATCAGCTCCAATCTCGACAGGTCTGGTCTGCGAATTCATTGGAATAGAATCAATCAAATCATCTACCGTTACCTGATGACGACTACGATCGCCCACCAATTTCCCCGCTTCCAAAATTGTCCCCGGTGCAACCACACTATCAATCACCGTCACTGCCGCACCCAAACAAGCTCTTGCCCCGATCGTCACCGCCCCAATCAATAAAACACCCGCACCCAGATTTGCACCATCATTAACAATAATGGTGCCACCACTCGCATGGATCACAGATCCTAACCCAACGCATACACCCGATCGGATCACAATCCGACTGCCAACATCCGCCTGCAACAACACTCCGGGCGCAATCACCGCACCGGGAAGTATGACAACATCACCCTGGGTGAACGATTGCTCGGTATTGATCGGCTCAAAGTTAAGGGCACGAGAAAACATCAAAGAATCCGACAATTATGAAATTTGAAATGAAATTTCTAGTCAAACGTTGAAACCTAGAAATTGGACTGAGTTCACAGTAAAGATTTAACCCAATCCAAATTCCCAAAACTCAAACTAGCCCTATGGCTTTTGAATTACCGTTTCCAACACACGACGCTTAGAACCATCGGTTCCAACCAACCGCACATAGGATCCAGCATACTGTCCAGCTAGTGCTTGAACTTGGTTCATCGTGCTTGATTCGCTGCCGCCTGCTTGAACCACTCCAGCGGTTTGCCAAGAGTTGATCTTGTACCGACGAACATCCGCAAATTCAAGGGTTAGCTTGTGGCCCGATCGGACCAAGTTACGGACGTGATCCGCTGCTTGTGCGTTCAAACCACCGCTGAATACAGGAGCGCTACTCGTCATAGAAGTCTTGGAGTAACCATTGGACGACGATGCACTGTAGCTCTGGGTTGCGATGGGTGCCGCTTGATTTCCAGGACGACTAATAGTGAGTTCAACGAGACGTTTTTTCGCCTTCGTATCCACCCCGATCAACCGAACATAGTCATTAGGATGATCCGCAATGAAGCGATTGACCGTGCTCAGGATGTCACCAGCACTACGCCCAGACAACGCGGGGACAGTCGTCCAAGACGAAGCCCGATACCGTCGTTGGTCCGCAAACTCCAGACCGATCGCAGCACCTTGGTTCAACAATTGCTGAACTTGGCTCGCTAGATCGGCACTCACGGAGGGAGCCGAGAAATGACTGGCAGAAACCGAGTTGGTAGCCGCCGCGATCGGAGCAGCGCTTCCACCCGATTGGCCATTCGGACGCTGGACAATGATTTCCATGAGACGCTTTTTAGCCACAGGATCCACGCCCACAACTCGAACGTATTCGCCGGAATGTTGCGCTACAAATTGATTGAGAGCGGACATAATCGCGCTTTCATTCGATCCGCTCAGGAACCCACCGCCCTGCCAACCGCCGTTTTGAAATTGACGCTTGTTCGCAAACTCAACAGAAATCCGACCACCACGATTCACAACTTGGCGAATTTGAGCCGCCGCACTGCTATCGGTCGGACCTGCACCGTTGCTAGAAATAGAGACGTGACTAGAATTGCTGTGACTCCTAGAGACGGCCGCTCCATTCAGACTCACGGGTGCCTCTTCTGGACGCTGAATAATCTTTTCGAGAACGCGCTTTTTGGCCTTGGGGTCGATGCCAATCAGACGGACATACTCACCGCTGTGGTCGCTTAGGCAGCCCTGAAGTTCACCTAAAACGGCAGACTCAGACGTAGCTTGGATGGGGGAACAGGTTTTCCAGCCGCCATTTTGGAACTGACGCTTATTGGCATGTTCGGTACCGATGCGATAACCCTGCGCCAGAAGCTGACGCACGTGATCCACAACTTCCGCACTTGCACTCTTGGACTGATAGGTATTAGCCATGTCGTTTTTAATCGGAGGGATACTAGCTGAAACTTCGGCGCAGTGAGAACTCGATCGAGGCGATTGCGACACACTAATAAAGTGCTTCACGAATTGCTGATCCTGCGGCGTTACTTCCGGCAGACGATCGGCTTGCTGCTGTGTTGTAATAATCGATCCAGAGGGAACAAATCGTCCCGGTGGAATTTCCACGTCCTGTACTAGGCAATGCATCATCACAATCGATCCGCGCCCCACCCGTGCATTGAACACAGTAGTTCGAAATCCAATGAAACAATCATTTCCCACGTAGGCGGGTCCATTAACAAGTGCCATATGAGTGATGGCGGCATTCTGGCCAATCCAAACGGAGTAAACCTCACCGTCATCGCCTTGCACTCGACCCGATGTCAAGCCATGAATTACAACGCCATCTTGAACATTGGTATTTGCACCAATATGAAATGACATCGCGTCCATCGCGCGAATCGAAGTCCCTGGTGCTATGGTCACATTTTCTCCAATCCTAATATCACCGACTAGGTTCGAAAAAACATGCACATAGGCAGAGTCATGAATTTTTGGTTCTGCTATTGTCCTTGCCTCAAGAGCCAGGGATATAGCTGATACAGATTGGGCTGCCATGTGAGCAAACGTCCATTCAGTTAAATCGTCAAGTGTTGCGCCATCAATCCGTAAGCATTAATATGGATCGCCAGAAAAGAATTTGTTAACGATTAAGTAGCGCCTGCACAAAAACATTTGTGCAAAAGAACCGGAGACGAGAAATTCATCCGGCATCAAAAACAAACAGCGCTGGACCTAATAAGACGACGAATCGAATTTTAGACATTACCATTGCGTACTTTTGTCATAGAGACGCTGATTTTCAACCGTAACGGTATCAATAATGGCAATAACAGCCGCATCGATCGGGCGATTTGCATTGCCTTCGACCTCGCGGGCACTACTGCCTCGACTAATCAGCACCCATTCTCCAATCCCCGCACCTACTCGGTCAGCTACAACTTCATGAACTGAAAGGAGTTGCCCTTCTTCGTCAATGAGCTGAACCAAAAGAAACTTAACACCCGTTAAATTTGACTCTTTTTGCGTGCTGACGATGGTGCCACGAACTTTAGCGATTTGCATTCAATACTGTGGACGATTACGGACGGTTCACCATGCGGATACCAGCAACGCTCTCACGGAAGGGTTCAACCGCTTCGGTGTAGCGAATCGGCAGCACGTATTCAAGGTTCTCGTGAGGACGTGCAATGATGTGGGTCGATAGAACTTGTCCACCGTTCACACGCTTCACATTCTCGATGCCTGCGGCAACCGATGCTTGAACTTCAGATACATCACCACGAACGATGACCGTTACGCGACCCGATCCAATTTTCTCATATCCGACCAACGTGACGCGAGCGGCTTTCACCATTGCGTCGGCGGCTTCAACCACTGCGGGGAAGCCCAAAGTCTCAATCATTCCAACTGCGATAGCCATGTCGAAAAACTCCCTTCCAATCAATTCTTAACTAGTCTTTCCCGCGTAAGCGACAAAAGTCTGAACCAACAACTCATCCTAAACTGCTTTTGATTCGATTCGATCGTTTCCCTCCCTAATTCAACCCAAAGTGGACAGAATTTGTAAAGGTAGATTAAGCGAACCGATCGAAGCGTTTTAGAACTCTTCAGCGATGGGTCTAATTCCGGAACTGTTCAACCGCTTCGGTGTACCGAATAGGCAGGACGTATTCCAGGTTTTCATGGGGACGCGCAATGATGTGGCTGGACGATAATTCGCCGCCATTCACACGTTTGATGGCTTCCATTCCAGCTTCAATAGAAGCCTTCACTTCAGACACGTTGCCCCGAATTATCACTGTGACGCGGCCCGATCCAATTTTCTCGTATCCCACAAGGGTGACACGAGCGGCTTTTACCATGGCATCAGCGGCTTCAACAACCGCCGGAAATCCACGTGTTTCAATCATTCCAACCGCGATCGACATAGTTGTCTCCTAGTGACTTGCTCTCAATACAATAGAGGTCAGTCTTACCCTTGGCAATATAAAGTTTGATGATAGTTGTAAATTAGTTTCATTAATGATTCTGATAATTCTTAATAAAGTCAGTTTATGAGTTGTTACAAATAATTTGTAGTAGTGGTCCTGGATACTAGTCCTATTAAGCACTGGTCTTGAAGTCTTAGATACTTCAGCAAATCGTCTATTAACGGTAAGGTAGAGGATAGTCTGTCGTTTGGGAACGATCGATTTGACCTGTTCCATCGGTAGGATCGTTGAATGTATCAGTTTCTCCTGGAGACGAGCTGGTTTATTCCAGTGTATGGATTGATCGGAGCCTTATTGAGTCTGCCTTGGGCGACGGGGTTGATTCGCGATCGGGGGCAGCGGCTAGCGGCTTATCTAAATATTTTTATGACCTTGGTGGGGTTGGTGCATGGCACGTTGGTGTTCACGCAAGTATGGCAACAGCCTGCCTATCAATTGATTTTGCCTTGGTTTCAAGTAGCGGATTTCAATCTGACTTTTAATATAAATTTGGATTCTGTCAGTGTTGGAGCGATGGAATTGATTACGGGGCTAAGTTTGTTGGCTCAAGTTTATGGGTTGGGATACCTGGAAAAAGAAATTTCACTGGCTCGGTTTTATGGACTGATGGGTTTTTTTGAAGCGGCGATGAGCGGGTTGGTCATTAGCGATTCGCTGTTTTTGACCTATGGACTGCTGGAAATGCTCACCCTTTCGACTTATTTGCTGGTGGGATTTTGGTATGCACAGCCGTTGGTGGTGAATGCGGCGCGGGATGCATTTTTGACTAAGCGTGTTGGTGATATTTTGCTGCTGATGGGCGTAGTGGCCTTGTCTGTCTATGCGGATGGGTTAAATTTTGAGACGATCGGGGAATGGACCCAAACGGCTGAACTTGCACCGCCTGTTGCTGCGGCATTGGGGCTAGCGTTGATTGCAGGTCCAACGGGGAAATGTGCGCAGTTTCCGCTAAACCTATGGCTAGATGAAGCGATGGAAGGACCGAACCCAGCATCAATTTTACGGAATTCAGTGGTTGTAGGCTGCGGAGCCTATGTGCTGATTAAGCTACAGCCGATTATTGTCATGTCTTCGATCGCCCAAGATGTACTGATTCTGTTGGGGACGTTGACTGCGATCGGAGCGTCTTTGGTTTCTCTAGCTCAGATTGACATTAAGCGAGCCATGTCTCATTCAACTAGCGCCTATTTGGGGCTTGTGTTTATTGCTGTGGGGATGCAGTGGACTGATTTTGCGTTGCTGTTGTTGTTGTCCCATGCGATCGCCAAAGCCTTGATTTTTATGAGTGTGGGTTCAATTATCCTGACTACGACATCGCAAGATGTGACGGAATTGGGCGGATTAGCCCGGAAAATGCCAATGACAACCTTGGCCTACGTTACAGGGAGTGCCGGGTTAGTGGGGCTGCTACCGATGGCGACCTACTGGGCGATGTTGGATGGAATGAGTAAATTGTGGACCGATGCACCTTGGGCGGTGGCGGTAATTTTATTGGTGAATGGGTTAACGGCGATTAGTCTGGTGCGGGTGTTTCGGCTAGTGTTTTTGGGCGACGCGACTCCAAAGACAAGACGATCGCCCGAAGTGCCTTGGCAGATGGCGATGCCCATGGGGATTCTGGTAGGATCCACTGCTGCATTGCCCTTTGTGTTGTTGAAACTAGACTTGCTTCCTGTGACTGGGGAAATCAATTTTACGGCGGCGGCACTGTTAACAACTTCGGGCATTATCGGCGTTAGCATTGGTAGTCTGATTCAGCTTAATCATGTCTGGCTTCGTCCGATTCAAGCGCCCCTCAGGTTTGTGCAGGATTTATTGGCTTACGATTTCTATGTTGATAAATTTTATATGGTTACCGTGGTATTGGCGGTGCGAACCTTGTCTAGTTTTACGTCGTGGTTCGATCGTTATGTCGTCGATGGTGCGGTGAATTTAGTTGGATTTGCGTCGCTGTTCAGTGGCGAGAGTTTAAAGTACAGCGCTTCGGGTAAATCTCAAGCCTATATGCTGACGATTTTATTGGGCGTTGGCTTTATTGGGTTGTTTTTGTCTTGGTCGAAGTTGATTTTGCCAGGAATTTAGGAGTATTGGGATGCTGTTGAGTGCGTTAATTGTGCTGCCTATTGTGGGGGCGGTTGGGGTTGGGTTTCTGCCGTTGAATGGTGGGCAGGTGAAAGCAGCGGCCCTGACCTTGGCGAGTGTTTTGTTTGGACTGACGCTGGTATTGATGGTTCAGTTTGATCCAACGATCGCGGGATTACAATTTCTAGAAAACCTGCCGTGGCTCTCAGAGTTGGGGCTAGACTATCGACTAGGTGTGGATGGTTTATCGCTGCTGTTAGTGGTGCTGAATGGATTGTTGACCCTCGTCGCAATTTACATCACCGAACCGACCGTGACTCGTCCGAGGTTTTACTATTCATTAATTTTTCTTTTGAATAGCGGGGTCGTGGGTGCATTCTTAGCGCATAATTTGTTGCTATTTTTCTTATTTTATGAGCTTGAATTAATTCCGTTATATTTACTTATTAGTATTTGGGGTGGCGCAAGACGGGGTTATGCGGGCACTAAGTTTTTGATTTATACCGCCATTTCAGGAATTTTGGTATTGGCCGGATTTTTAGGCTTGACTTGGCTTAGTGGTTCGTCATCGTTTGACTATAATCCTGCCTTAAGTCAGGGATTACCCATCGGACCTCAGCTTTTGCTGTTGGGGGCGATCGTGGTCGGATTTGGCATCAAGATTCCGCTGTTTCCATTTCATACTTGGCTGCCCGATGCCCACGTTGAAGCCTCGACTCCCATTTCAGTTCTGTTGGCAGGCGTGTTGTTGAAGTTAGGCACTTATGGCCTACTGCGCTTTGGTCTTGGCTTATTTCCAGAAGCTTGGATGATAGCGGCTCCGTGGTTTGCGAGTTGGGCTGTTGTGAGTGTTTTGTTTGGAGCGTTGGCGGCGATCGCTCAGACAGACATGAAAAAAATGGTGGCTTATAGTTCCATTGGACATATGGGATTTGTGTTGTTGGCGGCAGCGGCGGCAACTCCGGTTTCGATGGTGGGGGCGATGTTTCAGATGGTGGCCCATGGATTGATTTCAGGGTTGTTGTTTGTGTTGGTTGGTTTGGTTTACAAAAAGACTGGAACCCGCGATATTACGGTGCTGCGAGGGTTGTTGAATCCAGAGCGCGGCTTGCCGATTGTGGGCAGTTTGATGGTGTTAGCGGTGATGGCCTCAGCGGGGATGCCTGGGATGGTGGGGTTTATTTCTGAATTTTTAATTTTTCGGGGGAGTTTTGCGGCTTATCCTGTGCAGACGTTGTTGTGTTTGGTGGGGACGGGGCTGACGGCGGTGTACTTTTTGCTGTTGGTGAACAATACTTTTTTTGGTCGCTTGCCACCCCAGTTTTCTAATTTACCAATGATGACTTGGGCTGAACGATCGCCTGGTTTGGTGTTGGCAGTTTTGATTGTGGTATTTGGC
>JAYVUU010000091.1:0-3695 GCA_043787635.1 Synechococcales cyanobacterium | reverse complement strand
CAGGTCATGTCGGAACTTCGTTGCTAGACAACGTAAACGCTTAGGGAGATTGGATCTCTGGGTTTGATGCGGAAACGCTTCATATTTAAGTCCGATCGTTGAACTAAGAATCTCAGTCACTTTAGTGCTGAGAGTGTCAATGAGCCGATCGTTCTCCCAGTAGAAAGTCCACAAATTGCCGTGCGGTCCGTCCCGATCGGCCATTATTGCGTTGTGCCCACTGCAAGGCTCGAAATTCTAAGTCTTCACTTGAAATCACCAACTCCGATCGCCCGACCAAATGACTCACAATTTCTAAATAGGTCTCTTGATTGGCAGGTTCAAAGGTCAACGTCATGCCAAACCGATCGCTGAATGATAGTTTCTCTTGCACCGTATCCCAGCTATGAATTTCGTCCGCATCCTTTGGACGGGGCCGATCGTCGTAGAATTCTCGGACCAAATGACGGCGGTTGGATGTGGCATAAACCACAACATTCTGCGCCCGTGCCGTGATGGTTCCCTCCAATACCACTTTCAATGATTTGTAGCTTTCGTCATCGTCTTCAAAAGACAGATCATCGACAAAAATGATGAACTTATTGGGCAATCCGCGCAATGTCTCAATTAAAGTTGGCAAACCTAACAATTCTGACTTCATCACCTCAACAAGTCGTAGTCCATTTGCAGACCAGCGCGATAATAACGCTTTAACTAAAGACGACTTCCCAGAACCCCGACTGCCATATAACAACACGTGCAAAGCGGGCAACCCAGCCATCAGCGCGGCTGTATTCTTAACCAATGCCTCACGCTGCCAACTGTAGCCAACCAATTCTTCAAGTGCAATGGGATCAGGGGTTTCTAGCCCTATTAATTGTTTATTCTCATAGCGAAATGCACGAAACCGAACAAACGCCCCAATACCCATTCTGCGGTACCAACTTGCAAGCTGTACGCCATAGTCTCCCCAATCATTCACCTCAAACCATTTCAAAAATGGCTCATTCGTCCCATCACTTACCTGTATATCATCATACCAAATCGGTAAATTCGTGGCTTCTGGGATCACTGCACGCACCCAATCTGCCATATCCGCACAAACCACGCCATACACGCATTGTAATACTCTCAAATCAAGCCGGACCACATCCATCAGCATCGGAACAATATCTTCACCCAGAGCCGCTTGTCGAGTAAATCGATTGTCCGCACTCAAAATCCGATCGCGCAAATGTTCCTGCCAACCCATGCCCCGATCGGCCAATGCACCCATCCATTCACTATAGACCAGCAATATCGCATCAACGTCATCCGCATTAATTGATTCCCCTGCCCGCAATAGCGATCGGACCAATAGACTCCAAGCCCTCCCCACAGAATCATCCAGAACATCCCGAAACAGCACCAATGACAATATGCCCTGCCGTACTCGTACCATATCTTGCAAGTTGGTCATGCTGCTACTCCAGATCCAAAACAACAAATCAAATCATCTATCCGCTACAGCCCTAGTGAAGCAATCAATACTTTAGGTGCGGGAATAATAATCAATAACAGAACGAGCAGCAGCACGATTCCTAGAAAATCACGACGACTATCCAATGGCGTTACATCATTCAATGCAGGCTCGTCCATGGTGGGTAAAAAGAACAACAACACCGACAACAACAATAAATGCGACTGCATAAATGACAACAAGAACAATAGAATTCTAGACACCTGACCGATGATTGAGCCTTGACGTTGACCAAAAATTGCATGAACCATTCGTCCACCGTCCAATTGACCCACGGGCATTAAGTTGAAGGCTGTAAACAAGGTTCCGAGCCAACCCGCCACCGCGATCGGGTGCATTGCAATGACCGTTTTTGTGGCTAATGAACCTCCTAAGGTCAGCTTCGCAAGTAATGCCAGGGTAATGGAGTACTGCGGTAACATCGCTTCAAACTTAAAGACACTAGGTCGAAACGCGGGTGGCTGTGGAATCACCTCAGATAACGTCAAGCCCCAGCCGAGCAACCCGATCGCGACGACCAGCCCCATCACCGCACCAATCACCCCCACATCAAACAAGGCTCGACGACTAGGAATCGGCGATCGGATCTGAATGAATGCGCCTAACGTCCCGATCGGCAACTGGGGTAAGGGTACGATCGGAATAAAATACGGCAGCGTCGCTAAAATTCCATACCGCATCGTCGTCCAGTAATGTCCCCCTTCTCGGACCAAAAAGAATCCCATCAATGCCAGTGCATAGGGCAACCCGTCCAAAAATGCTGGACTGGTACTCGCCCCCACTTGCACCAGTAGCAACTGCCCCGACCAAATACAACTCACCGCCGTCGCCAATATTAGTAGCAATGCCTGTTTGGGGCGAAACATCATTTGAGGCGTAATCTGCATCGCCGTTTGGGGATTGGGGACTAGGGCAAAGAACGGACGCTCTTGAAGTCCCTCTTGAAATACCAAGAAAAATCGATTGCCAAAGGCGGCTTGCACACGGGATTCAATGGTTCGGTATGCCGTTTCTGAGGAGGCCGATCGTAAATTTCCTCGACAGATCACCGCTTGAGGAAGATATTCAATTGTGCTCAGGTAATAACACTCCCACGGAAAGCAGGTGCGCAGCCGTTTCTCATCATCGGACGACAACGATCGAACCACAGGCTCTGTAGCCTTTGCAATGGGCGTTTCGGGTCTACTCTCGATCGCCGGGGCTTCAATGCGGCCTCGTTGAATTAGATACAAGTACAGGATAAAAAACCCTAAAAACGTCGTCAACCCAAGAAACGGCGGCATTGGCACCCGTGGCCCGTAGACTAAGGCCCAAGCCGTGAGGCAAAAGGCGGGCATCATCACCACAATCCACAGCAATAATGGCGATGTGCGCGTCACTAATCGCACCCGTTCCACAATGAGAAAGTAGCAAAAGAAACCAAGTAATCCGACGAGAATGAGTAACCAGAGCATGGGAATTGTGGAACGAGTGCAAACCATACGGGACTCAATTCTCCCACCTTTCGCCACGCCCTGCACCTATGCCCCGCCCAATCCAAGTTGAGACCGAGCTGCTTTGCTCTAAAAGCACTTTAGACTATGGAGTCGGGGCGATCGTAAGCTACGTTCAATCGGCAACGTTCCCCGTTTTTCGGCTGAAGTTGCTCTGACGCTTTGACCGTAATTCCCGATATGTTCACTTTGAGGTCCAACACGTTATCTTAAAGCGAGGCTAGTTTTTCAATTTTTAGAAATGTTGAAATTAGGCTAATTTTTTGAGGAGAGGACGATCGCATCATGAAACGCATCGGCAGTCAGGTTGGGCAATTTGTTGGATCGTTAATGACCACAGGCGGAACCGTTGTAGCCTTGACTATGGTTGTCAGCACAATGGTTCTTTCTCTGCTCGTTGGGCTGTTGTTTGGGCTGAAATGGGGTGCGGCTTCGGCGATTCTGTTGCTGCTACTGTCATCGCCCGCCTTGTTAAGCTGGGGCATTGTTCCGGCGGTCTTGGGCTGGGTGATGGTGCGGGGGAGTAAGACTTTAAAAAGTGAAGCGATCCGCGATCGGTTTCTACAGTTGGTAAGAGCAAAACGCGGACGGTTAACCGCAGTGGAATTTTCGCGGGTTGCTGAGTTGGAATTAAGTGTGGCCCGGACCTATCTCGATCGGTGGGCGCGAGAATGCCATGCAGATTTTGATGTGACCGATGAGGG
>JAYVUU010000090.1:0-5911 GCA_043787635.1 Synechococcales cyanobacterium | reverse complement strand
GGCATTCCATCGGGTCATTACCCTGCCCGTAGAAGTCGATCCCGACCAAGTAGAGGCTGTTTTTAACCATGGCTTGTTGACCTTGACGCTGCCAAAACGATCGGACGATCGGACTCGCAGTGTTCGAGTATCGCTCTAAAGTCACAGGGCAAAACTCCCGCCAAAAGCCCAGCCCAGCCGTTCCTGAGGGTCTTCGGGACGGTCTGGGTTCGGTAAATACCCCTTCATCAAAGACCCACACCCAGACACCATATGAGAGTTAAGGGGATGTATTGTCAGAGTCGAGCTATTCAATTAGCACTCCCAGCAATCTCCGGTGCGAATTTCCCACGCGACGCACCTATTTTTGAGCTTAGATGACCCTGGAAAACGCAAAGACATCAAGCAAGTCCCTCTTTCAAATGTAACCAAACAGTATTCAAGGAGTCGAAGTAAGTCTCATGGGAAAAGTAGTTGGAATTGACCTAGGTACCACAAACTCTTGCGTCGCAGTCATGGAAGGCGGGAAGCCAACCGTGATCGCCAATGCAGAAGGTCTTCGCACCACCCCGTCGGTTGTTGGTTTTGCAAAGAATGGCGATCGTCTAGTTGGACAAATCGCCAAGCGCCAAGCGGTAATGAACCCCGAAAATACGTTCTATTCCGTCAAGCGATTCATCGGTCGTCGGTTTGAAGAAATTTCTAAAGAAACCACTGATGTCACCTACAAAGTTGTCAACAGTGGCGGCAACGTCCGTCTAGATTGCAGCGCTCAAGGCAAGCAATTTGCACCAGAAGAAATCTCCGCACAGATTCTTCGGAAGCTAAAAGATGACGCAAGCAAATACTTGGGCCAAGAAGTCACCCAAGCGGTCATCACCGTTCCGGCTTACTTCAACGACTCCCAGCGCCAAGCGACGAAAGACGCTGGAAAAATCGCAGGTCTTGAAGTTCTACGAATTATCAACGAACCCACCTCCGCATCGTTGGCCTATGGTCTAGACAAAAAAGCTAACGAAACTATCTTGGTCTTTGACCTAGGGGGCGGTACCTTTGATGTCTCGATTCTTGAAATCGGTGACGGCGTATTTGAAGTAATGGCCACCTCTGGTGACTCTCATCTGGGCGGCGACGACTTTGACAAAAAAATCGTTGACTACATGGCGGAACAGTTCAGAACCGCAGAAGGCATTGATCTTCGCAAAGACAAGCAAGCTCTGCAACGTCTGACCGAAGCAGCTGAGAAAGCAAAAATTGAGCTGTCCAATGTTACCCAGTCCGACATCAATCTTCCGTTCATTACAGCCACTCAAGACGGTCCCAAGCACTTGGAACTGACCCTGACCCGTGCAAAATTTGAAGAGCTGGCGGCAGATTTAATCGATCGGTGCCGAGTCCCGGTTGAGAAAGCATTAGCAGATGCAAAGCTCTCCAAGGATCGGATCGATGAAGTTGTTCTCGTTGGAGGATCCATCCGGATTCCAGCAGTCAAAGAACTCGTCAAAAAGCTTTTAGGTAAAGAACCGAACGAAAGCGTCAACCCGGATGAAGTTGTGGCATTGGGCGCAGCAATCCAAGGGGGCGTGTTGTCCGGTGAACAAGGAACCGAAGGGCTACTATTGCTCGACGTAACACCATTGTCACTGGGTGTCGAAACCCTCGGTGGCGTGATGACTAAGATCATTACCCGCAACACCACTATCCCTACCAAAAAGTCGGAAACCTTCTCCACCGCTGTGGACGGGCAATCCAACGTGGAAATCCATGTGCTTCAGGGCGAACGGGAAATGTCCAGCGACAACAAGAGCCTTGGTCAGTTCCGGCTTGATGGAATCCCAGCCGCCCCTCGCGGTGTGCCTCAAGTCGAAGTGACCTTTGATATTGATGCCAACGGAATCTTGAGCGTTACCGCCAAAGATAAGGGCACAGGCAAAGAGCAAACGATCAGCATCACGGGTGCCTCGACCCTCGATAAAACTGAAGTCGAGAAAATGGTCCGCGATGCCGAGGTCAACTCGTCTAGTGACAAAGAAAAGCGCGATCGGATTGACCTGAAAAACCAAGCTGATTCCCTTGCCTATCAAGCCGAGAAGCAAATGAACGACTTGGGCGACAAGGTGACGGCAGACGATAAGTCCAAAATTGAAGGACTGGTCAAAGAACTGCGTGATGTGATCCAAGCGGAGAACTTCGATGAGATCGGAACTAAAAAGACCGAACTCGAACAAGCCCTTTACCAAATCACGACCAACCTGTATCAGCAGGCAGGCGCTGAAGCGGAAGGCGGCGCGGAACCGGGTCCAACGGGTTCGACTCCCGGCGGTGACGATGTGATTGATGCTGACTTCACTGAAACCAAATAAGTCCAGCTAAAGTCTGAGATTAAAACCGGGGTTGTCTTGAATTCGAGACCGCCCCGGTTTTTTAAGTGAAACGATCGTGTTTTAAAGCACTTCACCCCAGGGAAGCTCACGCGATAGCATTTGTTCACTTACCCTTATTCGTGGTGCGGGTCATTAGGAATGACTAAACTGGATGAGATGTTTGGGGTAATTTTCAAATGGCAGAGTTAGAAGATTTAGTTCAGTTTTCGCCAAACCAAATTGTTTGTCTAGAGCAAGGGGAATTGCGACTATTTGGGGAAGTGGTGCAGATGGTGCCAGAACGATCGCGCTGCTGGGTTCGACCATTGGCGATGGCGCAAGTGGTGCCGGAGAGTTTGCAGTTATTGCTTTTGCACGATTTACGAGAGAGTTCGCATTTAGTTTTACCCGCACAAGTTTTTCGAGAAGCGTTGGATACGGAGGTGATTCCGATGATGAGTGCATTATTTCACCCTGAGAAAGAGGCTGTTGTCGATCAGTCTGATGCAGCCCAGATTTCATTGCATCAGTTCATCCGCATAGTGTCTGTAGAACGATCGGAAATATTTCAAGCTGTTGGAGCGTAAAGTCACATACGCTAGAGTTGAAGTGTCCGTTTTGAAGAATAGTTGCGATCGTCATGGCCCTTGAAAAATCTGAAATCAAACTTTTATTTGAACGACTTGTCTTTGATGAGACTATCCCTCAAGACTGGGTAGAAGATGTTTGGGCCTTGAGTCCGATGATGGGCGACAGCGCTTTGAAGTTATTGGAGGTGTTTTATAAGCTTTTGGAACATTGTCCAGAAAAAGATTTGCAGGAGGTTTTAAAAGCAGTCTACGTCGCGCAGATGTCGGCAAAAGAATGACCGATCGTCAACACAATTAGCAGAAAATCCCTTCGTACCTACAAGCCTGAACCCCGTTGTCCGCTAGACTCGATCCCCCTAAATCCCCCTTAAAAAGGGGGACTATGAAATGAGGTTTGCTCTTGTTCCCCTTTTTTAAGAGGGCTAGGGGAATCAGGTGTACACAGTAGCCATCCCGGAGAGAGCTACTTCTAAGAGGGGGCAAACCATTCTTCAATGGCTTCGGCTTTGGTATTTGTGCGCCGATCGGACGTAGTTCGCTCAAAGTCCATTCGAATCGATCGATTTTGTTCACCATCCGCCGCCACCGCCACGATCGGGAACTTCAATTGACCATCCTGGAATGACATTTGAAAGCGGAATGTCCCATCAGAATTAAGTACGATCGGTTCGCCGTCTACATACACCGTTGCATCGGGTTCCGTCGCACCATAAACAATCAATTCTGCATCAGCAACTAGCCAAAACTGACGCGGCTGTGGTTTGGCCAATTCCCCAGACGATAGACCAACACCCGACATATTCAACCCTGAGAAAGTGGGTAACGCCCACGATCCAGCGCTCGATGGGAACACGTAGGAACTCACAGAATCGAGGTAGGGTGCAGGGCTTGGAGCCTGTTGCATGGAGCCATAGAGCGACCCGACAACGCGCTGGGTCTCGACTTCACTCGTCATGTCGAAAATCTGGTTGTGAAGTTCAGATTGAGGCTGAGGCTGAGATTGATACGTTGTTGTATTTTCAGCCATTTTTTGGCTAGGAGTCACCAATTGCAATACACTTTTGCCTTCCAATGGCTCTTCCCAATCTAGGGTGACAAATTGATCTTCAACCCAGTCTGATGGATAGACCGGAGGAACGCGCATCGATTCCGATCGGGCCAATTTCAACCAGCGACCATCCCAAGTCCGATAGCCAATTTCCAAGAGGTATTCCCGATCGCTGACGGGTAAGGGTAAATACCATTCACGAGCCATTTCATCACAGCCATACTCCTGAACGCTGTGAGGAGACTGAATACTTAAGTCCAAATCCGTTACATCAAACAACCGTAGCGCTAATTGCTCTCCACCCTGACGACGGAGTTCTTCTTTGTGTTCATTGGAAATGTCCCAATAGGCATAGGCCCACTGCGGATCACGAGGCAAAATCACAATGCGACTGTCCCCATATCCCTTGGGCAATCCCACAAACGAGCTATCGACATCTGCCAGGGATAAATCTACTGTCGAGACCGCTTGTAACCCATACTTTGAGGCTTCAATCATGGTTTGTGCTGGCCCTTGTTTTTCAAGAATGGACGATAGAAGTTGATCCTTCCGCATTCGACTATATCTAGAAACCCCCAGCGCGCTGGCAACACGGCGCAACTGCCGTAGGGTCATATCTTCTAAAGGAATTGAAACGGTCATTGAAAATACCTCCGAGAAAGTAATTTTTTCGTAATTTGATGCCGAATCGACGGCGAGATCCCGGTTGGGGATCACGAATTAAACTCAATGACTTAATTCTTTAGCGTGGTCCCATAGTGGGGCTATTTCCGTTGGAGATCAACCGATCGGATTTATCAATTTGTAAGAGTTTTACCATTTCTATGGGGTGCGGGGATCAATATGTTATCAAATGTTGACATTAGAGCGATCGGGGGATCGCAAAAATCAGAATAAGGGGATCGTAAGTATCAAGGCTTTATAATGTCGCTGCGCTGTGTGCCAGTCGGGTGAGAAGGACGGCTGCTTAGGAGCTAGAGGAATGGGAAAGTTACCGCACGATCGGACCCAAACGCGATAATCTCATGGATAAATAACCGTTAAATTTGTAAGACCTTAGCCTTTCTGACTTGCGGAATGAGTGATAATCCCAACCCAAAATTGACTCAAAAATCCACCCCGAAGTCGTCGTTCTCTCTGTGGTTCAATCGCATGATGATGGCGATGCTATTGATGGGGCAAGTCGTACTCCATCTATTGAGGGGGAAAATCGATCGTCGCAACACACTAGAGCAGATGTCCATTGTTGGGCCGCAGTCATTAATGATTGCGCTGTTGACCTCTACCTTTGTGGGTATGGTATTCACGATTCAGGTCGCGCGGGAGTTTTTGAATTTTGGGGCGGGTTCGGCAGTGGGTGGGGTGCTGGCGTTGTCCTTAGCGAGGGAATTGACCCCCGTATTGACGGCGGTGACGATCGCGGGGCGGGTGGGTTCGGCGTTTGCGGCGGAGTTGGGCACCATGCAGGTGACGGAACAAATTGATGCGCTATATATGTTGCGGACAGATCCGATCGATTATCTGGTTACGCCTCGGGTGTTGGCCTGTTGTTCGATGTTGCCACTGTTGACAATTTTGGGATTAGGCACAGGGATTTTAGGAGGCATGGCGATGGCGAATTTAATCTATGGCATTCCACCTATGGTGTTTTTAGATTCGGCGCGAAAATTTTTGACGGTGTGGGATCTGTTTAGTGCGCCTTTGAAAGCGATCGTGTTTGGGTTTCTGATTGCGATTATTGGAACCAGTTGGGGCTTAACGACAACAGGGGGCGCGAAAGGCGTTGGCGAATCAACGACGACGGCGGTGGTAACATCGTTACTGGCAATTTTTATTTCAAACTTTTTCCTGTCTTGGATTATGTTTCAAGGCGCAGGCAGTGCGGTTACACGGGGGCTTTAGTCCGTTGCTTAATGATCGCGTGACTGTGG
>JAYVUU010000089.1:0-5292 GCA_043787635.1 Synechococcales cyanobacterium | reverse complement strand
CCGCAAATCTTTTGACAAAAGCCGGGGCAAATCGGATCATTGCGATGGACCTGCATTCCTCTCAGATTCAAGGATATTTTGACATTCCAGTGGATCATGTCTACGGATCCCCAACGATCGTCGAGTATATCAAAAGTAAAAATCTAGAAGATCTGGTTGTGGTTTCGCCTGATGTTGGTGGAGTAGCGCGCGCTCGTGCCTTTGCTAGCCGTCTTGGAGATGCGCCCCTAGCTATTATTGACAAACGTCGTCAGGCTCACAATGTCGCAGAAGTGATGAATGTGGTGGGCGACGTAAGAGGTAAAACAGCGGTGTTAGTCGATGACATGATCGACACCGCTGGAACCATTACTGAAGGTGCCAGAGTATTGCGAGAACAGGGTGCGCGTCAGGTGTATGCCTGTGCGACCCATGCGGTGTTTTCACCCCCTGCGATCGAACGGCTTTCTAACGGTTGTCTTGAGGAAGTGATTGTGACGAATACGATTCCGATCGAGCTGGAAAACCGATTCCCACAGTTACGAATTTTGTCCGTGGCGGGATTAATTGGTGAAACCATTTCACGGGTACATGAGGATTGCTCTGTGAGCAGCATGTTCCGAAACTAATGGATCCGTAATTGGATCAGACCTGCGATAAATACCCTGTTGAGTCGGCTTAAACGCCGAGAGGAGCCAAAATCAAGCCTATGATTTTGGCTTTTATTTTGTGATGTGGTCAATATCTGTAATTTTTATCAACATCCTCCTGCTCATGCTTAAACGCATGAGCAGCAGCGGTTACTGCCAAAATTGCTATCGGCACCCAGAGTCGTAGAAGATATTTCATACTGGTTTCCTGAACTTTTATTTCTTGACAAAGAAATATTTACACTACACATAGCCTTTTGCCCTATACATAAGTAGATTCACGCAATTTCCCTCCGACAATCTACTTATGTTCAAACACAACAATCCCGTTAAATTTTGTTAATCAATGGCAATAGGGTGCAAGCTCATCAATCAACGCCTTGGCCCGATCGTGCAATCCATCCCAATTCCGATCGTGAATTAAACTCGGTAAAAACAATTCACTAGACAGCCCAACAGCGATCGCTCCAGCCTTTAGGAAATCCGCTGAATTCTCAATACTGACCCCGCCCGTAGGAATCAACGGAATGCCATGAAGAGGAGCGTGTAGACTGCGGATGTAACTCGGTCCACCCAGACTGTGGACGGGGAAAACTTTGACGCTGTTGGCTCCGGCTTGCCAAGCGGTGATAATTTCGGTGGGGGTGAGCGCACCGGGGACGATCGGAATCCCCAGAGTTCTAGCGTGTGAAATCAGGTTAGGGTCGCAGTGGGGTGAAAATAGAAATTGGGCATTCGCACTGATGGCTTCCGTAAATTGGGCTTGGGTGACTAGAGTTCCGGCCCCTATTCTACAATCTGGTAATTCTTGGCGGAGTCTGGCAATCAGATCGGCAGGTCGATCGCTATTCCAAGTGATTTCAATTAATTTGATACCTGCCCTTGCCACCGACCGAGCCATGTCTAAACCGAGTTCAAACTCTGGCGCACGAATGACCGCGATCGATCGATGTTGCATAAGCAAACTAGTCCAAGACATGGCTAATCACAAATAATCAGAAATTGCCCTAAGGAATCAAGAAAGTACAGAACCGATTCCGTCCAGTTTCCTTAGCTTGGTATAAAGCACGATCGGCAGCGGCAATCAACATATCAGGGCTAAGAATGTCAGAGGGTTGGGTACTGGCAACCCCCATGCTGAGGGTGAGCGTATCGCCGATTCTTGAGCCGCTATGAGGAATATCTAACTCTCTCAATGCGTCTTGAATATTCTTCGCCACCCGAACCGCGCCCTCTAGATTTGTGTTAGGCAAAATAATCACAAACTCTTCTCCGCCATAGCGAGCGGCCAAATCAATCGATCGTTTCGCCCCTCGTTCCAAAATCTTCGCCACTTTTTTTAAGCACTCATCGCCCTCTTGATGCCCGTAGGTATCATTGTAAACTTTGAAGAAATCAATATCACACAGCACTAACGACAAGGGCAATCGATCGCGCTGCATCCGCCCCCATTCCTTATCAAAATATTCATCAAACCGACGACGGTTCGCGACCTTAGTGAGACCATCAGAAGTTGCCAGACGCTGGAGTTCTTGGTTTGCACTTTTAAGCTGCTCGTAGAGTTTGACTTGGGTTAGCAAGTGTTTGACGCGTTGACGCAAAATAGCCCAGTGAATCGGCTTAGTGACAAAATCGCTCGCCCCAGAGGCAAACGCCTGCTCCACTGACTCCTCATCATCTAAACCCGTAATCATCAACAATGGCGTGCCATTCCCTTCCAGATGCTGTTCCATTTTTTGAATTTGTTGACAGCAGGTGAAGCCATCCATGTGGGGCATCACAGCATCAATCAAAACCACATCCGGATGCATTTTGCTGAACATCGCTAAGCAATTTTCCCCATCAACGGCTTCAATCACCTGATAACCGTCTTGTTCCATAGCTTGACGCAGACAAACCCGGATAACCTTGTCGTCGTCTGCAACCAGAACAAGTGGTGGATTGTGAGATGGAGAGGTCATGGGGATATAACCGAGTGAATAAAAAATGGGCAAGTGAGAAAAGGATGAGTACAGACGGGCACAGCTACCGTAATGGCTTACTATTCCCAACTTTTTCAGCTCGTCCGCATAGTTCCTAAGATTCCCTAAGAGTTGAGTCTATGAAGGATTAAGCTGCGCCCTTCTTGAATTTATCCAGTCCAGTTACGACCTTTACACTTTTTATGCTGTCTCCAGCTTTAATCTCATGGAGAACCTCTTGACCGCCCGTGACATAGCCAAAGATGGAATATCGCCCATCCAGGAGGTTTAGACCCGCAGGGGTAAGTTCTGGTTCAAATAGAAAGAAGAAAAACTGGGACGATCCGCCATTTGCGTCTTCATTCGGGCGGGCCATCGCGAGTGCACCGTAGGCACTAAAGGGCAGCACAGGCTGATCCAAATACCTACCCGCATCTTCTAACGTCACGCCATAGGTTGGCACCTTGTCGCCTTGGGCTAAGATTTCCAAGGGCACCGATCGGTAAGCTTTGGTTTTAGGGTCAATGAACCCTTCATCTGGACCATCAGGGTCGCCTGTTTGCAACACATAGAAGTCTTCAGCCCGAGTAAACGGTAAACCATCATAGAAGCCTCGCTGAATTAGGTCTACAAAATTCCCGCCCGTCACCGGAGCGCTGTAGCCATCTAGCACGGCTGTAACAATACCTTTGTCGGTTGTAAATTCAATTTGAGCGCGGCCTTTGAGTTGAGGAAGATCCTTATATTCTTCAGGAACTTCATAGGGGAAATCGCCCAGCATGGATTCTTCCAGCGTTGTGACTCGGCTCAGTAAAGCCGATCGGTGCATCAGAATATCATCTTTATTTTTGGCAGCGACATCAACGCGCAGCAAGTCAATATCACCCTGAATCGCATCTAAAATTTCGTTTCCCTGGGGTTTGAAACTTTCGGGCACACTGGCAAGAACCTGCGATCGTTTATCTCGAATTACAGTCTCAGCTCGTGTTAAGTCAGCCCCGATCGCCCCCCATCGACGGTTAGCTCGGATTTGTTGCGAAATATCTTCAATAGAGGTTTGCAATTTACGAATATCGGGATTTGTAATAGGCAGTGAGTTTCTCAAGATGGCCTTGGGGTCTGTAACCGCATTGCCTTGGGGCAGCGCCAGAGCCGGGGTGCAGGTCATCATGAGCGTTAGAACGGCGGTAAAAACCAGCAGCGCTCTAGTTTTAGAGAAAAAATTAAACGACATTTCAATACCTTGCTTCACAACTTAACTCCCTTTCTAGAGCGTATTGTCCCATAGCAGTTTGAGAATTTGCGAGAAAAATCCGTTTAGCGGTTCCCATGGCGCTACAATAAAGCGCTGAAAGTTCTGCCGAATCGATTTGTAGAAACCCATGATTTCCAGTAACGATTTTCGCTCCGGTGTCAGTATTGAATTAGATGGTGCTGTTTGGCGCGTCATCGAATTTTTGCATGTCAAACCCGGTAAAGGTGCCGCATTTGTCCGCACCAAGCTCAAGAATGCCCAGACGGGTAGCGTAATGGAAAAAACGTTCCGGGCTGGGGAAAGCGTTCCGCAGGCTGTCCTTGAGAAAAATGTAATGCAGTTCACCTACAAAGATGGTGATAAGTACGTTTTCATGGATATGACGACTTTTGAAGAAAGCCTGCTCACTAAGGCCCAGATTGGTGAACAAAGCAAGTACCTTAAGGAAGGGATGGATGCGATGGTGGTCCAGTGGGGCGATCGTGTTTTAGAGGTAGAACTGCCCAACTCGGTGGTTCTGGAAGTGACCCAGACCGACCCCGGTGTCAAGGGTGATACCGCAACTGGAGGCACTAAGCCGGCCACTGTCGAGACAGGCGCTGAGGTAATGGTGCCGCTGTTTATTACGATCGGTGAAAAGATCAAAATCGACACTCGTGACAATAAATATCTCGGTCGTGAGAACTAAGACGAGAGAGCGATTGGTGGGGCGGTGTCAGAGCTGTATGGTGGAAGTCTTTCCCCTAAGCTCCCCAGGCAGGCTTTCCCGGTCGCCAATAGCTTTGATTTAAGGAGTGAACACTGCTGTGTCAGTAAATTTCAGCGAATTGCGAGACCTGTTGTTAGCCGTCAACGAGACCGACATCTCAGAGTTGACCCTAGAGGATGATGGCTTCAAGATGACCATGCGGCGAGGGTCGCTGCCTGTGATGGTTGTTGCGCCGTCTACAACCTCATCCACCATATCTAGCCATGAGACCCCTGTACCCGTTGTGGGTGGACCGTCTACTTCACTGCCTCCCATAGACCAAAAATTATTTGAAATCAAGTCCCCGATCGTTGGGACGTTCTATCGCGCCCCAAGTCCTGATGATGCTCCTTTTGTGGAGGTAGGCGATCGGATTAAGGTTGGACAGGGAATCTGTATTGTTGAAGCAATGAAAGTGATGAACGAAATTGATGCGGAGGTTTCTGGGGAAGTCGTAGAAATCTTAGTCGATAATTTCCAACCTGTGGAATTTGATCAAGTCTTGATGCGGGTTCGGTTAACCTAGAGCCGTTAAAGCTTAGATTCACAGCCAGATTGCGCATCTAACTTTATCAACTTCTTAGCTGCCTACCCATGGCAGCTTTTTAGTGATTAGCATTAATTTTTACTACACTAGATAGCAACTGACTATGAATGGAGAGCGTGTGGGATGTTTCGAGTCATGACTAAGGGGTTTTC
>JAYVUU010000088.1:0-24454 GCA_043787635.1 Synechococcales cyanobacterium | reverse complement strand
GACTTTACCGTAAAACGAATTAAACAAGAGTTTGGAATTCACACGATTGAAAAAGGACGTTTTCTACCATCAACAAACGATATTGAACCGAGCATAATGTTACGATCGATCCTAGAAAACTATGTTCCTTGGGCGATCGCAGTCGGATCAGAAAAAGCAAAATCTGAAATGATTGTTGCACCTGTTTTACTTGAACTCAAACAAATTATCAAATCAAATATTAGTGTATTCTCTGGGCGAGATTTCACGGTGGATACAAGCATTGGACTGAGTGGTATATGTGATTTTTTAATTAGCCGCTCAGATGAACAATTAGAAATTGAAGCCCCTGCGATCGTTCTGGTTGAAGCCAAGCGAGATAGTCTAAACAGTGGTCTCGGACAATGTATGGCTGAAATGATCGCCGCACAACGATTTAATCAACAACAAAATCTAGAGGTTCCAACCATTTACGGCATCACCACAAGTGGGACCGCATGGCGATTTCTAAAATTGGATGATCAAACTATCACAATTGACCTCACAGACTATCCATTGCAACCTGTCGATCGGATTTTAGGGATGTTAGCTTGGATGGTGAAAAATGGATAATCAATGCATTCATAGTCGTTTCCAGAAAACGCTAAACTAAAGAAATGATGCTACCTGATGACTTTATAAAAGCGATCGCATCGATCGAACCCAATCCATATCTTGCCCGATTACTTTGGCAGCGGGGTCATCGCGATGTTGCAGAAATACAGCAATTTTTGAATATTGATCGATCGCAAAGTGGGGATCCCCTGGCTTTTGGTAACGATATGGAGAAGGCGGTTCAACGGATTAAACAGGCAACAGTAAACAATGAATTTGTAGCATTGTGGAGCGACCCGGCACCGGATGGCATTGCGACGACAGCGCTGCTCTGGGAGGGGTTACGATTGGGCGATCGGCTCTCGATTGTTCAGTTAGACCATAGACGTGGCTTGCGAGGGTTGTCGATTGCAGAACTCGATCGATTGAAAACGCAAGGCATTACCTTAGTTATTACTTGTGATACTGGGAGCCACAATACACTTGAACTTAACTATGCTAAATCAATTGACATAGACATTATTGTTATTGACCACCACACCGACGATCGTCCCAATCTCACAAATATCATCCATTTAAATTCGAGGCATCTTGAGCGAGATCATTCCTGTGCCACACTACCCAGCGTTGCGATCGCCTACAAATTGATTACAGCACTTCAGGGCAAAGAACAAACCAATCTACTCGATATTGTTGCGATCGGAATGCTTTCAGATATTGTTGAATACAACGGTGAAACTCGTACCCTATTTCAAAGAAGCATTCCGCAATTGCAGCTACAAGCTAACCCTAAAACAGCAACACGACCAAGAATTCAGCGACTTTTGAAGCATTGTCGAACCCACGGCGATCGGGCGACAGACTTTAATTCAGGACTAGGCGCACGTATTCAAGCATTAAGTCAGATTCAGCCCGAACTCTGTATTAAATTGCTTACGACCAACAACCCCGCAGAAGCCACAGCGATCGCAGATAAAGTTGAACTTGGCTATACTCGGTCATTGGGATTACATAAAGAAGTCCTTGATCAAGTTTTGTCTGCTATTCAGAGCATTGATTTGTCAACTAGTGAAGCGATCGTCCTAGCTAACTCACAGTGGAATTTCAATACATTAATTAGTGTGGCAAAAGCGATCGAAGAACAGTTTCAAAAACCTACATTCTTATTCAGTACAGAAGATCCTAAATTAGCTAGAGGAGTAGGTCGATCGGCTCATAATTTATATGATTTGATTAAGCCACAGATGCATTTAGTCCATCGCCTAGGCGGTCATCCCAATTCTGTGAGCTTGAGTTTACAGGACGAAAATCTAGCACTCTTTGCCCAAGCTATTGATCATCACTTACGACTCAATAAACCCGGTGCAATTATTCCACCACCCGATTTCTGCGTCACTGTTGCAGAGGTTGGGGAGGATCTGTATAAAGCACTTCGATTCATAGAACCCTGTGGAATTGGAAATCCAGTGCCGCGCTTGCGCTTAAAAAATGTGCAATTTGATGACTTAATCACGAGTAATATCAAAGATAGTAAGCAGCAGAAAATTACTTATCTACAAACACAATTTAAATTATATGATACTACAAAACAGAATAGCATTTCAGGACGTTGGTCGGGACATTCCCAAAATGAAATTCCAAAAGGACTTTGTGATGCGATCGTGTACCTCGAAAATAATGTCAAGGAGAAATGTTATGAAGTTCGATTGGTGAACTGTTTCCCTGTCAGCCCGATCGCAACTAAACCCAATAGTATCCCAATCCTCGACTGGCGAACTGAATCAAATAAATCAGATCAAAACGTAATGCGATTGACCCAATGTCCTAGTGATTGGAATACTTTAAAAATTGCATTCAAACGTGCGATCGAGACCCAGCAGTCACTTGTACTAGACTATCGTTTGTCAACCGAAAACAATTGGTCTCAACTCATCGGCGTTGCCAAATATCTCGCCCGCACCGGAGAACCCATTTCACCACAACACTATTGCAATCGTCTGGCAGTGAGTGCCACAACATTACAAATGGGTCTCGAAATATTACGAGATTTAGGATTTAAAATCACAAGTCACCCAGATGGCTTGCAGATTTCTCCCTTGGACAATCCACCGACAATCGCAGAATTAGGCGCAGCAGAGTTATCCTGGACTACTCAAGTTCGAGAAGAACGCTTTCGTCAACAATATTTTACACAAATAAGTTTAACTACTATTGAAGCATTTCTGACCCAATATTTATCCAGCCTTACGAGTTTGTGAGAAAATAGAAACAATATCTGCAAGCCTCAACAAACTTATTCATCCCCTATGAGTATTACTAGAGAATCCATTCAAACCCTGCTCAGTTCCACTGATTTCGGCGATCGTCTGCGGGGAGTCAATCAATTGCGAGAACTCGATCGGACCATTGCCTTTGAAATGATTCAGCCGATCGTGCAAGATGCTAATGTGCGTGTGCGCTATGCGGCCATGTCGCAGCTTTCGAGTTTAGGTCACGAAAATCCAACCCGCACGCTAGAAATGCTCCGCGTGGGCATCAAAGATCCTGAAGCCGATGTTCAGGCCGCCGCTGCCGATTGCATTGGTGCATTACGTTTAGTTGAAGCCTATCCAGAACTCAGACAACTCTACGTTTCAACATCAGATTGGATTGTTCAGATGAGTATTGTCGCAACTCTGGGTGAATTGGGAGAACCAATGGCGATCGAGATATTAGAAAGTGCAATCAATTCAGGGACAGAGTTATTGATTGTTTCTGCGATCGGTGCCCTAGGTGAATTAAAAGACGAACGGGCGATCGTAATTCTAGAACCCTTTGCCCAAAACCCAGACTCCCAAATCCGCTACCGAGTCGCCCAAGCCCTAGCGTATTTCCCAAATTCAAGCGAAGCAAAAGCAATTCTAAATACTATGGTAAATGATTCAGAACCATTAGTCTCAGACTATGCGAAAGAACTAATAGCTCAAGAATAAAGCCCTACCTAAGCCTCTTGATAAGACTGCTGTGTATAAACATGTGAAACTCGTCCTCAGCTAGACCCGATCCCCCTAAATCCACCTTTTTAAGGAGGACTATGAAATAAGATTTGCTCTTGTTCCCCCTTTTCAAGGGGGCTAGGGGGATCGGGTTTTAATGCTTACAGGAATAGATCAAGTTATTCACACCGCAGATTGATTCAGGAGACTTAGGGGATTGAACCAACCAACACAAAACCAAAATGCCCGACTACTACGATCGTTCCCATCTTCCAAACTTTGCCAATATTGGTGAAGGAAACCCAGAACTTGCTGAAAAGTTTTTCTCATACTATGGTGCAGTCTTTGACGAAGGAGCCTTATCAAAACGGGAAAAAGCCTTAATTGCGCTAGCCGTCGCCCACGCGATTCAATGTCCCTATTGTATTGATGCCTATTCAAAAGAATCACTTCAACAAGGATCAGATTTAGAACAAATGACCGAAGCTGTTCACGTTGCTACCGCAATTCGGGGTGGAGCCTCATTGATTCATGGCTTACAAATGCTCGATCGAACCAATCAACTTTCAATGTAGTTCTTACTCTAATTTATGAAGCCCCAAACGCTATCACGCCAAAATTCACCCCTCTTCAATCCAGTCAATCAAATCACCCGTCTCAATTCTTTAAACTTACCCAACGGCAACTTCGATCGCGTCCTATCAAACCCCATCACTCCAGCCAATCTCGATATTTTCCAAATCAATCTTGGTAAACTATGCAACATGACCTGCAAGCATTGCCATGTGGATGCTGGACCCGATCGGACTGCTGAAAATATGAACCGAGCCACGATCGATGCCTGTTTGATCGCATTAGATCAAACCACCGCTCATACCGTCGATCTCACGGGCGGCGCACCGGAGTTGAATCGACATTTTGAATACCTAATTGATCAATGTGTTCAGCGCGGCAAACATATCATCGATCGCTGTAATCTCACAGTGTTGCTTCTTCCAAGTAAAACACACTTACCTGAATGGTTTGCCGATCGTAAGGTCGAAGTCGTTTGTTCATTGCCCCACTACCGTAAACGGAATACAGATCTTCAGCGCGGTGACGGCACCTTTGAGCAATCGATTACCGCATTACGACGACTCAACAGCGCGGGGTATGGTCAGGGCGATCCCGATCGTGTTCTAACCTTAATGAGCAACCCTGTGGGAGCCTTTCTGTCTAGCGCTCAAACACAACTGGAAAATGAATGGAAAATAGGGCTGGAAAAAAACTTTGGGGTTCAATTCGATCGGCTAATCACGTTAAATAATATGCCCATTTCTCGATATTTAGAATGGCTAGAAAGCTCTGGAAACTTGCAAGCTTATATGGAACAACTCGTTAATGCATTCAATCCAGCGACCGTAAATAGCCTGATGTGTCGCAATACATTATCCGTAAGTTGGGATGGAGAACTTTATGACTGTGACTTCAATCAAATGCTTGATTTACCGATCGCAAATTCAATTCATAGCTTTAACTTACAAGATTGGCAGACCAGAACGATCGTCACTGGAAGACATTGCTTTGGCTGTACAGCGGGGGCGGGGAGTTCCTGCGGGGGTGCCTTGACGACGGATAGTTAATCAAACTAATTCTGCGTTCTATTCTTCTTCCTTTCGCTCTGCAACACGCAACTTAGCCGATCGCGATCGGAAATTAGTTTCCACTTCATCGTCTTGGGGCGAGATTGGTTTTTTAGTCAAAACTCTGAGCAGTTCAGATTCTCTTAAACGATGTTTGACAATCCGATCTTCTAAACTATGAAAACTAATCATTGCAATACGACCACCCGGATTCAACCAAAGCGGTATTTTTTCAATTAATGTCTCCAATACCTCTAACTCCCGATTCACCGCAATTCGCAACGCCTGAAACGTCCGAGTCGCCGGATGAATTCGTCCACGACGCGCACTCGCGGGGAAACATCCAGCCACCGCATAGGCTAATTCCGTTGTTGTTTCAAATGGGCGTTCCTCCACAATTTTCCGTGCAATCCGCCGAGACAACCGCTCCTCACCATACTTATAAAAAATGTCCGCCATCTCCTTTTCATCCCAAGTATTAATGATTTCCGCCGCATCCAGATCCTGACTTTGATCCATTCGCATATCCAACGGAGCCGCATTGCGAAAACTAAACCCTCGCTCTGCAATATCAAACTGGGCTGAACTCACCCCCAAATCTACCAGTATTCCATCAAATTTTTGTTTGCCCGGTTTGAAGTCCGCAAAGTTTGATTTCTTAATCGTCACCCGATCGCCGAACTCCCCTAAATTTGCCGAAGCCGCCCCGATCGCCATAGCATCTTGATCAATCCCAACCACCCGCGCCTCAGAATTCGCCTCTAAAATCAATCGACTATGACCACCACCACCCAACGTCAGATCAAGATAAAGCCCGCCCGACTTCACCTGCAACTGCTCCACCACTTCCCGATACAAGACCGGGATATGGACAAACTCCTGAACCATCTCACTCGCTAGAGTCTCACTCATTACAGTACGCCTTTTGAACTAGGAATCTCATGGGCGCGACGCGCATCTACTTCCGTCGCCATCCGCATCGCTCTCGCAAAGGCTTTGAATGTCGCCTCAATAATATGATGAGAATTAATACCATCTAATTGACGAATGTGTAACGTCATTTGGGCGTGATTAATAATTGCAACAAAAAACTCGCGGACCAGTTGAGTATCATACGTCCCCACCCGCTGCGTTGGAATTTGTAACCCATAGCTCAAACTTGGACGACCTGAAAAATCTAACGCCACTTGAACTAATGATTCATCAAGAGGAGCAACAAAATGACCAAATCGAACAATCCCTTTCCGATCGCCCAACGCTTTTGCTAATGCCATTCCTAAAGTAATTCCGACATCTTCATTTGTGTGATGATCATCAATATGAATGTCACCAGTCGCCTCAATCTCGAGATCAAAAAGACCATGGGATGCAATTTGATGCAACATATGATCTAAAAATGGAATCCCGGTATTTACCTTACATTTCCCCGTACCATCTAACCCGATCGTCACCGATACATTAGTTTCGCCAGTCTTCCGTGAAACCGTCGCTATTCTCGACAAACTAACATCTACTTTCTTGCTCGTATCTTTAGCCATTACGGTAAACCTTTTCGTTCTCTAGAGGCTTATCATTCTACTACGTAGACGATCGAGAACAAATAACTGACTTAGATTCCCCTTCAATCCATAAACTAGAACCTACAAAGTAAGCTAAGCTAACCCAAATTCTCCCGATCACCATGGCTATCCAATTCCTTACCGCTACTCCTTCCAAATTCACAAGTCTTTCCCGACGACTCATGGGGGTGGGGATAGCGATGACGGCCTTTGTGGTGCTGTTGGCGATCGTCGCCCCTCTGCTTCAATCGATCGGTTTTCTCCAAGACCCCAGCGAATTCCTCGACAATCCCGCACAGGAAGCCCCCTCGCTAGCCCATTGGTTTGGGACCACGCGGCTTGGCTATGATGTATTCTCGCGGACAATTTTTGGGATTTCCGCCGCATTACAGGTAGTGGTGATCTCTACCGTGTTGAGTGTGGTGGTGGGGGTGCCGTTGGGCATGGTTAGCGGCTATTTGGGCGGAAGGTTCGATCGGGCTATTCTGTTTGTCATGGATACGATTTATACATTGCCAAGCTTGCTGTTGTCCGTCACCCTATCTTTTGTGTTGGGGCGTGGGGTCTTGAATGCGGCGATCGCATTGGCCATTGTATACATTCCCCAGTATTACCGAGTCGTGAGAAACCAAACCATCAGCGTTAAGACCGAGGTTTATATTGAAGCGGCTCAGGCCATGGGCGCGAGTACTTGGCGAATTTTGCGAAAGTATTTGCTATTGAATGTAATTCAAAGTGTCCCTGTGATTTTGGCATTGAATTTATCGGATGCAATTTTGACCTTGGGCGGTCTGGGATTCTTGGGGTTAGGGTTGCCAGAGGAAACACCAGAATGGGGTCACGATCTCAAAGAAGCATTAGACGGACTTTCGACGGGTGGCATTTGGTGGACGGCGTTGTTTCCAGGGTTGGCCATTACATTGACAGTGATTGGACTGTCGCTGCTTGGGGAGGGGTTGAATGAATTGACAGAAAAGAAGGGGCGGTAATGATCGTCCCTCGATCGCAACACAATGGTAGAATCTCCCACAACTTGTTGAAGCGAGAAACCCCAATGCTAGAAGCGTATCGTAGTCATGTTGCTAACCGGGCCAGTCAAGGCGTTCCAGCATTGCCCCTGTCTGCTGAACAAACCGCTGAACTGTGTGAATTACTACAAAATCCACCCGCTGGAGAAGAAGAATTTTTAGTGGAGATGTTGCGCGATCGGATTCCGCCGGGAGTCGATCAGGCCGCTTACGTAAAAGCAGGGTTTCTAGCTGCGATCGCCAAAGAAGAAATCAACAGTCCATTGATTAATGCCGTATATGCCGTTGAACTACTAGGCACCATGATGGGCGGCTACAACGTCAGCGCTTTGGTTCAATTGATGCAGGTCGAGAATGAGTCGATCGCCGTCGCTGCCACCAATGCACTCTGTAAAACATTACTCGTCTATGAAGCATTTAATGATGTTCAAGAACTCGCCGACTCCGGCAACATCAACGCCAAAACTGTAATGCAAGCCTGGGCAGATGCAATCTGGTTTACCGATCGGTCCACACTTGCCGAAACTATCACCGTCACCGTATTCAAAGTCCCCGGCGAAACCAACACCGACGATCTCTCCCCCGCCACCCACGCCACGACTCGCCCCGATATTCCACTGCACGCCATGGCCATGTTGGAAACCCGTTTACCCGGTTCCCTAGACGTGATTGCAGAATTGAAAAAGAATGGTCATCCCGTGGCCTATGTCGGAGATGTAGTCGGGACTGGATCGTCCCGGAAATCGGCAATTAATTCAGTGCTATGGCATATGGGTGATGATATTCCCTTTGTACCAAACAAGCGATCGGGTGGAGTAGTTTTGGGCGGCAATATTGCACCGATTTTCTTCAATACCGCAGAAGATTCCGGTTCACTTCCGATCGAATGTGATGTTACGGGAATGAACACGGGCGATGTCATTACTATTTATCCATACAAAGGTGAAATCGCAAATGCAACGGGTGAGGTAATTTCAACATTTAATTTAAAGCCCGACACCATCACCGATGAAGTTCGCGCAGGCGGTCGGATTCCGTTATTGATTGGGCGCACCTTAACCGACAAAGCACGAGTGGCCCTAGGACTCCCCGCAAGTGACCTATTCATTCGTCCCCAAACTCTAGCAGATAGCAGCAAGGGCTTTACCCTAGCTCAGAAAATGGTCGGAAAAGCCTGTGGCGTGCTGGGAGTGCGTCCGGGAGTTTCCTGCGAGCCGCACATCACCACCGTGGGATCTCAAGATACAACAGGTCCAATGACTCGTGATGAACTCAAAGAACTGGCGTGTTTGGGATTCAGCGCAGATCTAGTGATGCAAAGCTTTTGTCATACTGCGGCCTATCCAAAACCCGTGGATCTAAAAACGCATACCGAATTGCCTGACTTTATGAACGATCGGGGCGGTGTTTCATTGCGTCCCGGCGATGGCATTATTCACTCATGGTTGAATCGTATGCTGTTGCCGGATACCGTCGGGACGGGCGGCGATTCCCATACTCGTTTTCCCTTAGGTATTTCATTCCCAGCGGGTTCTGGCTTGGTAGCCTTTGCCGCAGCGCTGGGAGCCATGCCCTTGGATATGCCAGAGTCGGTCTTGGTGAGATTTACGGGTGAATTGCAGCCAGGAATCACCCTGCGCGATGTGGTGAATGCCATTCCCTACGTGGCCATACAAAATGGCAAACTGACGGTATCAAAAGAGAACAAAATTAATGTGTTCTCCGGTCGCATTATTGAAATGGAAGGATTGCCCAATCTGAAATTGGAACAAGCCTTTGAACTTACCGATGCAACAGCAGAACGATCGGCAGCTGGGTCCACGATCGCCCTGTCCATCGAAACTGTCAGCGAATATCTGCGGTCTAATGTTGCATTGCTAAAAAATATGGTGGCTCGTGGCTATGGCGATGCCAGAACCATTCTCCGTCGCGTTCGCAAAATGGAAGAATGGTTAGCGAATCCCGTCTTACTTGTTGCCGATGCTGACGCTGAATATGCCGACATCATTGAGATTGATTTGAATGCAATTACAGAGCCGATCGTCGCAGCTCCCAATGATCCCGATAATATTAAAACCCTGTCTGAAGTGGCAGGCGATCCAGTTCAGGAGGTATTCATTGGTTCCTGTATGACGAATATTGGACATTACCGAGCAGCGGCCAAAGTATTAGAAGGCAACAGTGCGATCGAAGGGGTTCGCCTTTGGATTGCGCCGCCCACTCGTATGGACGAAGAGCAATTGCGCAAGGAAGGCATTTATGCAACATTCCAAAGCGTTGACGCTCGAACTGAAGTGCCGGGATGTTCGCTCTGCATGGGCAATCAAGCCCGCGTGGATGACAACACCACAGTATTCTCGACCTCAACTCGTAACTTCAACAACCGTATGGGCAAAGGCGCACAGGTGTATTTGGGTTCCGCTGAACTCGCATCAGCTTGTGCCTTGCTCGGCAAAATTCCCACAGCGGCGGAGTACATGAGCATTGTGGGCGATAAGCTGAGTCCTTTGGCCGATGACCTGTATCAATACTTAAATTTCGATCGGATGCCGGGGTTTGAGGATGAGGGGCGAGTTGTCTCAAAAGAAGATGAGGCGAAGTTAGCGGCGACGGTGTAATTGAATAGTTTCAGGGCAAAAGGGACGGGCGATCGTTCTTCCCTTTGCTTTGACCTAGACAATGCGTTTCCTACTGCAAAATTTTGACCAGAGTTCCTTTGATAGTTTGCTTCCCTTCATCAAATAGAAAATCAATAAAAGCTTGGGCCACAATCGAGAGCTGTTTGCCCGATGGATAAACTAAGTAGCAATGCTGCTGCCTTGGAAACCCCTCTACGTCCAAGATGACCAACGGGCTATCGTTGTGTTCATAAGCCAAGGTGTGCCGCGAGAGGACTGAAATACCAAGCTCCCCCACGATCGCCTGCTTAATGGCTTCATTACTAGCCAGAGTCATAACCGTCGTAATGTCCACCCGATTGTCCCCGAAGAACTTTTCAACGATCGCCCTAGTACCAGAACCCGGCTCTCGCATGATCATGGGTTCACCCACAAGACGCTGAAGCGGAATGTCTTTTTCCTGGGCGAGGGGGTGCGATCGATTCGCCACAACTACCAACGGGTTGGGCAGAACAGGTCGTAACTCTACATCAAGATCGCGGGGTGGGCGACCCGTGAAATACAGATCATCTTCGTTATTACTCATACGTTTCATGACCTCGGCTTGGTTCCTGATTTCTAACGAAAGGGTAATGCCGGGATATTTCTTATGAAACGGTCCGAGAAGACGTGGGACAAAATATTTTGCGGTCGTGGTGACGGAGAGGCGCAGTTGTCCCTTTTCCATCCCTTGTAAATCGCTGAGATGCATTTCAAGCTGAGCGACCCGATTGGCAATGTCTCGACTGGCTTCTAGGACCGATTGCCCTGCTTCTGTGAGATGTAAATGCTTGCCAATTTGGCTAAAAAGAGGGGTACCTATAGATTCTGTCAATCGTTTGACTTGCTGAGATACCGTGGGTTGAGTCAAGTTAAGCTCCTCTGCGGCACGGGTAAAACTACCATGACGAGCGATCGCTTCGAGGATGTTGAGTTGATGGAGTGTGGCTTGAGTCATGTTCTATTGCGGTAAAAGAACGCATCCTAAGCGTAAACGGATCTCCAATATTTTGGCATATGTAAAATCTATGGTCTTCATTAGAAACTGTTGCTTTCCTCTATCTCAAGTTGGGGCTATGATAACCAAGGTAAATAGATTCAATCTATAAACAAGCATTCCTTCATAGACTTTATCTATGAACGTTCATCTTTTAATTTTTTGAGGAAAAGTTGATGAGAAGATTCCACCGTCGTCAGTTTCTGCTGACTGCAAGTGCTGCCACGGGCGCTCTTTTGTTGAAAGGCTGCCTGGGGGCACCTCCATCGGATAATCCCGGTGCTTCCAAATCAACAGCACCTAATGTTGCAGCAGGGTCGGGCGTGAAGGCGGGTGAGGAGCCAGAAGTTAAGACCGTGAGATTGGGATATCTTCCGATCGTTGAATCTGCGCCGATCGTGATTGCGTTTGCTAAAGGCTTTTTTGCTAAGCATGGCCTGACTGATGTCAAAGTTGACAAACAAGCAAACTGGGGCGCGGCCCGCGATAACGTCAAAATTGGTTCTGCTGGCGGTGGAATTGATGGCGGTCAGTGGCAAATGCCCATGCCTTACTTGATTAGCGAAGGGATTATCACAGACGGGACAAAGGTTCCGATGTATGTTCTGTGTCAGCTGAATACACAGGGAAATGGGATTGCGATCGCGAACAAACACAAGGGTAAAAATGTTGGCCTAAAACTGGATGCAAAATATTTTTCAGATTTGACCGCGAGTGGCAACCGATTCAAAGCGGCTTACACCTATCCCAAAGCAAACCAAGATTTTTGGATTCGCTACTGGCTAGCGGCTAGCGGCATTGATCCGGATGTAGATGCAGAACTGCTAACTGTTCCTTCAGCGCAAACCGTCGCAGACATGAAGCGCGGTGTAATGGATGGATTTAGTACAGGCGACCCTTGGCCTTATCGGATTGTTGCTGAAAACAGTGGTTTTATTGCAGCCCTGACCAGTGAGATGTGGAGTGCTCACCCAGAGGAGTATTTGGCGCTGAGACAGGATTGGGTTGAGAAACATCCTAAGGCGACTAAGGCGTTGTTAAAAGCGATCATGGAAGCCCAGCAGTGGTGCGACGACTTCGGCAATCGTAAAGAACTCGCCAACATTGTTGCTCAACGAGAATACTTTGGTGTGGCTCAGAATGTCTTGGAAGACCCACTCATGGGTAAATACAACCTCGGCGAACGAGTCGTAGATGACAAGCAGCAGGCTGTACTGTACTGGAAAGACAAAAAAGGCAGTGTTTCCTATCCATATCAGAGCCATGATCTGTGGTTCTTGACTGAAAGCCGTCGCTGGAATTTCCTTGACAAATCTCAGTACGATTCGCTTAAAGCCTTGATTCCTAAGATCAACCGTCAAGATCTGTGGAAACAGTGTGCACAAGAGCTGGGGATTCCAGCAGCAGATATTCCGACTAATACTTCCCGTGGAGTTGAAGAGTTCTTCGATGGAGTGAAGTTTGATCCGGCTAGTCCAGAGGCGTATCTCAGTAGCCTCAAGATTAAACGGGCTTAGTATCGGCCTGATGTCATCAGCTAGACCCGATTCCCCTAAATCCCCAAGGGGGACTATGAACTAAGGTTTGCTCCTATTCTCCCTTTTTAAGGGGGCTGGGGGGATCGAGGTTCAATGCCACTAACAGAGATTCACATTGCTTCAAGAAGATTGATTAGAAATCGATCGTATTTGTATAAAACTCGTCTACTACTCCTAGGAGAACCGACCCATGACCCTGGCTGAAAACCGCACTAAAACGAAATCTAAGTTCAAGATGGATGACAAGCTCAAAGCGCGAATTATCGATGATTTTGTTACGCCCTTTGTTACGTTGATTATTCTTTTGGTCCTTTGGGAGCTGTTCTCGACGTTCAATAAAACGTTACCCGGACCCATTAGAGTTGTTCAAGATACCTGGAAGTTGATTCTTTATCCCTTCTATGACAGAGGTGGTACAGATAAAGGCTTATTCTGGCAAATTTTTGCAAGCTTGCAACGTGTGGTTATTGGTTATTCGATCGCAGCGGTTGTTGGTATTAGTGTTGGGGTGTTAATTGGGTTAAATAATCGGGTTTATAAAGGTCTCGACCCTATTTTTCAAATCCTGAGAACTGTACCTCCATTGGCTTGGGTTCCGATCGCCTTGGCTGCTCTTCAACAAAACCAACCCGCTGCATTGTTTGTGATTTTTATTACCGCAGTTTGGCCAATTTTGATTAATACAGCAGTCGGTGTCAAACAAATTCCTCAGGATTACACCAACGTCGCCCAGGTTTTACAACTGCCAAAAATGGAGTTTTATACCAAAATTCTGTTCCCGTCGGCATTGCCTTACATTTTCACAGGACTACGGATTGCGATCGGTTTGGCTTGGTTGGCAATTATTGCAGCAGAAATCGTCATGTCCGGGATTGTAGGAATTGGGTTCTTCATTTGGAATGCTTACCAAAATGGACAAGTGAGTGAAATCATCCTGTCATTGGTGTACATCGGACTCGTCGGCTGGGGCTTAGACAAAATGATGGATTGGTTGCAGCACAAGATTTTACCCGGCCAGCCGTCCTAAAGAGTAACAAAACCGTATCCATTTAGGAGAAATCATTATGTCATTTGTAACCATTGACAATCTAGAAAAGACCTTTGAGTTGAATGATGGCGGAACTTATGTTGCGCTAAAAGGGATTGATCTATCGATCGAAAAAGGTGAGTTTATTTCTTTGATCGGACATTCCGGTTGTGGTAAGTCAACGTTGCTAAACATGGTGGCTGGGTTGGACTTGCCGACCGAGGGCGTTGTGATGTTGCAGGGCGAAAAAATTCTGCGACCTGGACCCGATCGGATGGTGGTGTTTCAGAACTATTCCCTGTTGCCTTGGATGAGCGTGCGGGAGAATATCCGGCTAGCGGTTAAGAATGTCATGGGCAATCTTTCCAAGGCTGAACAAGAGGAAGTCATTGAACGGCATATCGATCTCGTTGGCTTGCGTCATGCAGCAGACAAGCCCCCGAACCAGCTTTCTGGGGGGATGAAACAACGGGTTGCGATCGCTCGTGCCCTGGCCATTCAGCCGAAACTATTGCTTTTGGATGAGCCATTTGGAGCATTGGATGCATTGACTCGCGGGAATCTGCAAGAGCAATTGATGAAGATCTGTGAGGAGAACAAAGTCACGGCAATCATGGTGACGCATGATGTCGATGAAGCGATTTTGTTGAGCGATCGGATTGTCATGTTGACCAATGGACCTGAGTCTAAAATTGGTCAATTGATGAAGGTTGATATTCCTAGACCTCGTAAGCGCATGGAAGTAATCAATCATCCAAATTACTACAGCTATCGTAGTGAAATCATCTACTTCCTGAATCAACAAAAACAAATCAAAAAAATCCGTTCCCGCAAACAAACCGTGGTAGCGAAGCATGGTTTGGAAAAGATCAATCTCGACATTGGATTCCTGCCTTTGACCGCCTCTGCGCCGATTATTATTGCAAAGGAGAAGGGCTTCTTTACCCACCATGGGTTAGATGAAGTGAACTTAGTGCGGGAGTCGGCTTGGCGCGGGATTCAAGATGGAGTTGCGGGGGGCTATTTAGATGCGGCGCTGATGCCGTCGGGAATGCCTGTTTGGATGACCGTTGGGGGCATGGATGGTAAACCCATTCCGGTGGCGACGGCCTTGACTATTACGCGCAACGGTAACGCGATCGCTCTAGACAAACGCTTTGCGGATCAAGGGATTCGGACATTAAGCGATCTCAAGAGATTCCTAAAGGAAACGCCAGATAAAAAGCATATTTTTGGAGTGGCCCACCCGGCTTCGTCACACAATTTACTGTTGCGCTATTGGTTGGCCTCAGGAGATATTGATCCTGATCATGATGTTGAAATCATGTCGCTGCCACCCGCTCAAATGGTCGCAAACTTGCAGTCGGGTACAATCGATGGCTATTCGATCGGAGAACCTTGGGCAACTAGAGCAGTGGTCGAAGGCATCGGGTATGAAATTGCGACTGACATTGAAATTTGGGATGGTCATCCGGGGAAAGTATTGGGAGTCCGGGAAGACTGGGCTTTAGCTTATCCGAATACTCATGTTGCATTGGTCAAAGCATTGCTGGAAGCGTGTCAATATTGCGCTGATCCTAAGAATCATTCGGAAGTTCGGGAGATTTTATCTCAGGGTGAATATCTAGCAATGGATCACGAGTATATCTATCTGAGTGATGAACAACAGGCAACCTGTGGGATTACCAAAGATACTCGTCAACTCTCTCATCATGTCTTTTTTGGCGGGACGGCCAATCGTCCGAGCCGGACTGAAAATCTGTGGTTGTTGGCGCAGATGGCCCGTTGGGGTGATGTCGCGTTTCCTCGTAATTGGGTGGAAGTCCTGGAACGGGTTTGTAAGGTGAGTGTTTTTAGTATTGCTGCGCGGGAATTGGGCATGTCTGAAATGACGACCTACAGTCGAGGCTCGATCGAGTTGTTTGATGGGACTAAGTTTACAGCCGATGATCCAATTAGTTATTTGAACAGTTTGAATATTAAACACGACATTTATATGGCTGATGTCATGTTGGATGTTCCCAAACCATTGGTAGTCGCGCGCGCTTAACGTTTTCCTTCCCCCTAGTAACGGTAAATATAATGGTCAGTACGTCTAGAACTCCGGCACCGATCGCATCTATTTCTGAGTCTGCGGATGACTTCTTAGTCATTAAGGATGTTAAAAAAAGTTTCCCCCTAGCCGATGGGGGTGAGTATGTTGTTTTAAATGGAGTTAACCTGACGGTTAAGAAAGGTGAATTCATCTGTGTGATTGGTCATTCGGGTTGCGGAAAATCAACGCTGCTGAATATGGTGAGTGGTTTTTCCATGCCAACTTCGGGAACCGTAAAGTTGAAAGGCAAGTCCATTGAGCGTCCCGGTCCCGATCGGATGGTGGTATTTCAGGGGTATGCGTTGCTGCCTTGGTTGACCGTCTATGAGAATGTTTATTTGGCTGTTAATGCCGTCTACCCGGATAAACCCAAGGGTGAAAAAGATACCATTGTTAAAGATCATTTAAAAATGGTCGGACTGATGGAGGCCGTTGATAAGACTCCGCCGCAGATTTCTGGGGGAATGCGCCAACGGGTTGCGATCGCCCGCGCACTGTCGATTCGTCCTGAAGTTTTGGTTTTAGATGAACCGTTTGGGGCATTGGATGCCATTACGAAGGAAGAATTGCAGGAGGAGTTGCTGAAAATTTGGAATCACAGTCGCAGTACGGTGTTAATGATTACCCATGATATTGATGAAGCCTTGTTTTTGGCTGATAAATTGGTCATGATGACGAATGGTCCGAATGCTGCGATCGGTGAGGTTGTAGAGATTCCATTCAAGCGTCCTCGCGATCGGGCACGTATTATGGAAATGCCGGAATACTACAAGATTCGGAACTATGCCCTAGATTTCTTGTATAACCGCTACGCCCATGATGATGACGCAAAGTAGTGTCATGTAGTGTTCAACGTCTCCATCAATCTATTACTATTCCGATCGGAACTCCAACGAGCTGGGACTTTGGGACGACAACGACCCTAAATTAATGGATGGTGGAGAGGTTGAAGCCTTTCAGACACTACTTTATCGGCAATCGCGGTAAAACCCCTTGAGGAAGGCAATCATGGGAAAGCTGCAGCGATCGGGGTATTAAAATCTACCGACGACATCTGCATCAACTGCGAGATCGATGGACCTAAAATCCCATACAATAGACCTCGCACTGCCGCTAATGATTCGCCATGACTTCTCCAACCCCAAAACTCCTCCTTGTGGATGGGCATTCCTTGGCTTTTCGCTCCTATTACGCATTCTCTAAGGGACGTGATGGTGGTTTGCGGAATTCTGAGGGCGTTCCAACTAGTGTCGCGTTTGGGTTCATTAAGGCATTGCTAGAAACGATCGAAACTGAAAACCCTGATTATGTTGCGATCGCGTTTGATCTCGGTGGACCAACATTTCGCCACATAGAAGACCCGACCTACAAAGCAAACCGCAGCGAAGCCCCTGAAGACTTTCGCCCTGATCTCGACAATCTAATATTGCTACTAAGAAGTATGCGATTCAAAATTGTTGTGTCTCCAGGCTATGAAGCTGATGATGTGATTGGGACAATGGCGACCAAAGCGACGATTCAAGGTTGGACTGTTAGGATTTTGAGCGGCGATCGGGATTTATTTCAATTAGTTGATGATAATGAATATACAAAAATTTTGTATATGAGCAGCACTTTCGGGAAAGCGGCTCCCCCACCCCGCGAGTTTGGGATTGCGGAAGTAAAAGAAAAAATGGGGGTATTTCCGTCGCAAGTTGTAGACTTCAAAGCCTTGTGTGGTGATAGTTCTGATAATATTACAGGCGTGAAAGGGATTGGTGAAAAAACAGCTACGACGTTGATTAATTCCTATGGAACACTTGATAAAGTTTATGAATCTATTGAAGAACTAAAAGGTGCGGTGAAACGAAAACTTGAAGAAGGCAAAGATTCGGCTTATCATTCTCAGCGGATGGCTCAAATTGCACTTTCCACACCTTTAGACCACGAACCAGAAGCTTGTAAATTAGAACCCTTTGATCCGGAAGAGGTACAAACTTGGATTGACAAATTAGAATTCAAAACATTCAGTGCCAAAATTGAAAAACTCCGTCGGCGTGTTGCAGGAGAAAATGCTGAAACTCCTGAGGAATTAGCGAAGAAATCACAAAGACGATCGCCCTATGTTGATCCAGAAACTTGGTTTTTTAGTGCGGAAGATACCGAGAAATCATCACTAGAACAATCGCAATTGAAACCTGCAACAATATCTCCTGAGATTATTGATACCGTTGATAAACTTAATGCGCTTGTCGAAGGTTTGAAGCTCTGTACTAATCCAGAAATTCCCGTGGCTTGGGACACTGAAACCACATCATTAGAACCGCGTGATGCAAAGCTAGTAGGGCTGGGATGCTGTTGGGCTGGGGAGTTTGATGGGATGGCTTATATTCCGATCGGGCATCTTAAAGGACAAAATCTCCCACTAGAAATTGTATTGAATACACTCCGTCCCATCTTAGAGAGTGATACTTATCCGAAAGCGCTACAAAATGCAAAATTCGATCGATTAGTATTGAAATTTCAAGGAATCAATCTTGCAGGTGTTGTATTTGATACGATGTTAGCGAGTTATGTCATTCAGCCTGAAGCCAAACATAATCTAACAGATCTCAGTTTGCGGTATCTCGGATTAACGACCCAAAGTTTTTCGAGCTTGGTACCTAAGGGGAAAACGATCGCAGATCTGCCGATCGCTGATGTTGCAATCTACTGTGGTACTGATGTTTATACTACATTTTTACTAGTTGGTCATCTTCAAGAAAACCTCAACCAAACTCCTAACTTACTTAAATTATTCAAAACAGTTGAGATGCCGCTAGAGCCAGTTTTAGCGGATATGGAAACTGTCGGAATTTGCATTGATAGTGATTACTTGAATGGCTTTTCAAAAGAATTAGAGGGGGATCTCCAACGTATTGAAACATCGGCTTACAGTGCTGCGGGCGGTGAATTTAATCTCGGATCTCCAAAACAATTAAGTGAATTATTTTTTGAAAAATTGGGACTAGACATTAAGAAATCACGCAAAATCAGAACCGGATTCTCTACCGATGCAGCAACACTAGAAAAACTACAAGGCGATCATCCCATCATAGATTCTATTATTGAATACCGAACGTTATCCAAACTCAAATCTACCTACGTTGACGCATTGCCAAACTTAGTCCGATCGGATACTTGCCGAGTTCATACCGACTACAACCAGGCTGTCACTGCCACAGGTCGCCTTTCCTCATCTGAACCCAATCTCCAAAACATTCCGATTCGCACCGCATTCAGCCGCCAAATCCGTAAAGCATTCATTCCTCGTGACAGTTGGCTTTTGGTGGGTGCAGACTATTCTCAAATTGAATTGCGAATCTTAGCGCACCTCAGCCAAGAACCTATTTTACTCGAAGCCTACCGAAATAATGAAGATGTTCACACCCTAACTGCTCGATTATTATTAGACAAAGATGATATTTCATCCGAAGAACGCCGCCTTGCAAAAATCATCAACTTTGGCGTGATTTACGGTATGGGCGCACAAAAGTTTGCTCAAGAAACCAATATGAAAGTGCCCGAAGCAAAGCAATTTATCGACAGATTTAACCAACGCTATTCCAAAGTGTTTGAATATCTGCAACAAATGAAACGAGAGGCGATCGCAAACTGCTATGTCGAGACTATTTGTGGTCGTCGTCGCTATTTTAGTTTTAATAGTGAAAGTGTAAAAGTATTGCAAGGAACCAATCAGAAAGATATTGACCTTAAATCAATTCGATTGCGAGATCAATTTGATGCTCAAACTTTACGGGCTGCGGCTAATGCACCAATCCAAGGGTCAAGTGCTGATATTATCAAACTGGCGATGATTCAATTGCACCCTAAGCTTAAATCTCTCGATGCAACGCTTTTACTACAAGTGCATGACGAATTGATTTTTGAGGTGCGTCCTGATCTATGGGAAGAAGTCCGATCGGTGATTCAAGTCACGATGGAAAATGCAGTTCAATTGTCTGTGCCGCTGAAGGTTGATATTCATTCAGGCAAAAACTGGATGGAGACTAAGTAACAAGGATTGAATAAGATCGATAGTTTCAATTAAGACGTTGAACACTCAAAATCTTCTCATTGAGTTTATTCATTGGGTTTAGAACACGGCAAGCCATGTCCCTACATATCCGGGTTTCAAGAACCGTAGGGGTATGGCTCGCCGTGCCCCAGACTTAGATCAGTCAAGCCTAGATCAATTACGTTACATATATTTTTAATTATTTTGATTGTTCGCGATCGTTCTTAGTCCAGTCTGATCTCATTCCTAATCTTGAATCCAATTCTAAAAAAAAGATAGAGATTATGCATTTTCAGGGTGAGTTTAGGGAGTTTGGTATCGTTCACTACTAATGACCTCTATCATCTTTTGACGATGCCCTCTAGACTTAATCCAAGAGAACATCATGTATATAACAACATTCCTATGACGAAGAAGAATCTGGTTGTGATTGGCAATGGTATGGTTGGTCACAAGTTTTTGCAGTGCATGATTGAGAAAGGAGCAACAGCCGACTGGAATCTAATTACATTTTGTGAAGAACCTAGGGTCGCCTACGATCGTGTGAATCTAAGTGGATTTTTTCTAGGTAAAACCGCAGACGATTTATCGTTGGTTGAACCTGACCTATATAAAAATAACAATATTCAAATTCATATTGGCGATCGGGCGAGTACGATCGATCGGACTACCAAAACCATTACTTCAGCCAATGGTGTAAGCGTCAACTATGACAAAGTGGTATTAGCCACAGGTTCTTATCCGTTTGTACCGCCGATTAAAGGTAAAGATGCCGAGGGAACGTTTGTTTATCGCACCATTGAAGATCTCGAAGCAATGTCTGCCCATGCCAAAAAGAGTAAGATTGGTGTAGTCATTGGTGGTGGATTGTTGGGATTAGAATGTGCGAATGCATTGAAGAATATGGGACTAGAAACCCACGTGGTTGAATTTGCACCGCGTTTGATGCCTGTTCAAGTTGATGATGTAGGCGGTGGTGTTTTAAAAGATCAAATTGAAGCATTGGGGGTGAAAGTTCACGTTAATAAGTCTACGACTGAAATTGTGAATGAAAATGGCAGCGTTCATAAAATGGTGTTTGCCGATGGATCTGAATTACAAACCGATATGATCGTATTTTCCGCTGGAATTCGACCACGGGATGACATTGCACGCGATTGTGGATTAGCAGTGGGCGATCGAGGTGGCATTGTGGTGAATCAAGCGTGCCAAACCTCAGACCCAGATATTCATGCGATCGGAGAATGTGCCCTCTATGAAAACCGGATTTATGGTTTAGTCGCGCCCGGTTATACAATGGCGACAGTTGCGGCAGACCATTTGTGTGAACCCGAAAGCAATCAATTTACGGGCGCAGATATGTCCACTAAATTGAAGTTGTTGGGGGTTGATGTTGCAAGCTTTGGTGATGCATTTGCTAAGACTCCAGGGTCAAAGGAAATCGCCATTAAAGATTCGATCAATGGTACCTATAAGAAGCTGGTCGTGAATGAATCAGGTTCATTGTTGCTCGGTGGCATTCTAATTGGTGATGCATCAGCATATGGCAACTTATTACAACTCGTTCAGAATGCGATCGTTCTTCCGCCCCATCCTGAAGATTTGCTCATGCCACCTCGTGAAGGTGGTTCAAGCTTCTCTATGGGTGTGGAAAGTTTACCCGACACCGCGCAAATCTGTTCTTGTAACAATGTGACCAAAGCTCAAATTTGTAGTGCTATTCAAGATCAAGGCTTAACTGATATTGGTGCGGTCAAAAAATGTACAAACGCGGGAACAGGCTGTGGGGGATGCGTTCCTCTAGTCACTGATTTACTTAAAGCCGAACTCAAGGCCGCAGGGATTGAAGTCAAAAAAGATATTTGTGAACACTTTGCATTCTCCCGCCAAGAACTCTATTCACTGATTCGGACTCATCAAATTAAAACCTTTGATGAATTACTCGATCGGCATGGAAGCGGGAGCGGCTGTGAAATTTGTAAACCTGCGATCGGCTCCATTCTGGCCTCGGCTTGGAATGATTACGTTTTAACGCCAACTCATGCCGGGTTACAGGACACTAATGATGCATTCCTTGCGAATATTCAAAAAGACGGCACCTATTCAGTTATTCCCAGAATTCCGGGCGGTGAAATTACGCCTACTATGCTGATTGTGATTGGCGAAGTAGCGCGCGATTTCAACCTGTATACCAAAATTACTGGCGGACAACGAATTGACTTGTTAGGGGCACGAGTTGATCAACTCCCCTTGATTTGGTCGCGTTTGGTGAATGCCGGGTTTGAATCGGGTCATGCCTACGGGAAAGCTCTACGGACAGTGAAGTCTTGTGTGGGCAGTACCTGGTGTCGTTTCGGAGTTCAGGATTCAACGAGTTTAGCGATCGAAGTTGAACTACGTTATCGAGGACTGCGCGCACCCCACAAATTCAAATCAGCAGTTTCGGGCTGTACGCGAGAATGCGCTGAAGCGCAAAGTAAAGATTTTGGAATCATTGCCACTGAAAAGGGCTGGAACCTCTATGTTTGCGGCAATGGCGGGATTCGTCCTCAACATGCACAATTGATTGCAGAAGATTTGAACAAAGAAACACTGATACAGTATATCGATCGGTTCCTAATGTTCTATATCCGCACAGCAAATCGACTAGAACGAACGGCTACTTGGCTGAATAAAATGGAAGGCGGACTTGACTATCTCAAACAAGTAATCATTCACGATTCCTTGGGTATTTGTGCTGAATTGGAAGCTGAAATGGCCTATCAAGTTCAGACCTATGCTTGTGAATGGAAAACCACGATCGCAGACCCAGAGAAACTCCAGAGATTTAATCACTTTGTGAATGTAGATAGTCCTGACCCGAGTTTAATGCGAGTCGAAGAACGCGGTCAAGTTCGCCCCCCGTTTGACCACGAACGATCGGAAGAACGATCGGTTATTGCATAGTAACGATCCCCCTAAATCCCCCTTAAAAAGGGGGACTATGAAATAAGGTTTTCTCTTGTTCCCCCTTTTCAAGGGGGCTAGGGGGATCGGGTTTCAATGCTAAAAGGATTCACCATTCTCATCAATACCCCATGCCCCAAACTATAATCCCAACAATGTCTCCACTAGATTTTTCAACCGTTTCTCAATGGCAAACCGTTTGTCCCCTCACTCGTATTATTCCTAATACAGGTGTTTGTGCATTGGTGAATAACCAACAAGTTGCTATCTTTAGAGTTAGCGATCAAGTCTTTGCTATTTCTAACTATGATCCCTTTAGTAATGCCTACGTCTTGTCTCGCGGCATTGTCGGCGATCGGCAAGGGATTCCAAAAGTCGCATCCCCTATTTATAAGCAGAACTTTAGTTTGATTACGGGCGAATGCCTAGATGATGAGTCGGTGAGTGTCTCCGTCTTTCCTGTCCGTGTAATAGATGGGCAAATTCAGGTTGGAATTGCTTAAGGTGTTGCTGGTTAATCGATCGACTCCTCCAAGCGATCGATTAACCGTTCTACATACTGCAATGCTCCACGAATGGTCGCAACATCTTCCAAATCTACGCCAACATACTTTTTCAGTGCCTCCACTTGATCCATACTGCCACCTACGGAAAGTAATTCTAAATATCCTGGAATGAAGGCTTTCCCAACCTCAAGATACTTTTGATAGCAGGCCAAACTGACAATAGTAGAAGCGGTGTATTGATAACAATAAAAAGGTTTGAAAAAAATATGACCAATTCTTGCCCAATCGTATTGATGCTCGGGTAAAAGCTCCACCGCATCCCCGCAAAGTTTTTTATACAACTCCATCCAAGCTTGATTTACAAAAGCCGCATCAAACGTTCCTTGAGTCGCCCGATCGTGAATCAGACGTTCTAGTTGGCTGATAGTACTTTGGCGGAACAGAAGACTTAGCTGATCTTCGAGTTGACGAGTAATTAAGGTTTTGGTTAATTCTTTATCCCCTTCGGCCTGTTTTAATAAATAATCTAGCAACAGCAATTCATTGAATGTCGAAGCAATTTCTGCTGAAAGCATAGGCGGCATACTGTTGAAATAGCTCTGCCGATCGGCGATCCAGGAAAAATGTAACCCGTGCCCCATTTCGTGAGCCAGTGTAAATAGTGAACTGTGGTCTTCAGTATAGGATTGCAGCAAATAACTATGCTTGCCGTGAATGTACCAACAGAATGCCCCACCTTGCTTACCGGGCCGCACCGTTGCATCTACCCAGTTGTTGACGAAAAATTCTTCCGCCCGACGCGCATAGTTCATGTCAAACTGTTCGATCGCCGCCATCAAGGTCTGAATACCTTCCTCGTAGGGAATTTTTGGTACGGGTTTCAGACTCCAAGGGG
>JAYVUU010000087.1:0-18594 GCA_043787635.1 Synechococcales cyanobacterium | reverse complement strand
GTAGCCCTAGTGAATAAAATCCTGATCAAAGCCCTACAGCTTGGGGTCTCCGACATTCATGTAGAGCCGCAGGAAGAAGAATTGCGCATTCGGTTCCGTAAAGATGGTGTCCTACAACTCGCCTTTGATTCTCTGCCTAAGAAAATCATTCCTGCGGTAACGGCCCGTTTCAAGATTATCTCCCAGCTTGACATTGCAGAACGTCGAGCGCCCCAGGATGGACGAATTCGTCGGGTTTTCGATGGTCGCAAAATTGACTTCCGGGTCAATACCTTACCCAGTAAACATGGCGAAAAAGTCGTTCTACGGATTCTTGATAACTCTGTCACGCAGCTTGGTCTTGATAACCTGATCCAAGACAAGGAATCGCTGGAAATGGTTCAAGACATGGTCCGTCGTCCCTTTGGCTTGATTTTGGTCACAGGTCCAACGGGTTCGGGAAAAACCACAACCCTCTACTCCGCACTGGCTGAGCGCAATGATCCAGGGGTGAATATCAGTACTGCCGAAGATCCGATCGAGTACACGCTTCCTGGCTTAACCCAAGTGCAAGTGATTCGGGAAAAGGGCATGGATTTTGCGGCTATTCTGCGAGCTTTCCTGCGTCAAGATCCCGATGTCATTTTGGTGGGAGAAACCCGTGACCGAGAAACTGCTAAAACTGCTATTGAGGCAGCGCTAACGGGTCACTTGGTACTGACCACGCTCCACACTAATGATGCAGCAGGTGCGATCGCGCGTCTCGATGAAATGGGTGTTGAACCTTTCATGGTCTCCGGTGCGTTGCTAGGGGTGGTTGCCCAGCGTCTGGTCCGTCGGGTTTGCAGTGAATGTCGTATTCCCTATACACCCACCCCAGAAGAACTCGGACGTTTTGGCCTCACCGCCGCTGGAGACACGCAACTGACTCTGTATCGAGCTAATACTCTGACCCCTCAAGAGATTCAGTCTGCCCGCGCCGAAAAAAATCTCTGCGAAAAATGTACTGGTAATGGGTACAAAGGTCGCTGTGGGGTGTATGAAGTGATGAGAATTACAGAGCGCCTACAAACGTTGATCAGCCAGGGGACACCCAGTGACCAAATCAAGGAGGTTGCAATCGAGGAAGGGATGCAAACGCTGTTAGCTTACAGTCTTAACTTAGTCCGTCAAGGGATGACGACTCTTGAAGAGGTTGAGCGGGTGACATTCACCGACACGGGGCTAGAGGCTGAAATGCGATCGAAACGGAAAAGTGTTCTATCCTGTCGGACCTGTAGTGCAGAGCTAAAACAAGAATGGCTAGACTGTCCATACTGTCTAACGCCGCGTTTTCAAGACTAGTTCTCAAGACCAATTTTCAAGGTCAAGCGGTAAGATTTTTGCAATGGAATCTGAAGCGTAAAACGATAGTTCAGTTTTGATAGGAGAGAATGCATGGAATTGATGATTGAAGATTTGATGGAGCAGCTCATTGAAATGGGAGGTTCTGACTTACATCTAACAGCCGGACTTGCGCCCTATTTCCGTATTAGTGGACATTTGCAGCCGATCGGTGATCAGGTGCTGAGTTCGGAAGAATGCCAACGCTTGATCTTCAGCATGTTGAATAACACCCAGCGTAAAAATCTAGAACAAAACTGGGAGCTAGATTGTTCCTACGGTGTTCGAGGTTTGGCACGGTTCCGGGTCAATGTCTACAAAGATCGAGGCACCTATGCGGCTTGTCTACGAGCGCTGAGTTCAAAAATTCCTAACTTCGAGAAGCTTGGTTTACCTGATATTGTCCGAGAAATGTCTGAGAAACCCCGTGGACTGATCCTGGTGACAGGACCAACGGGATCCGGCAAAACCACAACTCTAGCCGCCATGATCGACTTGATCAATCGCACCCGATCGGAGCATATTCTGACCGTTGAAGACCCGATCGAGTTTGTGTACGAACCTGTCAAAAGTCTGATTCACCAGCGTCAACTGGGAGAAGATACAAAAAGCTTTGAGAATGCTCTCAAGGCGGCGCTTCGGGAAGATCCAGATATTATTCTGGTGGGGGAAATGCGAGATTTAGAAACCATTTCACTGGCCATTAGTGCCGCTGAAACGGGACACCTCGTGTTTGGAACCTTGCATACCAGCTCAGCCTCCCAGACGGTCGATCGGATGATTGATGTATTCCCGGCTTCACGTCAAACTCAAGTCCGAGTACAGCTTTCCAACTCCTTGGTTGCGGTCTTCAGCCAGACCTTGGTGCCAAAGAAAAACGTCAAACCCGGCGAATATGGTCGAGTCATGGCGCAAGAAATCATGATTGTGACTCCGGCTATTTCTAACTTGATCCGAGAAGGAAAAACGGCTCAGATTTATTCGGCTATTCAAACGGGCGGTAAACTGGGAATGGTCACACTAGAGAAAGTTCTGGCTGATCAATACAAGGCAGGCTTAATCACCTTTGAAGCCGCCGCATCTAAAAGCTCACGTCCGGATGAATTGCAGCGATTAATTGGAGGAGCAGTACCAGCGGCTGCGCGGTAATAGCTCTTCGTTTTCACCGTACATTTTCATAGTGCGTCAAAACAATGCGTCAAAATTCTAGATAGGGTATTTCTATTTGATGCATTTACTGACGCACTGAACTGACGCATTTAGTACTGTTGAATCTAGCAAATTCAGACTGCCTCAACTCAACATCAATCTTGATTCATAACGGACTCATAACTCATGCCAACCTTTGTCGCCCGCGTTCGAGATGCACAAGGAAGTCTTGTTAAACGAAAGATTACCGCTTCAAACATGGCGGAAGCTCGATCCAATCTCCGTGAGCAAGGTTTATTGGTTCAGGAGTTGAAGCAAAGTGGGGGTGCGATCAGTTTTGATCTGAAAAAATTTCAAACCTCCATGGTGAAAGTTACAGTCAAGGATAAAGCAATTTTTTCTAGGCAGTTTTCAGTGCTGACGAGCGCTGGGGTTGCGATGGTTCGTGGGTTGGGCGTGTTGTCAGAGCAATGTACAAATCCTAAATTCAAGATCGCTCTGACTGCGATCGGGACGGAAATTCAGGAGGGAGTCAGCCTATCTGAGGCGATGCGGAAACATCCTGAATCCTTTGATAATCTGTATGTGAGTATGATTGAGGCTGGGGAAGTTGGCGGAGTTTTGGATGAAGTACTCGATCGATTAGCTAAGCTGCTAGAAGATACCGCTCGACTACAAAACCAAATCAAGTCAGCCATGGCCTATCCGGTAGTCGTTGGAGGCTTGGCGACGGTCATATTTTTGGCGATGACGATTTTTATTATTCCGGTTTTTGCCGGAATTTTTAAGGACATCGGGACTGACTTACCGGCCTTTACTCAAGCCATGGTCGACATTAGTAATTTCTTGAGAAGTCCAAATGTGATTATTTTGGTGGTTGCTGTGCCCTTAATCTCCTTCTCTTACAAACGTTATTACAGTACCCGTGTTGGTCGTGAAACGATGGATCGGGTGTTTTTGAAAATGCCACTATTTGGTGATTTGATTCAGAAAACCGCAACAGCCAGATTTTGTCGTACTTTTGGAGCACTGACCCGATCGGGCGTTCCGATTTTGACTTGTCTTGAAATTGTCCGAGATACGGCGGGTAATGTGGTGATTTCAGGGGCGGTGGATGAGGCGCGATACGAAATTCAGAACGGCGGTATGATTAGTCTTGCCCTTCAGAAGGCACAAGTGTTCCCTTCTATGGCAATTCAAATGATTAGCATTGGCGAGGAAACTGGAGAACTTGACAAGATGCTAATGAAAGTGGCGGACTTCTATGAAGATGAAATCGAACAAGCCGTGAAAGCGCTGACTAGTATCATGGAGCCGATTATGATTCTCCTCCTAGGAGGAATGGTCGGTTCTATTTTGCTGGCAATGTATTTGCCGATGTTCAAAGTATTCGAGAAATTAGGCTAGTATTCAAAACCATGACCGTCCAGAAAGAAGATTATGAAGAACTGTTATCACTCTACAGCTCGACCCTAGATGCTATCGAGCTGCTTCGCCTACATCGTCCGTACTTGGAACTCATGCCAAGTATGCGACGATCGGAAGAGAGTTTGATTACCATGCCGCTTCCCATCGTGAAGCTGCGCAAGTCTCAGCCAATGGCTGGAGTTTCATCAGGTGCAATAACGGTATCTGAAGCCATTCAATTGCCTTGTGATGTGGCGTTGTTGATGTGTGATCCCGATTGGAAAATTAAGACTGGTCGCGAAATTTTTGTTTTCATTCATCGTCCTGATGAGGATCTCTCGGATCTCCTGCGCCGTTGGCGACAGACACAGGTTTTACTTGCGACAGACTACGAGTGGATTTTTCCACTGCATTATCAGCACATGCTCAATGAAGGCACGGATAAGATTTATCCCTTGTTTGTCCTGTTTAATGAGTCGCCTGAACGGATTAAGCGGGGATTAAGCGGGGCACAATTGCCGTTTGTCATTCAGACCCCGATCGCAACAGGGGAACCTTTGACCGTATTGGATTCTGAGTCACAATATTTAGAAGACCTATTAACCGAATCAGAGAATTTATCAGAGGATCAGCTACTTTGAATTTTCGCCGTGTTTATCGCTGTGACTTTTTCTGCCGCTTAAGCTTCGCGTTTCGCGCACCCACGACTTGTAGTGAGGGGTCGCAGGGCATTCCAACTGGCTGTAGCGTTTGGTATTGACGCTCATCTTCTAGCAGCTTCAGATCTTCGTACTGAACCCAGTGAATACAATCAACTGGGCATGTTTCTATAGCTTCTTGGATTAGATCTTCCGAATCACCGTCCTGACGAATCACCCGCGATCGTCCATAGTCCGGTTCAATATAAAACGTATTCCGAGCCACATGGGAGCAGTAGCGGCAACCAATACAGGTTCCTTCATCTACATACACTCCCCGCTGGGCTAACATGCCCCCAAGTTCTGGCTCGCAGCCCGATCGTCCGTCCAAATCTCTACCTTGAGCGCCCAGCTCAGGCTCTAAGCCCGACCGCTCTGGGAAATCGTTGTTTTCACTAGACGAAAACTGTGGAGAGAATTCAGGCATCAGCTTCACACCTTCTAAACTGAGAAACTAAGAACAGCTCTATGCTAAGCACTCCAACGTTGAAGCACGAGGCGTATGGTGCCATCTTCCGATCGCTGCTGCTCAGCTACATTAAAGCCCTGCTGCGAAGTTTCTTGGAGAATAGTGTTGTAGGCGTAGCGCTGAGTGATCTGCTTTAGGAAACGATCGACCGAGCTAGTCTGGTTCCAAAACTGGAGGTCAGTGACCATCTCGTGGGACACTCCGTTCCAGACAAAACCGATGTCGTATCCATTTTCCTGCTCAATGACAAGTTCGGCGGTCTGAGTCATCCCTTTGTATCCGCGCACGGGGCAAGGACCTTCTTTATAATCCATCTCTAGATCTGAGAGTGCTGTTTTCAGCGTGGGAAGACTACGAAGCTGCGTTTTAATTTGGCTAAAATGTGACATTGTGGAGGACGTGTGAGGGGTGGGCACAGAAAGCAATTAATCGACAGAACCAGACTACCAGTTGCTCACGGATGAATCCTGAGCATTGTTTGGAACAAAACTTACAAGAGCCTGATGTTGAGCGAAATATTCGGACGTAGTTTGCTGTTCAAGAACTAGACCGAGCTTAGCTTCGATGGCGGCAGTCACTTCTGCACAGGAAGATCCAGTAATTCCAGTGACTTTTTCCTGGACTCGACCATCGGGATAGATCACAAATTCAAGGGTCTCCATTATGGTCACCAGAATCGTCTTTCTCAGTCTGACGTGAATTCTCAATCCAGTCAAGTAATAGAGGTACCAACCCCACAGGATTAGCTTGTTACTGAGTCCCCTTCACGATCGGTCTATCTTCCCTTCTAAGGCAAGTCTTCAGTACGCTCTTTTTACGCTTACCTCGCCATTTGCGTAGAAGAAAATGCGAACTCGGTAGGCTTCGCTATCTCTAGGGAGTGGGGGCGCGATCGTCTTACCATTTTCCGGCAAAATTGCTTGAGCCGCAGGCAAAGCTTGTCCTTCTGGAGCCACAGAAATAACGGTTCCGGCAGCAGATACTCTCATTAGATAAGTTGTGTCCCCAGCAAATTTTTCAGGCGGAGTCCATTGTGTTGGAACGTTGGACTGGATCGCTCCAATTTGAACCGTCAGATCTGCTGGCGGAACAGGATTGCTGTCTGCTCCTGAACTTGGACTTGGGGACATTCTGGACCCAGGCAGTGGGGCGATCGGAGCGCTGTTCCGCGTGAGTGCCAAAGATTCGCTTTTTCCCGTTTGGGGCTGACTGTTAGAAGGCTCCTTTGACGGGGTTAATTTGTTGTTTGAAGGCTGAGTAACAACAGGTTGAGGAGCATCGGGTTGAGGGGCAATTTTCAGATTTAGCCCGTTGCCTTTGGGGTTGTCCGCTGTGTCTGAGGGGTTTGAAGTCGGAGGTATGTTTTGGTCAACGGTGACGGAATTGGTAGGGGGCGAATTCGGGTTAACGGCGATCGGCGGGACTTGCATCCCAGGCGCTTGTATTCCAGGCAGAGTATTGGGCTGCACTAAAATGGGAATAGTGGGCGTGGGTTGTGGAATAGACGGCGGGGTGAGGCGCTGATCCCTGGCTTGGGATGCAGTTAGAGTAGGGGTGGGCTTTGAGTCAAATTGTCTTAGGACAGTTGCGGTGACTCCGACGGAAAGTAATGATAGTGCGGCAATTTTGCCCCAAGCTATGGGCGATCGCATCCAAGCGGTATCTCGATTAAGCGTAGGTAGAGCTAAGGTCTCGATGCTGTGTTCATCTAAGACAGATGCCAGGTCTGCAAGCTGAGTGCATGACAGAATGATGGTTTTTGTGGAAAGGTCTGCGGCGATCGGACCAAGGTAAAGGGTGTGGGCCAGTAAGCCTTTGGGTTGCAGAAAGATGCGTTGGTTGGAAAATTCTGGTAGAACAACACCCGTCAGATCGTCGCTATCTTCCGAGCGCTTCAGGCTTTGGGATTGACTGAGGAAGGTTTGGACGTAAGCTGCAACGGACTCGGTTAGTGCTTCTAGTTTGAACCGATCGCCTCGTAGTGTGGTCCATTGGTCTTCACTGACACGCGGATCCTCAAATCTAAGTAGAAACCGCTGATTTTTAAGAGCAAGTTTCTTTGCCCAATGCGACAGGGCTGAGGGGTTGGCGGAGATTTCCAACCTACAGGTGGGTGCACTGTACTGCCGCAGTATGGTCCATTCAGGACTAGCCAAGGTTGTGAGCGCCGACAGATTGGGTTCAGTCTTGGGGGAAACAGTCATGGCAAATGGTAGAAACAACTGCGGCGGAAAAGTTGGGCTGCGAGATAATAATCTCAGGGATTATCGATGCTAGTCTAACGTATCAAATTCCTTAAACGGGAACCAGAACGGCGGCGTGGGAAAGTAATTTTAGATAAGGGATCGATCGAGCAAAGCTGACCACAGCCGCCTAGAGCCTTGGTTGCCGCTATAAAACAATAGATCAATCAATAGTTTTAGGGCCAAGTGTGTAAGCAGGTCGGGCGTGGGGAGATCTGCATTGTCCATACGATCTTGGTAGGTATTTTGAAATTTATCTAGGTAGTCCCCCAGAATTGGGTCTTGATGGGGTGCTCGGTTTTGTTCCGTAAGCTCTTCCAGCAAGCCAATCGCATGGCGAATTTCACTGTTATGAGCTTTAGCTAAATGGCAGCTAATCAGGGTGAGGGCGCGAGCTTCTTCGACATCCAGTTTTTTTCGACCGCTTTGACCCTTGCGCTGGGGGTTTGATTGGCGCAGTCGCCACAGGGATACACGATCGGCCACTATGGACTCTAATCCTAAATCCAATGCCGCTTGAAGCATCGCTTCTGAACTGATGTTGGTGATGGATTCAATAGCCAAAAGAACCAGATCAAGCTGGGTTTTGATGTTGTCTAGGTGTTCTGCATCTGGAACGATATTCAGACTTAAGGCATCCAGAGATGCATCGAGAGCACTAGTGGCTGCGATCGTGGAGGTCATGGGCGACTCGCGAGTAACGTCAAAAACTGAAATATACTTAGAACATAGAACTTTAGTTAGGATACAGCAGCAAAATCTTACATTCCCCAGTATTTTCCCACAGTTGTTGAAACGCTCCAGAATGATTGTTTTCTGAGAGTTTTTGAACTGCTATGCAAATCGTAAAAATGTAACGAAAAGTATCGAGATTCTCATCACGATTCCCCTGGCTCTCTAAAATTGAGTATCTGAAAGTGCGTCTAGAAGCTTTGTCACAGTTGTTTACAAACAGCTTGTCGGGTTCAAAAACGTTCTAATGTATGTTCAATAGGTTTGCCCTGGGGTTGGAGCCTCTTTTATAGAGAGGATTCATGGCTATCCCAAGCGGCAGTCAGACTTCAATGCTGTTAACGATCCGTAGGGAGCTTTAGAATCCAATGAGTGTTAAGGCAAGTGGTGGAAGCTCTTTGGCCCGCCCACAACTCTATCAAACCGTCGCTCTAACCACGATTTCCCAAGCCGAACAGCAAGATCGCTTTCCGGCAAAAGGGGAACTCGATCAGCTTATTCAGTACTTTGCATCCGGTGCAAAGCGAATTGAAATCGCCCAGGTTTTGACGAAGTACTCGGAGCTGATTGTGTCCCGTGCGGCCAATCGAATTTTTACGGGTGGTTCACCCATGGCGTTCCTAGAGAAACCCGTGGAAGCGCCCATCATGACGATCGCAGGCACTGTCCTCACGCCCCGCGAAGGGATGAAACTCGGGACAGACTCCTATCCTCAGCCATCCGGCGGCGGCAAAGGACTCGGTGGACTCAAGGCTGCGTTTACCTCCAGTAGCGGTCCTATTCCACCCGGATTTCGTCCGATTAACGTGGGACGTTACGGTCCTGGGAATATGACCAAGTCCTTGCGGGACATGAGTTGGTTCTTGCGGTATGTCACCTACGCCATTGTTGCGGGCGACCCCAGCATCATTGAAGTGAACACTCGGGGATTGCGCGACATTATCGAAGCGGCTTGTTCGACTGCGGCCACGATCGTTGCCCTCCAAGAAATGGCTTCTGCATCGTTGTCCTACTTTAAAAATGATGCTCAAGCATCTGAAATCATTGATCAATATTTCACGATTTTGATCAATGAATTCCGTGCCCCCACCCCCTCGAACAAAGTTCGTCAGCGGACCTCCAAAGACTTACAAGGTCTGTCATTGCCTCAGATTTACTTCAATGCGTCAGAACGCCGCCAGAAGTTTGTCATGAAGACGGGTCTGTCTGGGGTTGAAAAAAATGATGTGATCAAAGCGGCTTACCGTCAAATCTTTGAGCGTGATATCACCAAAGCCTATTCTCAGAGTGTTTCTGACCTAGAATCTCGGGTTAAGAACGGCGAAATCTCCATGAAGGAGTTTGTTCGTCGCCTTTGTAAATCGCCACTCTATCGCAGCCAGTTCTTCCTGCCCTTTATTAACAGCCGCGCTCTGGAACTCGCGTTTAAGCATATTCTGGGTCGGGGTCCATCGTCTCGCGAGGAAGTTCAGAAGTACTTCTCGATCGTCTCGGCTGGCGGCTTAGGCAAGCTGGTTGATGCATTGGTAGACTCGAATGAGTACGGGGATTATTTCGGTGAAGAGACGGTTCCGTACTTGCGTGGATTGGGACAAGAAGCACAAGAATGCCGAAATTGGGGACCACAGCAAGATCTGTTTAACTACAGCGCTCCGTTCCGTAAGGTGCCTCAGTTCATTACAACGTTTGCAGCTTATGATCAACCGTTGCCTGAGCAACATGTTTATGGTCGTGGGAATGACCCGATCGAGAACCAGTTTGGTGCAATTTTCCCCAAGGAGACCCGCAATCCCAACAGCAACCCGGCTCCCTTTGGCAAAGACACTCGTCGTTTGCTGATTACCCGTGGTCCCGGTATCAACAACCAAGTCAGCAACCCAGCCGCGCGCGGTGTTAATCCCGGTAGTCTTGGACCAAAGGTCTTTAAGTTTGACCAGCAGCCCAGTTTTACAGGGATTTCTCGTAAAGGAGTCGGGTCGTTTAATTCTCCGTCTAGCCAAGGCGTAAGCGTTAAATTTTCTGAAAGCTCGGCTCAGAAGCTGATTAAAGCTTGTTACTTCCAAGTCTTTGGTCGTGATTTATATTCGGGACAGCGATTGACTGTGGACGAAATTAAGCTGGAGAACGGCGAGATTACGGTTCGTGAGTTCATTCGTCGGTTGGCGAAGTCCAGTGTCTACCTGAAAATGTATTGGACACCGCTCTATGTGATGAAGGCGATCGAGTATCTCCATCGTCGTTTGCTGGGTCGTCCGACTTATGGTCGGAATGAGACTAATAAGTATTTCGATATTTCCGCCAAGAAGGGCTTCTATGCCGTTGTTGATGCGATTTTGGATACTGAAGAGTATTACAGCAGTTTCTCTGAGGATACGGTTCCTTATGAGCGCTATGTGACCGCAGCGGGCTACTCGGCTCGGATGAATCGGATTGGAACCATTGGCGATCGGGGGATGGCACAGACTGCTCCAGCGCCTGGACCTGAACGGTTCATTGAACTGGGTTCTGTGGGCGGCGATCGGGCGATTCCGGATCAAATGAACCGGATCGCTCAAGGCGTTAGCAAAAAACGCGAACAAACTAAGGTGTTTAAACTCACCAACTTGTCAGAAAAAGCGAACATCGAAGTGGTCATCGGTGCGGCTTATCGTCAAGTGTTTGAGCGAGACATCGCACCGTATGTTGCTGAAAAGGAATTCGTTTCCCTGGAAAGCCGACTACGGAATGGTGAAATTACCCTGCGCGAGTTTATTCAGAACCTTGGTTCTTCCAAGCTTTACCTCAAGGAATTCTATACGCCTTATCCGAATACTAAAGTGATTGAACTTGGGACTAAGCATTTCCTTGGTCGTGCTCCCTTAGATCAGCTTGAGATTCGTAAATATAACCAAATCCTATCCACTAAAGGTTTGAAAGCCTTTGTGACGGCAATGGTTGAAACACCGGAATATGCTCAGGCATTTGGTGAAGACGTGGTGCCATACAACCGCTATCTCACGCTTCCTGCGGCAAACTTCCCGAATACTCAGCGTTTATACAATAAGCTGACGAAGCAAGATGCAAAAGTGGAAATTCCTAGTTTTGTTCCTGTAATGTCTCCGGTTGATGTGGCAACGTTGCCTCTGTTGGCAGGTGCGATCGCGGCCAGTAAGAACTAACGGAAATTCATAATTAGAACGGCCCGATTGAAGTAGTTCAGTCGGGCTTTTTTATGATTTTCTATACTGGTTTTACGATCGGGGTAACTTAGGAGTGTGTCGAGTTTGTTTGATTTTTCGTTAGGTTTGGGGCACGGCGAGCCATGCCCCTACGGTGATTGGAATTTGGATTTATGGGGGGAAGGACTATTCTAGACAGCGGATCGCATCCATTACGCCTCGCGCTTTAGTTAACGTCTCTTCGTACTCACTATTTGGGATCGAATCCGCCACTAGCCCCGCCCCGGCTTGAATACTAACAGTGCGGGTTCCCTGCTCATTCGGTTGCACAATCATGGTCCGAATGGCGATCGCGCTATTCAATTGACCTTCAAAGTCGTAGTAGCCATACACGCCAGAATAAACCCCACGTCGGCAAGGTTCGAGGTTATTAATGATTTGCATCGCCCGAATTTTTGGCGCACCGCTGACGGTTCCCGCTGGAATACAGGCTTTTAGTAAATCCCAGGCCGTTTGATCGGGGCGCAATGTCCCAATTACATTACTAACAATGTGCATCACGCGAGAATAGCGTTCAATTACCATCAGTTCATCAACCTTGACGCTGCCATTCACACAAACCCGGCCCAAATCATTCCGGCCCAAATCGACCAACATGACATGTTCTGCGACTTCCTTGGGGTCCGCCATCAGGTCTTTTTCTAGCGCTAGATCTTCAGCTTCATTTTTGCCCCGTTTTCGGGTGCCTGCGATCGGTCGGACGGTTGCAATTTTGTTGGTTCCATCACTTGTATGATCCGCCCTGACCATCACTTCTGGACTTGATCCGACAATTTGCCAATCTTTAAAATTGAAATAGGCCATGTAGGGCGAAGGATTGACGAGGCGCAACGATCGGTATAAATGGAAGGGATCGCCTTTGAATTCTGTTGAAAACCGCTGAGAAATGACCACCTGAAAAATGTCGCCCGCTTTGATATGGGCTTTGGATTTTTCGACGGCTTCGCAATAGCTAGCTCTGGTGAAATTGCTTTCAATGGTTAATTCACCCGTTGGCTGTGAGTTCCAATGAAATTGTTTGGCATCATCACTCAGTGGACTTTGGAATTTTGTTACTAATTTAGATACCCGATCGCAGGCACGTTCATAGGCACCTTTCAGATCGCCATCTCGCAAATCTGCATAGGCGATCGCCCAGACTTTACGTTTCACCTGGTCAAAAATAAGCAAACTATCAATCTGCATCCAGAGACCATCGGGCAAATCGTCGGCTGTTATGGGATGGATAGTTACTTTTGGCTCAATCCAATTAATTAATTCATAGCCCCAAAACCCAAATAATCCACCAATTCCCGACGGTAATTCTGGCACCTTGACGGGGCGCACTGGAGCAAGGCAATCGGATAATGCTTTAAACGGATCGCCTTCAAAAACATTGACCTCGCCCGTGCGATAGGTCTGCGTTGTTCGATTTCCTCGCGCCTCCATAATCCACAATGGATCGCAACCGAGGAAACTGTAGCGACCGATCGACTCGCCGCCTTCGACGGATTCTAGTAAAAAGTTGTAGGGCCGATCGCGACAGACCCGATACCAAGCCGAAACGGGTGTATCAAGATCGGCCACAAGTTCCTGATACACGGGGACAAAGTTTCCCTGAGTTGCAAGTTGACAAAATTCATCGAAGGCGGGGAAAGTCATGGGGAGAGGATCATCGTGTTGACAATGGGTTTGACAATAGTACACGAGCCATTAGGTGACACTTCCACTCCAAGTCAAAGATTGGTCAAAGATTATGGCGTTGTCCCTCAAAATTGCCCAACCTTCCAACCTTAAGATCCCAGCCTATAATAAAATCGCTCTTCCCAGAATTTCCCATGAAGCCGATCGATCGTATTATTGTCCCGCTGGATGTACCCACAGAAGCCGTAGCCCTAGAGTTAATCGATCGGCTCCCCGATGTTACCTTTTGGAAAGTAGGTCTCGAACTCTTCGTTGCTACCGGAGAACGTCTGCTTGACACGCTTAAACGTAAAGACAAAAAAATCTTCCTCGACCTCAAATTTCATGACATTCCCAACACCGTCGCTGGAGCCTGCGCATCTGCTGCGCGTTACGGGGTCGATTTACTCACAGTTCACGCCGTCAATGGATCCATTGGACTGCGCCGTGCCCAAGATGCCGCCCAAAATGCAGCCACGATCGCGGGTCTCACCCCTCCCAAAATTATCGCCGTCACCTTACTCACCAGCATCAGCGAGGACAGTCTGACTCAAGAACTACACAGCAGGCTGAACGTCACAGACTATACGGTTGCGATGGCTAAACTGGCTCACCAAGCTGGTCTATCGGGAATTGTTTGTTCTCCCCAAGAAGCGAAGACGTTACGATCGGTGTGCGGCCAAGATTTTCTACTGGTCTGTCCTGGTGTACGTCCTGTTGGGGCAGACCGAGGCGATCAACAGCGCACCATGACTCCAAGGGATGCGATCGAAGCCGGAGCCAGTTACTTAGTCATTGGTCGTCCTATTACTGCCGCTGACGATCCCGCCGCTGCCTTCGAGAAAATTGTCAATGATTTAACCCACAATTCGTAGGGGCATAACCCATCAAGTCTCGGCTTGCCTAGTTACAAAACCCTGCGCCCTATTCCCCCATGCGTTCTTAACCCCATGATTTTTACGGCTGCGCCCCCGATCGCGCCCATCGCCATCCCAAACAAACAAGCCTGTCCCACTGCGATCGGACCCTTGGCTAAACGTTTAGTTCGTGATTTACCCAGCTATGCGAATCGCGCAGCCCTGAAAAATAGCACTCGCTTTCAAGTTCCAGAAATGAGCCAAGTCATCATCGCCAGTCAACCCGATCTAGAACCCATAAAATTATCTGATCCCCACCAAGTTCCAGACCCTAACCTCCACCAGCTTTTTATCACAACCCTAGAACGCCAAACCTTCAATCAAAAAACCACTTCATTTCAGCAATATCACTGGCTGTTCCTTGTCCGGACCCACCAAGGCTGGAAGCTCTCCCAAAGCTTTACCCGTATCAGTTCATACCCGCGTGTGAACACCATTACTCCACCTCGCGAAAGCAGCCAAAGTATCATGGGCCAAGCCATTAAAACCTGGTTGCGTGATTGTCAGGCTGGGGGCATCCGGGTATCCGTTGATTAGTTTGATTAGAGAAACGATCGCCCCTAGAGATGAGTTGAAGCTTGAACAATACTTAAGGAAATCATCACCTTTGACGGATGGTCTAAGCGTCCAGGGCACTTTATTCATCGTTACAATAGGAATCATATAGAAACGTAACTACTTACCGTATGTAACTGTTCCTTAACAAAACTGCAATCAGTTGAACCCTAATATGACAACCTCCCCAGTCTCAACAACGGCTCCGGCGTTGTCTTCGAGCAACGATCGTCTGAATTTTCCTCAAATGATTGCAATCCCAGCCCTAGAGCGGCGGGACTACGCCATGCAAACGTGGCTATTCTCCGGCGTGTTCTGGATGGTGGTAGCGGCGAGCATTGGCGTAATCGAGGCTGTAAAACTTTTTTATCCTGAATTTTTGCAGGGCATTCCGGCCCTAGCCTACGGTCGATTGCGACCTGTCCACGTGAATATTGGGATCTTCGGGTTCATGAGCATGGGCTACTTGGGTGCAGCGTTTTATATGGTGCCACGCTTGACCCAGACGGCGCTCTATTCAGAAACCCTCGGAGTCCTGACGGCTTGGGCTTGGAACCTGAATTTAACGGGTGGAGTCCTGGCTATTTTGATGGGATTTAGCAAGGGAAAAGAGTATGAAGAGATGCCGTTTCCCTTTGACATGATGGTCGGGCTATTGGAAATTTCGATCGCTGGTAATATATTCTCCACCATTACCGTTCGCAAGGAACCTCGTCTCTATGTGTCGCTTTGGTATGTCCTGCTTGCAATCATTCCCTTCCCGATTTATTACACCTTGGGGAATGTAATGAAGTTTCGAGGGATTGAAGATGCGATCGTCAACTGGTTTTATAGCCACAATCTGTTTGGTCTATGGCTAACGACGTTGGGGCTTGCAACACTGTATTACATTGTGCCAAAGCAATTGAACAAGCCTTTGTATAGTCATGCCATTTCATTTTTGGGCTTTTGGACATTGGCCGCATTTTATCCTTGGAATGGCGGACACCATGTAATTTGGGGTCCGGTGCCGATGTGGGTGATGTCGGCTTCAGTGACGGCCTCGATCGCAATGTTGATCCCCACAATTTCTACTATGGTGAACTTTGGTGGAACGGCTTGGGGAACTCAGGGCGTAATGAAGCGCGATATTAGCTATCGATTTAGTATTTTTGCCTATTTGTCCTACGTCGGAACCTCGCTCTGGGGTAGCGCTCTAGCGATCATGGATTTGAATGCAAAATTGCATTTTACCAGTACTACGATCGCCCATGTTCACCTAGGATTTGTTGGGTTTGGTTTAGCCGGACTAGTGGCCTTTGTTTACTTTTATTTGGAACGATCGTTGAAGCTTGGATATTCTAGAACTCTGGCGGAATGGCATTTTTGGTTAACCACGATCGGAATTGTTGGATATGTTGTGTCAATGGGCTGGCTGGGCTGGTTGGAAGGCTCGGAATGGGCTAACGGTAATTCCGTACAGGGTGTGCTTGAACTTCGCTATTGGTATAACGTCGCACGGGCTGGAAGCGGTGGTTTGTTGTTGATTGGACAATTGATTTTGGTATGGAATATCTGGAAAACAATGACTTCACCACCCAGTGATGATGGTAAGAGGTTGGAAGATTTGAAATCGGTTAGTTTGAATGAAGGAGTTGCCTAATGAGATTTATTCGAGAATTTCCGATCATTGTTGCATTGTCATTTTTATTTGGATTAGCCTTTACGGGCTTGGTTTTGGGTCCAGTATTTGCCAGTGATATTGCCCAACCTTCAGCGAAATTAGTCGCTTACACACCCACTGAACAGGCAGGGCGACATATCTACGTTCGTGAGGGCTGTGTCTATTGCCATTCGCAACAGGTTCGTAATGTGAAGGCGGATCAGAATATGGTGGATGCCTATGGGGTGTCGAAGGCGGGGGATTATTACTATGATTTGCCTCACTTGTTGGGCACGTCTCGTCAGGGTCCAGACTTGAGTAATGAAGGTCAGGTATGGGGAAAGGCTTCGGGTGATTTTGCACGGGAGTATTTGATTGGGCATTTTAAAAATCCCCGTGAATACAATGCACAATCGATTATGCCCGCTTACAATTATTTGAGCGATCGGGAATTGGAAGAACTCACCGACTATGTGCAATCCTTAGGAGCATGGAAAGTAACGCCTGATCCTACTGAAGCAGAGGTCCAATCATGATAATCGTTCAATTGATGACTGAACCCATGAAATCGATGGCCGAACCGATGGTTCATGGCAGTTGGTTTGGGGTGGGGGATGGAACTATTGTTGTGTGGTCGTTGGTGGGTGTTATTGTTCCGGTTGGTCTAGTTTCGATCGTCGCTTTAATCTGGGCTGGCAAAACGGGGCACTTCAAAAATATTCAAGAGATTGCCGATCGGCAGCTTGATATTGAAGATTAGTTTAATTAATTCATAGTCAATTCATCCCTAATTCACAAGAGAATCTGAATGAAAATTTTAGTTGTTGCTGATATTTCTCCCACTGCGATCGCAGTTATGGACTACTTGAAAACATTGTTGACCCCCATGAAAGATGCGGGAGTTGAATTGACGATATTGCACATTACAGAACCAGAACTAGCCTATAGCGAAACCCATCCTGACAGCGATGAATCCCCATTAGCCCCGGTGACAAGTTTGCAGGAGTTGCATCATATTTTTGGTTCATTGAATCATCTATGTGAAATCAATTATGTAACAACTGATGGGAAGTTTGCGGAAACAGTATCCAAACAATCGGAACGAGCAGATTTAATTGTGATGGGTCGGCGGAGACGATCGCGTCTTGAGGAGATGCTTTTGGGTAGCCACAGTCAGCTCATTTTGCACCAAGCGAACTGTCCGCTATTGTTGGTTCCTGAACCGAAGCCTGAGGACTTAGCTCGAATGGTTTTGAGTTCAATTCCAGTTTCGGTTTAACGATCGAGTGGGTTTGGTGAATGTTCGATCGTTGGTGTAGGGTTGACGATCGAATTCTCCTAACTTTGCTGTTCATAGTCTGAATCTTCTATGTCTTCACCCGTTGAGATCATCACCGCGATCGTTCAGCATCAAGTGACGAATGCACTCCCCACAGTGGGCATCGTCGTCAAATTTGTTGCTCCGTCCCTTCAAATTCGCACCACTCACCCCACTTCAGATGAGACGCTAATTCGATCGATCCGCACGGCCTTAAAGGATTGTCGGGACGCGCTTCGTCAATTGCCGATCGAAACCATAGCAATTTATGGGATGCAGGGCACTCGGAGCATTCTGTGGAAAAAAGCGTTTAGCCTTGAAGAAATTTTCAATGACACGGCCACTTGGAACAATCGTGACTTATTCTCATTTAGTAATAAGCATGTGAATCGATCGGCTTTTCCAGTCGCATTTTTAGTTAGTGCTGTTGCCCATTGGATTGAAGTAGATAGGATATTTTTAGGATTGCGAATTTGGACCCATGAATTTGGTCATGCTACTGTAGCTTGGTTTTCCGGTCATCAGGCTACTCCCCTGCCCTTTGGTTGGACCAATGTGGGCGAGGAACGATCGATCGTTGTATATGTTTGTTTTTTGACGTTGTGGGGACTGTTATTTTACACCGGGTGGAAGGAGCAGAAGCGTGGAATCATGGTCTGCTCAGTAGTGGCAATTATTATCCAGTTTTGGATGACGTGGTTTACCTCTCAAGATATGTTTGAATTGCGATTAGCCTTTGGTGGCGTGGGCGGTGAGTTTTGTTTAAGTACTTTGATGATGATGGCATTTTATGTTCCGCTTCCAGACAAATGGCGGTGGGATTGTTGGCGATATCCGATTCTATTGATTGCCACAAGTACACTGTTTAACTCAGTCAGTTTTTGGAATCAAATCAAACGCGGAACCGTAGCGATTCCTTGGGGAACAATGCTAAATGGATCGGGCGATGCAGGGGGCGATATGAATCAACTCAGCGATCTGGGTTGGAGTGATGTGCAGATTGTTAAAACCTATGTTGGGTTAGGTCAAGTGTGTTCATTAATATTGCTGGGATTCTATGGATTTCAGTGGTTACGAACTGCGAACTTCAGACGATCGCACAGACTAGATTAAGCTATCAAATTATAGAACCCATTTGACATCTTAATCAGAGGCTGAAAGTCGCTTTATCATTAGCCTAACAAAACACAGGTTCATTTTTGTTGTCGCATTTTTCAATGTT
>JAYVUU010000086.1:0-3642 GCA_043787635.1 Synechococcales cyanobacterium | reverse complement strand
GACTATGAAATTAAGGGGGAACCAGAACTCAACTCTTAGCCCCCTACCAAGCTGTTGTGTACACATTACTTGAATCGATTTCTAGCATTAAAACCCGATCTCCCTAGCCCTCTTGAAAAGGGGGAACAAGAGAAAACCTTAGTTCATAGTCCCCCTTTTTAAGGGGGATTTAGGGGGATCGGGTCTAGTTTGGTAACGGTTTTCAGGGTTATGGGTACACGGCAACTTAAGAGGGGGATTTAGGGCGATCGGAGCTTAGTGGTCATACTCCCCGATCGTTTAACCATCCTCTCAGGCGTGCAACACTTTCCAGCGGGCTTGCAAATCACCAATGGTATACACCGCTTGGAACTCAATCCCCTGCTGCGCATAAAACTCAGCCCCACCTTGTTCTCGGTCTAGCAGCGAAATCACCTGCGTCACCACATAGCCCGCCTCACGTAACCGATCGACCGCCTTCATGGCCGACTGCCCTGTCGTCACGACATCTTCTAGTACCACGACAGGGCTGCCCGGTGGTAGCGTCGGACCTTCAATAAAGACCTGTGTCCCGTGGTTTTTAATTTCTTTACGGACAATCAGCGCCGTCAACGATCGGCCTTCATAGGCCGCCACCACACTGGCTGCGGTCACAATTGGGTCGGCTCCCAGAGTCAAGCCTGCAACCGCTACGGTTTCAGTGGGGATTAAGTCAAGCAACACCCGACCGACCGCCAATCCGCCTTGGGGATGAAGGGTCACTTGTTTCCCATTGATGTAGTAAGTGCTGCGTTGACCGGAGGATAATAGAAAATCCCCTTCTTTGTAGGCCACCTGGCAAAGTAAGGTCAGCAATTCATCCTGGAGAGCAGAACGATCGGCGGTAGTCCAGGCAAAAGATTGGGTCATAGAAGTCAAGGAGTAATGGCTCAGATTGATGTGAACGATCGAATCGATGTCGGGCAGACTAAATCAATATATGGAATGTCGGCTACCATGAATCAAAAACTTACAGGATTATAGGTTTGCTATGACTAAGAAATTGAGGACTTTGGCGAGTTTGCTCCTGATGGGTGGCTCGGTTATCGGGCTTGGCGTTGCATCTGCGCAGGCTCAAGACGCAAATAATGAACTGTTTCGGCCCAAAGAAACCCCTCAAGAAGCCATGGAACGTGAATTCTATACCCATGACAAAAGTATCTTGAGAAGTCGCGATCTTGGGGGTGTATTGGACCCAGCGCACCTCATTGGGTTGCCTCGTTACAACGATAGTGCGGTCCTCCTAGACTCCAAGAATATCAACCGAATGCATCGCTATCTGCGAGAGCAGCAGACCTATTCTAGTCCCACCCTTAGAAGCGCGGATCTTGCCTCTCCATTTAATACATCGGTGCAGCTTCTGCCGACGCGGACTGGGACTATGACGATCTCGAATACGGCAGATAATGGAATGATGCCTATTTCGGCTCCTCCTACTGTGATACCCGTGCCACCGTTGGCACCAACTCTAGGTCAACCTGTAGAAGCAAAGTTCTAAGACTTGAGATTTTAGGGCAAGATTAATAACTGAAAAAGCGGTGTCGAATCTTGTACTCAGCACCGCTTTTTGGAGAGTCATTGAACAAACAGGCGACCACGATCTCGGCAATTATAATAGTTAGATTCGTGGGAGAAATTCCGGCTTGATGAAGTCGATCGATCGCCCAGATTTTAATTCCTCAACTTCTTCATGCAAACCCGATCGAGCCTGAGAAAGGTGAGCGATTAAGTTTATAATTGTTTACACTGTTCATCTAAATTCAGAGAGTCCCATGGATCGTCAAAAAGCCATCATCATCGGTTCAGGAATTGGCGGGTTGGCCCTAGGAATCCGACTTCAGAGCCTTGGATTCGACACCACCATCTTTGAAAAACTCGATGCACCGGGCGGTCGTGCCTATGTTCGCCGCGCTGAGGGCTTTACCTTCGACATGGGACCCACTGTCATCACCGTCCCCCACTTCATCGAAGAACTTTTCTCCCTAGAACGTGACTGCGCCGACCTTGGTAGCCCTGACTTTTCCCCCGAACTCCTGGACATCAACAGCCGCATCAAAACAGGCACCAGCGGCGGACCGAACACCTCCAAATATGTCAATATCGTCCCCGTCCTTCCCTTCTACCGGATTTACTTTGACGATGGCAGTTACTTTGACTACGATGGCGACCCCGAAAGCACCCGCCGCCAAATTGAAGCGATCGAACCTGAGGATTTAGAGGGCTACGATCGGTTCCATGATGCGGCCCGTGCTATTTTCGAGCGTGGATTTGTCGAACTGGGTTACACGTACTTTGGCGACGTGATGTCCATGTTGAAAATCGCACCTGATTTGGTCAAACTCGATGCAGTTCGTCCTCTATTTTCGTTTGTAAAGAGCTACTTCAAAAGCCCAAAACTCCAGCAGGTCTTCAGTTTTGAACCCCTACTTGTCGGGGGCAATCCCTTCAAAGTCCCCGCGATTTACGCCATGATTCACTTTGTGGAAAAAACTTGGGGCATTCACTTTGTCATGGGCGGCACAGGAGAACTGGTTCTAGGATTCGTGAAAAAGTTTCAAGAACTGGGCGGCACTATTCACTACGACAGCGAAGTGAGTAGCATTGAGGTCGAAGGTAAGCGCTTTGGTAAAAAGACGGCGAAAGGCATTACCTTAGCCAATGGCACCCGTTACGAAGCGGACGTGGTGGTCTCGAATGGTGATTATGCCAACACCTACATGAAGCTGATTGAACCGAAATATCGTTTCATTAACCAAGATCTCCGGGTCAAAACTCTGAAGCAATCGATGTCGATCGTGGTGATTTACTTCGGATTCAGAGCCGACGGACTGGAAGACCTAGATTTACAGCATCACAACATTATTCTGGGTCCACGTTACGAGGAACTCCTGACAGAAATCTTTGAAGAAAAAGTTCTCAGTCCCGACTTTTCCCAATATCTGCATGTGCCAACCTTGACCGACCCTAGTATGGCTCCTCCCGGTCATCATGCGGCGTACACGCTGATCCCTGTGCCGAACAATGCTAGCGGACTGGACTGGTCCGTTGAGGGCGAAAAACTGGTGAATAAGGTGATTGATTTCCTTCACGATCGGAACTACATTCCCGGATTGCGCGATCGGATTGTCTACCAAAGTTTTGTCACGCCAGACTATTTTGAAGGAACCCTCAACAGCTATCTAGGCAATGGTTTTGGGCTAGAGCCTGTTCTAGTACAAAGTGCTTTCTTCCGGCCCCACAACCGCAGCGAAGACATTCAAAACCTGTACTTAGTGGGCGCTAATGCACAACCGGGCGGCGGAACTCCAGCCGTAATGATGTGTGCCAAAATGACGGCGCGTGAGATTGCTAAAAACATGGCTATTGATGATGCGATCGTCAATGGTGTTGCAAAGTCATTAGTTACGGCGTAGTCTCGATCCCCCTAAATCCCCCTTGAAAAGGGGGACTATGAAATAAGGTTTTCTCTTGTTCTCCCTTTTAGATCTGTTGTGTACATACAAATCTAAAATCAGTCATCCGCTAGACCCGATCCCCCTAAATCCCCCTTAAAAAGGGGGACTATGAAATAAGATCTATTCTTGTTCCCCCTTTTCAAGGGGGCTAGGGGGATCGGGTTTCAAT
>JAYVUU010000085.1:0-2109 GCA_043787635.1 Synechococcales cyanobacterium | reverse complement strand
AAAACCTGTTGGTCTCTTGTGACGAGACAGACGCGCCGATTGCTTAACCGAGACGCTACGCCTTGTATGGTGAGACCAGAGGCAAGGGCCACAGTGAGTTCGTCTGCGGTTCCTACAGTAGTTTGGGCGATTTGGCGTTGAGTGAGGGCGGTTAGGACGGTGGTTAAGGGCGAGTCACTGGTGAGGTGAACGAGATTGTTACTGGAGTTAGATTGGCCCGATCGTAGCCATCCAATCATTCCATCGGTGGCTTGAATTTGCTTTCCCACAAGCTCAGCGGCTTTGATCACAGCGTAAATCGGATACAGGATGGCTTGAACTCCGATCGCCACTGCTGTAGAAACAGAGAGCTTCACCGTTCGCCAGATTATTCCAGTTTTAGTCTTGGCGGTCTGAAGTTGACGGCTTAGAAAACTCAGAAGATGACTTTGGTAAGGGCGATCGGCGACCATGGGAGAATGGGGGAGTGGTGAATTTAGGGTTGAAGCGATTCTCTAGCGTATGCGATTTTACTGGATGGGGTTCATCACATACTATGACAAAGTTGATTTTTTCGGTTGAGTCGGCAATGAGTTTTCTTGAGGAGCTGGTGGGGCGGTTACGATCGCGGTGTGTGGTGGATGTGATGGCGGGTTGGCGATCGGTGGACGGGGTTCCGATTCCATTAAATGAAAAAGGACAAATCACTTGGGCGAAGGGACGCGAATTATTTGAATTAGTGCAGCAGGTCACATTGCCGGAATCTTGCAGTGGAATGATTGCGCGGCTTGGGTTAACGTGGTGGGCAGAGAAGGCGGATGTATTTGTGGCGGGAGTTTTGGTTCAGAGCGGGGATTTGTTTGATCACACCTGTCGGGTGGTGCTGAGTCCTGCGGTGAGCTGTGAAACCATTGAAGTTCGGTTGACGCTGGTGAGTCCGGGGCATGATCTGGGGGCATTAATGCGATCGTCCTTGATTTTTGAGGCGGCGGATGGGGCGGTGGATGCGGGTTTTGTGGCGGATGAGGTGCAAATTGTTGGGAATTTTTTGACTGCGTTCTATCCGGGTGAGATGTGCGATTTAGTTAATAAATTGAGGGCGTTAGATGATTTGAATGATTTGGCGGCGATTCAATGGGTGTTGATGGAGTGGAGCGATCGGATTAAGCACTACAAAATTCAATGTTTGGGTCATGCTCATTTGGATTTGGCGTGGCTTTGGACGGTGGATGAAACCTGGAAGGCGGCGGAACGGACCTTTGTTTCTGCGTTGAATTTGATGGAGGAGTTTCCTGATTTAATTTTTGGACATACTACGCCTGTTTTGTATGAATGGTTTGAAAAAAATCGACCTGAACTGTTTGCAAATATTCAATCTAAAGTGCGATCGGGGCAATGGGAGGCGATCGGTGGGCTTTGGGTAGAACCGGAGATGAATTTGATTGGGGGTGAGTCGATTGCGCGTCAAATTTTGTATGGTCAGCGGTATTATTTAGAGAAGTTTGGGGCGATGAGTCGGGTGGCGTGGTTGCCGGATACGTTTGGGTTTTGTGGACAATTGCCACAGTTTTTTAAGTTGGGCGGGATTGACTTTTTTGGAACTCAAAAGCTCCGTTGGAATGACACTAATAAATACCCCCATGAGGTATTCAATTGGGTTGCACCCGATGGTTCAATGGTTTTAGCCTTGATGTCTGCACCGATCGGAGAATGGATTGATCCGATTAAAATGAGTGATTATTGCTGGGAATTTGCAACACGATCGGGATTAAAAAATTGTTTATATTTGCCAGGAGTAGGCGATCATGGGGGTGGGCCAACGCGGGACATGTTGGAGATTTTGCAGCGTTGGGGGCGATCGTCCGTATTTCCAGCGATCGAGTTCACAGCGGTCGAGTCGTTTTTTGACCATATTGACAAATGTGGACCATCTACACCCGTTGACCATTCTGTATCAAGCCCTTTATCTTTACCTATTCACGATGACAATGCAGGCTCATCTGAGATTTATTTAGAATTCCATCGAGGTTGTTATACAAATCATGCAGATCAAAAAGCTTACAATCGAGATTGTGAGAACGCACTATACGAGGCGGAACTTTGGCCATCTTTAGCGGCGTTAACAGTAGG
>JAYVUU010000084.1:0-19243 GCA_043787635.1 Synechococcales cyanobacterium | reverse complement strand
ATGCCTGAACTGGGAACCGGAGTATTCCTTTCAGCAGTTAGTAGAGTTGATGGTGGATTATGAGATTAAGGATTTGAGTCGGGGGACGTAATCGAAAATTCTTGGTTTTGGGATAACTAAACTGAGGATTTATTGAGACTCAGTTATGATCTACCAGTTACGAATTTCAGATATGTCGCCCAGCGAACGACCTCGTGAACGCTTAGCAGCCCAGGGTTCTCAGGTGCTTTCGACGGCGGAGCTGATTGCGATTTTGTTGGCGACGGGGCAAGGGGCGGGGAAGCTTTCGGCGCTGGGGCTGGGGCAGTTGGTGTTGAAAGAAATTGGTCAATGTAACCGGGATCCTTTGGTGGCGCTACGATCGGTAAACCTCAAGGAACTGACTGAAATTCATGGCGTGGGTCCGGCAAAGGCTACGACTATTCTGGCGGCGATCGAATTGGGAAAACGAGTGTATCAAATTGGACCACCTGAAAAAACGGTGGTGAGCGACCCGTCTATTGCGGCCTCGGCATTGAGTTATGACTTGATGTGGCAATCTCAAGAACGGTTTGCGGTGGTGATGTTGGATGTAAAGAATGCCATTATGGGGAAACATGTAGTGACGATCGGCACGGCAACGGAGACGTTGGCTCATCCTAGGGAGATTTTCCGATCGCTCATTAAACAGGGGGCGGTGAGTGCGATCGTGGCCCACAATCATCCTTCTGGGAATTTAGAACCCAGTAATGACGATATTGAATTAACCCGACAATTACTCAAAGCGTCAGAGGTTCTATCGATTCCAGTTTTAGATCATTTGATTTTGGGCAATGGCGAGTTTGTTAGTTTGCGTGAGACGACGAGTTTGTGGAAGGGGATTTGAAGCAATTTAGGGAATGGATAACCAACCCTGCTGCTTCGCAATTAGAACAGCTTGGATCCGATCGCGAGCATTTAACTTATGCAAAATTGAATGAACATGCACTCGGACCGTCCCGGCAGAGATATAAAGAGTTTGAGCAATTTCTGGATTAGTTTTACTTTCCGTCAGGAGTGCTAATACTTCACGTTCGCGTTGGGTTAATGGATTGTGATTTGGTTCACTAGCGGTTGTTTTTGCTAGGGTTTGGCGAATGGTTTGGGTGGCCGTTGCATCCCACCAAGAAGCACCAGCGGCGACCGATCGGACAGCCAGAATCAAATTCTCAGCGGCAATTCCTTTTAAACAGTAGCCTTGAATCCCTAGTTCAATTAAACGTTTGAGCAATTCAGCATCTTCCCGTGATGTGAGAATGAGAACGGGTAAGGTCGGGTCGAATGCTTTAAGTTGCCGACAGGTTTCAATCCCGCCAATTCCGGGAAGTCCGATGTCGAGTACTACTAAGTCAAAAGGAATTTGACGGGCTAAGGCTAGGGCGATTTCACCATCTTCTGCTTCAGTAATGCTTTCTATGTCTGCATTTTGTTGAAGTCGTACCCGCAATCCTAATCTGAATAGCTCATCATCTTCTACTAATAACAGTCGAATTGCAGAAACTGGCATAGTGAACTGTCTAGATTGAATTTACGGTGAATGAATAGGCAATTGAATTCCAAAAATTGCGCCTTTAGGCGATCGGTTTTCTGCCCAAATTGTACCTTGATGCGCTGTGATGATTTGTCGTGCTAAATAGAGTCCTAGACCTGATCCTTGGGCTTGACGATCGCTTTTGCCCTGATAAAACCGCTGAAAGAGGTGGGAGAGTTCATCAGGATTCAGCCCTGCACCTTGGTCTAGGACTTTGACCATTTGCTGAAATCCATTAGACTCTAACATCACTTCAACCCGATCGCCCCGTCGAGAATGATTAATGGCATTGGTCAGTAGATTCATTAGAACTCGCTGTAATTGAAATGGATCGGCTTTGACCCACAGCGATCGACGAAATTCAGAGTTTCCATGGCGAACGATAATCTGAATCTGACGATGACGAGCCAAGATTGCGGCTTGATTGGCAGAGTCTTCGACGAGTTGGGTTAAATCGATCGGTTCAAGGTTTAATTCTAGTCCTTTTGTATCATTGCGATAGACATCTAATAAAGTATCGAGTAGTTTTAAACTAGTTTGATGGCTACGTTCCATGGTCATTAAGACTTGTCTTTGAGAGCTTGTAATTTCACCAAATTCACCCTGGAGAAATGCATACAAGGTTGAAATGCCCCCGAGAACAGGCGTTTTAAGATCGTGGGTGAGTGTTCCCGCGAAGTCTTCTCGAAGCCCTTCTAGTTGATTTTTTGACTGAATCTCAGCATTTTGACTGGCGATCGCTTGGGCATACATTGTATTTCGATCGCCTAAAAATGCAGTCGAGACCAAAGCAAATACGGCTAAAGAGCGATTAACAAATGCAGAAAAAGGGACTGAAGTACGGTTGGGGAATTCTAAGTTTAGTAAAATTAATAAGATTATAAATAGGGTTAAACCTAAGATAAATTTTCTAGGAAATTGTCCTATTGCAACCATCAGTGGACAGAGATACAAATAACCAATCACGTACTCAACAGGCGTTGAGAAGTCAAGAGCAACCACAATTCCTAAACTCAAGATAACCGCAAAGGAGTTTTGTTTCCAACGATGGAAGAACATTGGTTGCATGGGGTTGAGAACACAATTTTATATTCTATTGTAAGCACCTTTTGAGATAGATTTATGGTTGGACTGTTTAGATCTAGCCTAAACACTATGCTAAATAAATATATAAGTTAAGCCCCAAAGCCTTTGCCACAAAGACTTTATAGAATATCCTATGAATCTATATCTTCCTATACCTTGTCCGATCGGTTTATTCTCGCAATAATGGGACCAAATCTTCATAGGTTAATCATTTTATGCTTCAGGGATGGATTCAGATTGTTCTGACCTTGGTCACGGTGATCATTCTTACGCCGCTTCTGGGCAAATATATTGCTCGTGTGTTTTTACATGAAACAACACTTTTAGATCCAATCCTAGACCCGATCGATCGGGTAATCATGCGATCGATCGGAGTCTATGAAACAGAGGAAATGAGCGGCTGGCAATATATTCAAGCCGTTCTGATTAGCAATATTGTTATGGGAATTGCTGCTTTTTTAATTCTATTCTTACAGCCGATTCTACCATTTAATCCAAATCAAGTCGGCGGATTGAGTTGGGATTTAGTATTGCATACGACACTCTCGTTTCTAACGAACACCGACCAACAGCATTACTCCGGTGAAACTAGCCTCAGCTATGGTTCTCAGGTTTTTGCATTAGGGTTTTTGATGTTCACCTCAGCCGCCACGGGATTGTCTGTCGGGATTGCATTTATTCGGGGATTGACGGGCCGATCGCTCGGTAATTTTTATCAAGATCTGACCCAATCAATTACTCGAATTTTATTGCCGATTTCATTTATTGGCACAGTGGTTTTAATCGCCGCTGGTATTCCTGAAACTTGGTCAGGCGCAGTTCAAGTCACTACCTTAGAAGGCGCAACTCAGACGATCGCGCGCGGTCCAGTGGCTCATTTTGAAATGATCAAGCAACTGGGAGAAAATGGCGGTGGATTCTTTGGCATCAATTCAGCCCATCCCTTTGAAAACTCTAATGGTTTAACTAATTTCATTGAAACGGTTGCCATGGTCGCTATTCCGTCTTCATTGATCTACACCTACGGGATATTCATGGGAAATCTTCGGCAGGCATGGCTGGTGTATGGCATTGTGCTAGCGTTTTTCATTCCATTAGTTGCTCTGACCGCTTGGGGTGAATTCCAAGGGAATGGACAGGTGAACACGTTGCTAGGAAACATGGCTCCAAATCTAGAAGGGAAAGAGATCCGTTTTGGCTGGTCTTTATCGTCATTGTGGGCGGTGCTGACGACTGCGACTATGTGCGGCGCGGTGAATGCGATGCATGATTCATTGATGCCGATCGGGGGCTTTTCCACATTGCTCAATATGTTTTTACAGATTGTTTGGGGTGGTCAGGGCACGGGAACCGCCTATTTGTTTATCTTTTTGATTTTGGCGGTCTTTTTAACGGGATTGATGGTGGGACGCACCCCGGAATTCTTAGGACGCAAAATTGAAAAATCTGAAGTGGTGCTTGCAAGTGTAATTTTGTTGGTTCATCCGATCGCCGTTTTAATTCCAACCGCCATCACATTACTATTGCCCGAAACCCTCACAGGCATTAGCAATCCTGGCTTTCACGGACTTTCACAAGTTGTCTATGAATATACCTCAGCCGCCGCTAACAATGGATCTGGATTTGAAGGCTTAGGAGACGGGACAATTTGGTGGAATTTAACAACGAGCATTTCAATGGTTCTCGGTCGCTATGTGCCGATCGTGGCCTTAGTTCTATTAGCCGACGGCATGAAGGGTAAGCAGCCTGTACCGCCGACGGATGGCACCTTGAGAACTGATACAGGACTATTTACAGGAGTAACTGGGGTCGTGATTTTGATCTTGGGCGTATTAACCTTCTTGCCTGTTTTGGTCTTGGGTCCGATCGCTGAAGCCTTTCAACTCAGTTCTGGTCTCTAATCAATTTCCTATTCACTTTTACAACTGAATTATGAACCCTCAAATCACAACATTACAGTCTGAACCACCCCGATCGTCAAATGAGCATAAAGGTCGACAGGTCTCGACCAAAGGTCTTTATCAACGCGCAGTTAAGCAAGCATTTCTCAAACTTGACCCTAGAATTCAACTGCGAAATCCGGTCATGTTTTTAGTTTGGATTGGCACGATCGTCACCGCATTCGTCACCATTAACCCCAATCTATTTGGCAATGCTACAGACAAAAATCCCATGGTATTCAATGGCTTAATCACATTGATTTTGCTATTCACACTGTTATTTGCAAACTTTGCAGAAGCGGTGGCAGAAGGTCGGGGTAAAGCTCAAGCTGATTCTTTGCGAGCCACTAAATCAGATTCGATCGCCCGTAAACTTTCCCCCGATGGCAGCATTCAAGAAATTAGTTCAACGGAACTTCGCAAAGGGGATTTGATTAAGGTGATTGCTGGAGATGTGATTCCGGCAGATGGCGAAGTGACCCAGGGGCTAGCTTCGGTGGATGAATCTGCGATTACAGGCGAATCGGCTCCTGTATTGAAGCAGCCTGGAACTGATATTGCGAGTTCTGTAACAGGCGGTACGCGCATTCTGTCCGATGAATTGGTGATTCGGGTGACGGCGGATCCGGGGAAAGGGTTTATCGATCGGATGATTGCTTTGGTTGAAGGCGCAGAACGGAGCAAAACGCCGAATGAAATTGCCTTAACGGTATTGTTAGCCGTATTGACCCAAGTGTTTTTGATTGTAATTGCGACCCTGTTGCCGATCGCGCAATATGCAAAAGCACCCGTTAGTATTGCCGTTCTGATTGCATTATTAGTCGCACTCATTCCCACCACGATCGGCGGACTGCTCAGTGCGATCGGGATTGCCGGAATGGACCGAGTTGCACAGTTTAATGTCATTGCGACATCAGGTCGTGCGGTTGAAGCCTGTGGAGATATTAGTACCCTCATTCTCGACAAAACGGGCACCATTACCTTAGGAAACCGACTGGCCGAAGAATTCCTCCCCGTCAATGGTCATTCATTACAAGAACTCGCCCAAGTTGCATTGAATGCCAGTATTTTTGACGAAACTCCAGAGGGAAAGTCTATCGTTATGTTGGCAGAAAAACTTGGGGCTAGCTTGACCGTCGATCGATCGGTGGCGATCGGGCTTGAGTTTTCGGCCAGGACTCGAATGAGTGGAACCGATTTACCGAATAACATTGAGGTGCGTAAAGGGGCAGTCGATGCGGTGAAAGGATTTGTTCGATCGCGATCGGGTCAAATCCCCGATGAACTCGATGCCAAGTATGAATCAGTTTCTAGACTTGGCGGTACGCCTCTTGCAGTCTGCCAAAACAATGATATTTACGGTGTGATTTATCTCAAAGACATTATCAAACCGGGTATCAAAGAACGCTTTGATCAATTGCGGCGTATGGGAATTCGGACGGTGATGTTGACGGGTGACAATCGGATCACGGCCTCGGTGATTGCAGCGGAAGCAGGGGTCGATGACTTTGTAGCAGAAGCAACTCCCGAAGACAAAATCGAAGTCATTCGGACCGAACAAGCCAAAGGTAAACTCGTCGCCATGACCGGAGACGGGACCAATGACGCACCGGCCCTAGCTCAAGCCAATGTGGGAGTCGCAATGAACTCCGGAACTCAGGCGGCAAAGGAAGCGGCAAATATGGTGGATTTAGATTCTGACCCGACAAAATTGATTGATATTGTCACGATCGGCAAACAATTACTAATTACGCGGGGTGCCTTAACAACATTTTCGATCGCAAATGACATTGCTAAATATTTTGCGATTATTCCGGCAATTTTTGCGGGGGCTGGAATTGGTCAACTGAATGTAATGGGTTTGGCAAGTACGCAATCAGCAGTTCTATCTGCGCTCATTTACAATGCTTTAATTATTCCAGCATTGATTCCGTTAGCGTTGAAAGGTGTGAAATTTCGACCACTTACAGCGAATCAATTACTCAGCCGCAATATTCTAGTCTACGGATTAGGCGGCGTAGTTGCACCGTTCATTGCAATCAAGATTATTGATCTTGCAGTTGCTGCGGTTGGTCTAGCTTAAATCTTTCTAATCCCACAATCAAAAACACTCCTATGCAAGAAACACTCTCACGCTTTTGGCAAAAACGACTCCCGAAAGCATTACTAACTTCATTGTTGATGGCGGTCACGATCGCCCCCACAGTTCAAGCAGCAACGGGCATTAGCCTCGATCGTGGTCAAACCTTTGCCATTGTTTTACTCGGCATGACAACGCTTGCTTTGAGCATCTATTTATTTGTTGTTATTTTCCAACCGGAGCGCTTCTAAGATGAACATTGTACAAGATTTATTCAAATCAATTCGGATTGTCGCGGTGCTGTGGATCTTAACCGCTGTTCTCTATCCATTTTTAACTTGGGGAATTGGTCAAACTTTATTCTCAGGTCAAGCCAATGGCAGTTTAGTAGTCAAAGCTCAAGGTCAACCCATTGGATCGAGCCTGATTGGTCAGCCGTTTAAAGGCGATCGGTATTTCTGGAGTCGCCCAAGCACCATTGAATATGCAACATTGCCAGAAAATTCAAAGACAGGGGCATCCGGGGCAAGCAATCTAGCTCCCAGTAATCCGGCTTTACTCGATCGGATTAAACCAGAAGCCCAACGCCTCAAACAAGCTAATATCAAACCCACGGCGGATATGCTCTATACTTCCGCATCTGGACTAGATCCCCATATCAGTTTAGAATCAGCCCAAGCTCAAATTCCACGGCTATCTCAAGCTAGAGGCATTGATCCTATTCGGTTACAACAACTGATTAATCAAGCGGTGGACGATCGGATTCTTTGGGTCTTAGGTGAACCCGGTGTGAATGTTTTAAAGTTAAATCTATCATTAGACCAAAACTAACTAACCCTACTCATCAACCATGTTTGACCCCAATGCGATCGAAGTAGATCTGGGTACACCATCTCAGACTACTGGTCATCAATCTCCTCGACGAGGCAAACACAAAATCTTTATTGGGATGTCTCCCGGTGTGGGCAAAACCTACAAAATGTTAGAGGAAGCTCACACGCTGAAAGGGGAGGGGATTGATGTCGTGATTGGATTGGTTGAAACCCATGGACGCAGGGAAACCATTGATAAGTCTCTGGGCTTGGAAAAAGTTCCTCTGCGATCGATTAACAACATATCTGAAATGGATACGACAGCGATCATTGAACGATCGCCCCAATTAGTACTCATTGATGAACTAGCCCACACTAATATCCCGAATTCCGATCGGGAAAAACGATATCAAGATGTAGAACTTGTTTTAAATTCAGGGATTAATGTCTATTCAACCTTGAATATTCAGCATATTGAAAGTTTAAATGACATTGTTGCGCGTATTACAGGTGTAATTGTTCGAGAACGAGTCCCCGATCGGATTCTGGACGCTGCCGATCAAATTGTGGTGGTAGATGTTACGCCAGAAACGTTACAGGAACGCTTACGAGATGGAAAAATCTATGCCCCTGAAAAAATTGAACAATCCTTAAACAATTTCTTCCACAGGCGAAACTTAATTGCACTCCGAGAACTTGCATTAAGAGAAGTTGCGGACACCCTAGAAGATGAAGAAAAACGAAATCCCCACGGAAAAGTTTGCAACATTCACGAGCGTATTTTAGTTTGTATTTCAACCTATCCTAATTCAGTCCAACTCATTCGACGAGGTGCAAGAATTGCGGGATATATGAATGCAAAATTCTATGCCCTATTCATTAACCATCCCGATCGGTTTCTCACGAAGGAAGAAAGCTTACACGTTGAGACTTGCCAACGGCTTTGTCAAGAGTTTGAAGGAGAATTTCTGCAGGTCAAAAGTCCAAACATTGTAGAAGCAATCGCGATCATTGCAGAGCAGCAGCGTATTACCCAAATTGTCATTGGAGAAAGCCAACGATCGCGATGGAGACAATTACTGCGGGGTTCATTTACCCAGGAGATTATGAGTCGAATTAGGCAGAAAAATATCGACCTGCATGTAATTGCTACAGAGAGAGCAACAGCAAGGTCAATTTCTAAGTCGGTACAGAAATCACTCTAATGTCGGCATAAATAATACATCTGCCGAGACAACTACTCCTGTAAATCTTTGATTTTTTCTGGGATGTTTAGGACCGGACGATCGTCATCGGGGGCTGTGTCACTCGGTAAAGGCGCTTCGATGCTAACTTCAGACTTGATTTCAGTCTTCGGCTCTGCCCATGGATCGGAATCCGACGAGTCCTCAATCACTTCTCTCACCTCAACCGCACTGACCACGGGATCTGGTCGATCGACAGCCTTAGCGTTAATCGCACCCACAACATCCGCGAGTTCTACGTTGTCATAATTCTCATCGTCGTAATCTTCCTCTGGCTGCGCGTAGGGCGATCGGGGTGAATTGTTGCTAGCGGTACTCCAGTTATCTTCGGGTTCATCGTCCATATAAAGACGCGCTTTTTGTGGTGGCTGGGTTTTACGAACCTCGACTGGCTCCCAATTGTCCTCGTCCCAAGTCTCCGCGATCGGCTCTGCTGTTCGCTGAGGCTGACGCATAGGTGGAGTTTCCAGAGGCGTTTGTTGACCAGACGGAAGCTGATTTTCGGGGCGAATAGGAGCCGGGGGCGCATACTCATTCTTGCGTTCCCAAGAGGCTTTACCCAGTCCAACCCGCTCCAAAAAGCCCACCGTCACCTGTACCAATCGCTCCTCAGCGCCTTCATAAACAATTAACCGATCGGGTCCACTACTGACCACCTCGCTCATGGCCAACTCAAAAGTACTCACGACTTGATCAGGAATTAGGGGAAACCCAAGGGACGCAACCACTAAAGTTTCCAGCTTTCCAGAATCAACATCAAACTTATAGCCTCGAACCTTACCCAGCATTTCACCCGTTTCAGTAATCACCTCGCAATTGATCAAACTGGTGTAGCGCTCCACATCCACATCTTCAATAACATTTTCGTCATCCACCAAAATCACATCGCCAATCTGACGAATGCTGTCCAGCATCATGGGTTGGGGCGTACCGTAAAACAAATTCTGTCGCAGGCTGAGCGCAACCACTTCCTGACGATCGACATCTACCCATAGTTGACTCACGACCCCCAGCTTTCGGCCCGTATCGCGGGTGATAACTTGGGTTCCAAGGAAATCGGCTCGTTGGCGAAATTCTGCTGGCATGGGTCGTGGGGATCCTTTCTGTTAATCGTGTATTAATCGATCGTTGAATGTCAGCCAGTGTATCAAATTCAGTTCTCCCTGCAACGTTATCCCTGAGTGTGGGTTGCCGATAGTGATGCGATCGTCTCAAATAGAGCCGCAACTTTTGCAAAATCCTTATGTCCGGGGCTAGTTTCCACACCGCTAGATAAATCAATCCCCTGCGGAGATAGGCTACCCAGTGCAGCAGCGAGGTTTTCAGGTGTTAGCCCCCCAGCCAAAAACCAAGGCCGATCGGGTTTAAACGCACTTAACGCCTCCCAGTCCAGTACCAAGCCCGTCCCACCGCCCAGATTGGGATGGTACGCATCGAGTAATAGCCAATCCACTACTGACGTATAGTCTTGGGTAAGTTTTAAGGTTTCAGCGCTCTCAACCCGGAACGCTTTAATAAGTTCTGTTTCGGGGAGAGCCGATCGGACTTGTTTGCAAAATTCGACTGACTCCGATCCGTGAAGTTGAACACTCGTGAGACTCGAAGTTTTGACCGTAGAGACGATCGTTTCCAGCTTGTGATTCATGAATACTCCAATCCGATCGGTTTCTTTCGGTAACGCCATGGCAATTTCTCGGATTTGATCGGGTGTCACATAGCGCGGTGATTTTTCCACACAGATAAACCCGATCGCATTTGCCCCAAGCCTTGCAATTTGTCGCCCTTGGTCGGGAGTCATAATCCCGCAAATTTTTACCCGCAACATATCCAACTCTCAATGCTAGTAGTAGGTTCAGCATATCGAAAAGGACTGCCGATCGTAGAATCGTCCCTCAATGGTGAGGTTTCCCGTCGGCGACTTTTTAGGGGAAGGGTTTAAACTAAGCAGACCGGGAAACGGATGGGGGAACCCAGAAATCCCTTGAACTTTACAGGCAGTATCTCCTATGCAAAGCGGCTGGCGAATTGGAACTCTCTTTAAGATTCCTCTGTTTATCGATCCCTCTTGGTTCTTGATCGTTGCGTTTTTGACGTACCAGAACGGATCGATTTGGCAACAGAGATATGAAACTTGGACTCCCACAATGGCCTACGGTGCAGGCTTGATTATGGCGCTGTTGCTGTTTGCATCAGTGCTGCTCCATGAGCTAGGCCATAGCCTTGTGGCCCAGTCGAAGGGGATTGATGTCACCTCAATTAAATTATTTTTGTTTGGCGGCGTAGCCTCTATTGAGAAAGAACCCCAAAAACCTGGGGATATGTTTCAAGTGGCGATCGCAGGTCCACTCGTCAGCGTGTTTTTGTGGATTTTCTGCACCTTTGTTTTGACGCTGTTGCTGAAGTATGTGCCTACGATTAGTCCGGTGGCATTTGTTATTTTAGGTAGCATCGCTTCTTTAAATTTGACCCTAACCCTATTTAATTTAATTCCGGGTCTACCCCTAGATGGTGGTCAAATGCTGAAAGCTGCTATCTGGAAGCAGAGCGGGGACTATCTGACGGGAGCGCATTGGGCAGCCCGATCGGGGCTGTGGCTGGGTTGGATTATTTCGATCGTCGGCTTTTCCGATGTGTTGGGCGTAACGGGTTTACTGGGTCTGCCGGAAGTCGTGGGGTTCTGGGGCGTGTTGATTGGCTGGTTCATGCGACAAAATGCCGTGAGTGCCGATCGGCTGACCGACATTCAAGCCGCGCTGTTGAATCTAGACGCACAAAGTGTTATGACACGTAATTATCGGGTGTTCGACGGTCATCAAACCCTGCGCCAGTTTGCAGAAGAGATGGTCCTGAAAAGCGATCCAACGGTTGCCTATTTTGTCGCCTCCGATGGTCGTTATCGCGGATTGGTAACGGCGGATGTGTTGCAAACAGTTGAGCGTAGTCTGTGGGATTCAACAAAACTCGAAGACGTGGCCCAGCCGCTCCAGTCGATTCCCCATGTGATTGAAAAAACGCCGTTGCCTGAAGTGATTCAACAGATGGAGCGGTCAGGAAACAATCGTATTACCGTCCTATCCCTAGCGGGCGCAGTGGCGGGCGTGATCGATCGGGGTGACGTGACCAGAGCGGTGGGCGAAAAGCTCGGATTTGGCATTTCCCCGACCTTGCTACAACAGATTAAGACTTCTGGCGACTATCCGCCCGGTCTTCAATTGGGACGCATTGCGGATTCTGTGCTTGAGTTTCAAGGTAAGAATGCGATCGGTGTTGCGGCGGAAGAGGTCAAAGAAGAGTCGGCTTGACTTAGCTAAACTTCCAATACCCTAATATGGGATTCCTAACATTTTCATGACAACTAGGATGGGCTTTTAAAAGATGTTTTCCTCGCCTATTTTAAAAATGGGCGAGGAACAATAGCATCAGTGGGTCTAACTATGGGTCAGCATTAGCTTATGATAAAGAGGAATTAATGGGCTAGAACGAATCAATTACCATGGGCGATCTTTGGAGTACGGTTTCAAAATATCCGCGTTTTTTAGTGGGCGTGATGCTGGGTGTGATCCTAAATGGCTTTTCACCGCTCATGCCACTGCTTAAACGCCCCACCACGGCGATCGCGGTAGTGACGATGTTGATTGCTGCTCTTTCTTTCTTTGTTTTCACATTGAAGGCAATGTTGGGCGTTGAAATAGAGACTTTGTAGCTCATATAGTTCAGGTTTTCAGGTTTTTGAACGGATGTTTGGAGCGTAGTCATGGCAACAGGTAGGCGGGTCGCGAAGGTCGCAGAATTAATGCGACGAGAAGTCAGTCAGTTAATGATGACGGAGATTAAGGACGATCGGGTAGGGGTTGGGATGGTGAGCGTCACGGATGTGGTGGTATCTGGTGATTTGCAGCACGCTAAAATCTTTGTCAGCATCTACGGCTCAGAGGAAGATCGGGCAACGACGATGGAAGGCTTAAATTCCGCGACGCGGTTTGTCCGGAGTGCGTTGGGGCAGCGAATGGGGTTGCGACGGACTCCTGAAGTTGTCTTTATTGAAGATATTTCTTTGGCACGCGGGACCGATATGTTGAGCTTGATCAATCGTTTGACCGATTCCCGTAAGGAGTCAGGTGTCGAAGATTGGTTGAACAAGGAAGCCGAACTCGACCGTCAGGCTGAGCTTGCGGAGTTGGAGGACGACGAAGATGACGACGAAGAGCCGACGGCATCCAGCGGTGCGTAGCCTTCAAGGTTAAGCTACGAGAAATCCAAACGCTAGAATCCATCATGTTTCCGATCGTCTCTTCCCTTACGATTACCCAATTGATCGCCCAGCTCATCGTGGTGCGGACAACGGGATATTTGTTTGATCGGCAGTTGCAGTATCCCCAGTGGGAAGCTGATAGCGAAAAACTACGTCATCTCGTCGAAACTGTCGGCGTAGGTGGCGTAATTTTTTTGGGGGCAAGTGCGGCAGAGATGGCGTTAAAAACAGCTCAACTTCAGGCGTGGTCCGCGATTCCACTGTTGATGTGTGCAGATGTCGAAGAAGGGGTCGGGCAACGGTTTAGCGGAGCCACAGTGTTTCCGCCGCCGATGGCCTTGGGTGCGATCGCCCTGAAAAACCTGCCCCATGCAACTGAGTTAGCGCGTCAAATGGGATCGGTGATTGCTCAAGAATCTAGGGCGATCGGTCTCAATTGGATCTTAGCCCCGATCGTGGATGTGAATAATAATCCCAAAAATCCTGTCATCAATATTCGGGCCTTTGGCGAAGATCCCCACATCGTTACAGCTCTAACCACTGCATTTATTGAAGGCGCGCAGCACCATTCGGTTCTCACCTGTGCGAAACATTTTCCGGGTCACGGTGACACAGATTTGGATTCTCATTTAGAATTGCCGCGCATTGATCATGATTTGACCCGGTTGGAAGCCGTTGAATTTCCACCGTTTCAGGCGGCGATCGCAGCGGGTGTAGCAAGCGTAATGACGGCTCATTTGGAGGTTCCCGCGATCGATGCCCATGAAATCACGACGTTTTCCCATGCAGTGAATACGGAATGGTTGCGCGATCGGTGGGGGTTTGAGGGGTTAATTGTCACCGATGCGCTAGTGATGGGAGCCATTGTCGATCGCTATGGCAACGGAGAAGTGGCGGTGAAGGCGATCGAAGCGGGGGCTGATTTATTAATGATGCCTGTGGATGCAGTGGAGGCAATTCAAGCGATTCAGGCAGCGATCGAGTCGGGTCGTTTAACTCGCGATCGGATCGAAGCCTCGGTTACACGCATTTTTCACAGGAAACAACGGGTTTGCGCTGCACCTGTACCTGTGACTCAAGCGCTATTGACAAGTACTGTTGCATTACCAAAATTTTCAGATTGTGCGGCTGAAATTATTCGGAATTCAATGATCGTGAATCATCCAGTCCGATCGCGTCTTCTAGACGAAAAATGGCAAAAAAGTCCTCAAAGCCTGATTTTGGCGGATGATTTTCTGAGTTGCCCATTTTTAACCCCAACGGCTCCGGCCTTAGTTCAGTGTCGGGCGCAGGGCTATTCAACTCAGATTATTGAAACGAATACCCACTTGTTTTTAACCTCAAGCTGGCAACCGACGTTGCTGCAAATCTTTGTGCGGGGCAATCCGTTGCGCAGTAATGCAAAATTTATAGAGCGAATTGTCCAGTGGCTTGAGTTTTTGCAGCGATCGGACCAGTTACAAGCCGTAATTTTTTATGGCAGCCCGTATGTCGCCTCTAAATTTTTACCGACGCTAATCGAAACCGTGCCGTCAGTGTTTACCTATGGTCAAACGGCTGAAGCGCAGTCGATCGCCCTCGATGCATTATTTCAGGGAGAGCGATCGCAGAGCCTGGGTAGAGAGGGGATGTTTGCTTAGACGATTCCCAGGAATAGACCGATCGGGGTCACTCAACCCCAGAGTTGTGATGTACACACAGCTTTAGTCCTATTCGCATTGAAACCCGATCCCCCTAGCCCCCTTGAAAAGGGGGAACAAGAGCAAACCTTATTTCATAGTCCCCCTTAAAAAGGGGGATTTAGGGGGATCGGGTCTAGCTGAGGACGTATATGTAGACAGCTGCCCAGAATTGGGAACTGGAGACTAGTAGTGCAAGATTGAGGAAAGCTGAATGTTCCTAAACAGTAAAAACTAAAGACTTTCAAGAAAATAGCCGTGTTTTCACACTCTGGCTTATCCTGACCTGAAAGCGCCGATTTAGTATCAAGTGATCATCCAGAATTCATCAGGAAAAGCCATGACACGCCAGGTCTACATCTCACCAACAATCCCCCAACTGATCGAAGCCGCTACCGATCGCACCGTTCAAATCCTGAAAAATGCGATCGACCAAAACGGGATCGCCACCCTAGCGCTATCGGGTGGCAGCACCCCAAAACCGTTGTATCAAGCATTAGTCCTAGCGGATATTGACTGGAGTCGGCTGCATGTTTTTTGGGGGGATGAACGCTATGTTCCCAGCGACCATCCTGAAAGCAACGAAAAAATGGCCCGTCAAGCTTGGCTCAACCATGTTCCATTGCCTGCCGCTAATATTCATCCTGTTCTAACGAACTTAGCCGATCCCGCTGATAGTGCTCAGCAGTACGAAGCCACAATCCATCAGGTCTGCGGCACAACACCCGGCAGCTTTCCCGCCTTTAACTTAATTTTGTTAGGCATTGGGGATGACGGTCACACTGCATCTCTTTTTCCCCATACCCGATCGTTGGAGGTCTGCGATCGGCTGATTACGGTGGGCGAAAAATCAGGTCAAACCCGGATTACGTTTACGTTTCCCCTGATTAATCAAGCCCATAATGTTTTGTTTTTACTAGCAGGAGAAAGCAAACGTCCCGCATTGAAGGAAATTTTTGCAACCCAAAGCGATTTTCACCAATATCCTGCGTTTGCAGTACGCCCACAGGGGAACTTAATCTGGATGATGGATCAATCGGCTGGAGAGAATTTGTCCAGAATGGAAGGAATCGTTTCATGAAAGTTGCCACTTGGAATGTCAACTCTATCCGCACCCGTCTAGCCCATAGTCTGCAATGGCTTGAGAATAATCCAGATGTGGATCTTCTCTGTCTGCAAGAAACCAAAGTTCCTGATGATTTGTTTCCCCGATCGGCCTTTGAGGATGCAGGATTTCATCTGTATATTTTTGGTCAAAAAAGTTATAACGGTGTGGCTTTAATTTCACGATCGCCCCTTGAAGACGTGCGCTTAGGGTTTGCAGGCGTGATTTCACCCGAAGTAGTTGGAGATTTAGACGATCAAAAACGGGTAATTTCTGGAGTATTAAACGGCGTTCGGGTTGTGAATGTTTATGTGCCTAATGGTTCAGAGCTTGAGAGCGAAAAATATCATTACAAACTTCGGTGGTTAAAACTATTAAAACTGTATTTAGAAGAGCATTTGACCCGATCGTCTGATCTTTTAATTTGCGGTGATTTTAATATTGCCCTTGAAGACATTGATATTCATAATCCTAAAGCCCGTGCCACTCACATTATGTCGTCGGATGTAGAACGATCGGCATTACAGGAAGTATTAACTTTGGGGCTGCGCGATGCATTTCGGAAGTTTACCCAAGACGGGGATCACTATAGCTGGTGGGATTACCGATCGGCTTCATTTGTTCGCAATGCAGGCTGGCGAATTGATCATCACTATGTAACAGCAGCACTCTACGATCGGACATTAAGTTGCACCATTGATCCCGAACCTCGCAAACTCCAACAACCCAGTGATCACACCCCTGTGATTGTCGAGTTAGCAGAGTTGTAACGGTCTAATGCAAATGATCCCCGTCCAAAACCGCAATCCATTGATGATAAAGACGACGAATCAAATCAGCCGCTTTGTGGGTCAATGGCGTGTGTGGATGGCTGATGGCGTGGCTTTCTAGACTCTGGAGACGCATCAACAAAATCGCCTCTTCGTTGCAAACATCGCCGTCACAATAGGCTAGGGCGCTGAGTTGTTCAAGCAAATCATGAATTTCTGTCGCCGTCGGATGGGGACCGAGATAATCTTTAATGCATCGATCGCATTCTGCGGGTGTAATGGATTTGAATTCATGGAGTAACGGATATATTTCAGGATCTTGGGACAATTGATACCGTTTGGCTAAATTGCAGAGAAACTGATGTTCTTCAAGTTTAATTTTTCCATTCAGACCCGCTGCTCCAATCAAGATTTTGATCAAAGCTTTCGGTGAGGTTTGGATTTGTCGGGTTTGGGTGAATGCAATCATAATTCTCCTCTTGAGCCAAGCAAATAAATGAAGGGCGTGTCTTGGTCCACTCCATTGTGCGCAAGTTTGGTAATAAGACCACCCCAAATCCTCAGGCTTTATGCTTTCTTAAGACGAACCATAAAGAAACCATCCATATCGTGATGGTGCGGCAAGACCTGAATCCAGCCGTTTGGGGTGGCTAAATCAGCCAAGGGTGAGGCGGGGTCTAGGGGATCAATTTGCCAAGTTGGGTTTTGGGCCAGGAAGTTTTTGATGACTTCTTCATTTTCTAATGGATGAATGGTGCAGGTGGAATAAACAAGTTTTCCATCGGGTTTTACCCAAGTGGATGCAGCCGTGAGGATTTCGAGCTGTAAGTCTGAAAGTTGGCTGACAGTTTCGGGGGTTTGTCGCCAACGAGCATCGGCATGTCGGTGCAAGGTGCCAAGTCCTGAACAGGGTGCATCGACCAAAACCCGATCGCACTTATTTTCCCAATCTTTAACCAATCGCACGTCCCCTTCTTTGATTTGAATTGAGGTGAGACCAAGGCGATCGCAATTTTGATGAATTTTCCGCAGACGAGATGCCGTTTTATCGAGGGCAATTACGCAGCCTTGGTCTTGCATGAGTGCGGCGAGATGGACAGTCTTTCCACCGGGAGCCGCGCAGACATCCGCAACCATTTCACCCGGCTGGGGATCAACGAGCTGACCGACTAGTTGGGCGCTGGCATCTTGTACAATCCAGTCGCCAGATTTGAATCCTGGTAATTCTTGAATGCCGCCAGGACTATGGGATAACCGTAACCCCATGGGCGCGTAGGGAATGTCGGTGACAACGATGTCTAGGGCTTCGAGTGCTTTTTGCAGTTCTTTTTTCTGCATCGTGCGGCCCGTTAAGCGAATATCCAAGTGGGGCGGATTGTTCATCCATTCGCAGAGGGCCTCGGTTTCGTCTAGGCCAAATTGTTTAATCCATTGGGCGGTCATCCAATCGGGGTAGCTGTAATAAATTCCTAGGCGATTTTTGTCATTGGTCTTCAGAAGTTTTTCAATGGCGCTCAGGTTAAATTCACCGTCAGTTTCTGTGGCATCTTCTTCTAGAGTTCTCACCAGTTTTCGCAGCAATCCATTCACAAAGCCTGCGAGACCCGTTAGGCCATTTTTCTTGGCAAGATCGACCGTGGTATCGACGGCGGCGGAGCTGGGAATATGATCAAGGAATAGGATTTGATATAGGCCAATGTGCAGCAGAACGCGAAGATTTGGGGGTTGTTGGTTGGCGGGTTTGGTGGCGAGGGCATCGATCGCGGCATCTAATGTGCGTTGACGGCGAACGGCTCCGTAGACAATTTCGGTGAATAGGCGACGATCGCGATCGTCAAGTTTTTGTGATTTCAGGCTCCGATCGATCGCGACATCGGCATAAGCACCTTGATGAACTTGTCGCAGGGCATTTAGGGCAAGTTGACGGGCGCTCACTGGGGCGGTGGGTTCTGATTTAGCGCTTTTGGACGAGGAGGACGATCGGGGTTTGGATGAGTTGAGGTTTGGGGCTTGAGTCACGGGGAACCTTGTGGGCGGTTAGCAAATGGTTTGAATTGAAAGGTGTTTGATAAGTTTTTCGTGGGTATCAAAAGAGTCGATCCCCCTAAATCCCCCTTAAAAAGGGGGACTATGAAATAAGGTTTGCTCTTGTTCCCCCTTTTCAAGGGGGCTAGGGTGATCGGGTTTTAATTTTCACGACCTTAAACTTTTCAAACGCTATCTAAACGTTTTAATGGGCTTCTTGTTTTTTAATTAGTTTTCTATTGTGAAGCAAAGCGGGCCAAGGTCAGCAAATTTTGGGAATAGAGTTTCGAGCTTGGAGTTTGGATTGAGTGATAATCTAAATGAGCTATCTTTTTACTTTTTATCCTGTGCCAGCTTCCCCTTTTGCCGCTGAGAGATTACTTTTTACTCCGACGCAAGCCGATGATGATGCGGTTTCGATGGTGTTTGCGTTTCCGAATGAGTATACGATCGGGATTACGAGTCTAGGGTATCAAGTGGTGTGGGCGACGTTTGCACGGCGATCGGATGTGGATGTGGCACGGCTATTTACGGACATTCATGAACCGTTGCCGTCTCGTCCTGAGTTTTTGGGATTTTCGGTGTCGTGGGAATTGGATTATGTGAATATTTTAGCGACGTTGGAAAAGCTAGATATTCCAATTTGGAGTCGCGATCGGAAGAATTCTCATCCGATTTTGTTTGGCGGTGGTCCGGTGATG
>JAYVUU010000083.1:0-13359 GCA_043787635.1 Synechococcales cyanobacterium | reverse complement strand
CCCATCAGAACCTAATGGCGGTACAGTTCCATCCTGACAAATCATCAGACAATGGAATGGCATTGCTAGCAAATTTTGTTCGGCTTGCCGATCGGATATTAGTGTAGTGACTACAGCGTTATTCGCTCAGTGGCGGAAGGAGCGATCGGATTTGGTTAACGAAAGCTTCATGGTCAGTTACAGGTTTAGAAATATAATCATCGGCTCCACTTTTGTTCAGGAAATTCTCCCGATCGCCATCCATAGCATGGGCTGTAACCAACACCACCGGAAGATTGGCAGTTCTCGGATCTGCCTTTAATATTTGGGTCAATCGAATGCCGTCTACTGATTTCCCTTGATACACACTGCGGGAGAGCGACACATCCATCAACACCAAGTCCACGTCTTGCGCTATGGCTAAAACTTCTTCCACATTCTCGGTATGGCGTACATTCAGCCCTCCCCGCTTCTTGAGAATCTTTGAAAAGACCCGAACATTTATCGGATCATCTTCAACCAATAGTATGGTTTGGATAAAGGGTGCTGGTAATTCGGGCATGATTTTAGGGATCCACGGTAGGTCTTAGGGTCAAGACCAAGCTAATGTCTCCCATTTTCTCCTATTTTTTGCCCCGATCGCCTAAAGTCTTGTTTCAATTCGGGATTCTATATCGTTAAACTTAGAGCTGGGAACGGGTTTTCGCCAATGGTCCTCACCGCTGAATTTTCACCACTAACCTCTAAAATCGTGATAAGAGTGTCTACGGATATCTTAATCAATCAGTCCTCATCAACCTTTTAATCCAGTCCTCCCCGCACGATCATGGCAACCATGGCTAACCAGCTCGACATTCTCAAATCAGGACAAATCATTCCGACTGCCCTTCACCAAGAGATGCAGCAATCCTATTTGGAATACGCTATGAGCGTGATCATTGGGCGCGCCTTGCCGGATGTGCGAGACGGGCTGAAACCCGTTCACAGACGTATTCTTTACGCAATGCATGAGCTGGGATTAACCCCCGATCGACCCTTTAGAAAATGTGCCCGTGTCGTAGGGGATGTGCTGGGTAAATATCATCCCCACGGCGACCAGTCGGTGTATGACGCGCTGGTGCGGTTGGTCCAGGAATTTTCGACCCGATACCCCCTGTTGGGGGGGCACGGCAATTTTGGCTCAGTGGACAACGATCCACCCGCTGCTATGCGGTACACGGAAACACGGCTAGCGCCGATCGGCAATGAGGCTATGTTGACCGAAATCGGCGAAGCGACCGTGGACTTCGTGGGCAACTTTGATAACTCGCAGCAAGAGCCAACAGTACTTCCAGCCCAACTGCCATTCTTACTGCTGAATGGTTCTTCGGGCATAGCGGTAGGAATGGCGACGAATATTCCGCCCCACAATTTGAACGAAGTCGTAGATGGATTAATTGCACTCATCGATAATCCAGAACTACCCGATGAAAAACTTCTGAAGCTGATTCCGGGTCCCGACTTCCCGACAGGCGGCGTTATTATGGGCACCGATGGAATTCGGGAAGCCTATTTGACAGGTCGTGGCAGTATTGTTGTGCGGGGAGTGCATACCATTGAAGAAATGGCTGTGGGTAAGGGAAAACACCGCCGAAGTTCTATTATTATCACCGAGTTACCCTACCAGGTGAACAAAGCGGGCTTGATCGAAAAAATTGCTGAATTGGTCAATGCTGGGAAAATTATTGGAATTTCGGACCTCCGGGATGAGAGCGATCGGGAGGGGATTCGGGTTGTAATTGAGCTGAAACGGGATGCTAATCCTCAAAAAATTCTAGATGATTTACACCGTCAAACCGCTTTACAGAACACCTTCGGCACCATTATGTTGGCCTTGACCGATCGTAAACCCAAGCAAATGACGCTACGGGAAACGCTGCAAAAGTTTTTGGCTTTTCGTGAGGAGACTCTAACCAAACGGTATCGTCACGAACTCGACCAACTAGAAAGCCGTCAGCACATTGTCGAAGGTTGGTTATTGGCGCTGTCTAATTTGGATGATGTGATTAATATTTTGCGAAATTCGCCCGATGGTAGCACGGCGAAAATGACCATGCAGGATCGGTTTGAAATGAGCGATCGTCAAGCGGATGCGGTGTTGGGGATGCCTTTGCGCCGTTTGACTGGGTTAGAGCGGACCAATCTCCAAAAAGAGTTTGATGAATTGACGGTTAAGGTGGCGGGGTTACAGAAGGTTTTGAACGATCGCAATGAATTGCTCAAGGCCATGAAAAAAGACTTGAGATCATTGAAGAAACAATTTGGTGATCCGCGTCGGACTCAAATTGTTCAGAACAACACACCGCCCAAAACCGTCAAAACCCCTAAAACCCGATCGCCCAAAGTCACAGCGGTGGTCCCGGCGATCGTTGAAACTATGGCGGTAATGGATGAGGCAGTTGTAAATATTGCCGCAGAGGATTTGTCATTGCCGATCGCTAGTCCAAAATCCTTCAAGCCATCTGTTAAACCTGCGAAGGTTCTGGAACCAGAAGAAGCTAAGAATGCGATCGAACTGACCCAAAATGGACTAATTCGCCGCGTAGGTTTGACGGTCTACGAAGCCGATCATGAGTTGTCCATTCATGAGTTAGACGCAGCCTTTACGATTGTCGAAGACCCAACGGTACAAACCGAATTTCTGATGCTCAATGAAGGGCTGCTAGTCTTGACGGCTCAAGGTAAGATTTACCCTCTGGCTGTGAAGGATATTCCAAAAGGCGAGGGGATTTCATTATTATCCTGTTTGCCAAGCAGTGCTGGGACCGAAAATGGGACGATCGTGGCTCTCTTTACCTTGCCCGAAGATTCAGAGAATCAAGCGCTGTTAATGTTGACAACGCAGGGGAAAATCAAACGGATTGCTCTATCTGAATTATCCGACCTGACCAATCGAGGACTGGTGGCGTTCAAACTAAAAGCCGACGACCGGGTTTGTCACATGGGATTTGTCGAAGAAGGTGATCAGTTGGTAGTTTGTACCAGCATGGGTCGTGTGATTCGAGTGGAGATTAATGACGATACCTTACCTCTGAGTAGCCGGACGACCACAGGCGGACAACTGACCAAAGTCTTGAAGTTAGAACGTTTTGTGGGCTGGGCGATCGCGGGTTATGAGGATGAATTCTTGATGGTGTCAGCCCAAGGCTACAGCAAACGAATGAGCGTGGGCGTTTTGAAGCGTTGTAATTTTGGCGATTTAGGTCAGCACATGTTCCAATTTACTCAAAAGTCTGATGTTGTCGTCGGAATGACCGTGGCGTTCCCAGACACCTCGATCGTGATTGGGACTCAAGATAGCCAGTGGTTAAGACTCCCGATTGAACAGATTCCGTTGGGCATTCGGGAAGACAAAGGCGAGCAGATAGCGTTAGGTATAGGTCAGACCGTGATGGTGGTGCGATCGGTTGAATAGATTAATGGACCCTCAAGAATAAGCCGACTGAACTCAACTCAACCCCAATTTCTACCACGTACATACAACTTGATTTAGTCGTATTAGCATTGAAATGCGATCCCCCTAGCCCCCTTAAAAAGGGGGAACAAGAGCAAACCTTCTTTATTTCATAGTCCCCCGTTTTAAGGGAGATTTAGGGGGATTGGGTCTGGATGAGGACGGTCAGCAGTCTTCGGGCTTCGTTTGGGTTAACGAAAGGGCTGGCTTCTCGGTAGGAATTGGCTAATCAGATACTCTTTCCAGGCTTTAGACCCATTCTTCGCAATGTGCTCGCCACCGGAGCCATCTTGCCCTGCTTACAGACCTCCGCATACAGTGCCTCCACATCTGTAATGTTCTGGCTCAACGTATACCGTTCCAAAACCCGATCGCGGGCTTTTTTCCCCAACAGTTGCGTCAATTCTGGATGGTCGCGAAACAACGGTAACAAGGTTTGCAACTGAGTCGTAACAGACTGATTCGTTCGCATGACAATCCCCGCACCTTGCTCCAGTACCTCCCCATCAGCACCAGCATCCGTCGCAATACAAGCCAATCCGCAAGCCATGGCTTCGAGTAATGACAGCGATAATCCTTCGACCAGTGATGGCAAAATATATACATCTGCACTACACAAAATTTCAACCCGCCGACTTTCCTCCGCCACAAATCCTAACCATTCCACTCCAATGTCCTCCCCATATTGCGCCTTCAACGACGGCAACAGCGGCCCACTACCAACCATTAACAACCGACTGTCAGCCCCCATATTTGCTGACTTCCAGGCTTTAAGAAGTGCTTCAACATTTTTCTCTGGTGCAATACGACCTTGATATACAAAGATACGATCGGTGCCCCAAGCTTGCCGTATTGCCATATCTTTCTTGGGAATAGAACTAGGGCAATATTTATCAACATCTACGCCATTGGGAATCACAGCAATCCGATCGCTTCCCACACCCAATTTGATTAATAAATCTTTCTGCAAATACGAGAAAACAATCACCCGATCGTAATGGGCCAACGCAGGAGCATAGAGCTGGTACATCAAATACTGAGTTCCCGAAGCCCAGTTTCGGACCTGATTATCAAAGGCTGGATGAAAGGTCGCGACTAACGGTACATCCAAATCTTCACACAGCTCTGGCAATCGAAAATCAAGGGGCGACAAGGTCAGGGAGGCGTGGACTACATCAGGTTTTAAGCGTCGAAGGGCACGGTATAGAAGCTTGCTCGATCGTAGCTTGGGCAGGGTATAAATCTGAGATTTGAACAAAAATGGAATGGTCACTTCCTGGAAATTCGGGGCGAATTCGGGACTATGGTCGTCGTCGCTGTCGTCTTGGGAAAAATGAAAAAAGCTAACGTGATGCTCGCGATCGAGGAGTGAATTTGTGACTTCTCGACCGTAGGTAACGTTGCCACAAAAAGGCGACTTTTTCCCTAACCAAGCAATATGCATATCTTCTACCGTTGTATCCTAAATCAGCTTAAACCGTCTTTGAGTGTGAGTCCATTATGGGTGAGGACGAACACTTAGACATCGGTCTCAGGAATACCGTCACGGGTGATATACCAAGTCAAGGCTGCACCCGCTAAAACGATCGCGGACAAACATAGGAATACAACTTTCAATCCCAGCGCTGATTCTCCAATGCCCGCCAATACCAATGGCAAGCTTAAGGCGATGTTTACCGCATTGTTCTGTAAGCCAAATACCTTGCCCCGCATGTCTTCCGGTGTTTCTTGTTGGATTGTAGTTTGCATGGGAATTCCGATCGCTGCCGCAAAAAATCCCACCAGGGCTAAACAGCCAAAGGACGGCCAAAAATGAGTGTAAGTGAAAGCCAGTGCCGACAATGCCGCCGCCACACCCGTCGAGCCATATAGTGCAAGGCGCTTGTTTGAAATTCGCTGACCAAAGTTGCCCAATAACGTCGCCCCCACCGCCATACCCAGTCCGCCCGCCGCCAATAAAAAACCAAACTGCGACGATTTAATTTCGGGCATCACTTCCGCTAACCGCACCGCCAACACCGACAGCGCGGCAAACACTGAGAACAAAATCACAAGCTGAATCAATGCTGCCCGCACGTGGGCCTGCTTGCCGAGGTAGTCCAAGCCATCCTTAATGTCGGCAAACACATGAGGCCGTTCGATCGTTTTATCGACAGGAACTTCGCCTGTTTTGAGCAACAAAAGCAGAAGACCTGCGATCGCATAGCCGCCACCGACCACCAGCTCCTTACCCAAATCCATCACGCCTAGACCCGAGAAAAGCTGATCCGCCAGCCCCAGCAGCGGTTCGCCAACAGCAAACCCAATAATCACCGAGGCCATCATCGTAGTGGTGTACAAGGAGTTAGCCGACAGAAGATTCTCTTTCTCTACTAGGAGAGGCATTACCGATTGTTCAGCAGGCGCAAAGAACTGCGTCAAGGTCGAGACCAAAAATGTGATCACCAACATCAGCGCAAACCCCACCGGAGTTTCGCCCCAAGGTGCCCAGTCTTTGACCGCCCATAACATTACCGGAAGCGAAAAGACTAGTAGTCCGCGCAGCAGATTGGTCGCCACTAAAACGCCTTTCTTCGACCACCGATCGACATACACCCCCGCAATAGAGCCAAATAAAATCGCTGGAATCGTCGAGGCAATCATCGTCGAGGACACCCAACCGCTAATGGGTTGATCCTCTTGTTGAAACCGGGACGCAATCAGCGCAATCATCAAAACCAAGTAAACCTTATCCGCCAACTGCGAAAAAACCTGACCCGACCACAGCGTCAAGAAAGCACGATTTCTCAGTACGGGCAGAAAGCCTTGCTGCTCAGGACTAGGGACTTCCGGTGATTCCAACGGCTTTTGAGTCTCAGCATCGTTAGCTGTAGGCTGCTCACTGTTGCCAAGAGGCGCTGATGAGCCTGAAGAATCTTGAAGCAATGCTCTGGCCTTATCGAACAGAATAATTTTTGATTCATCGCCAAACTGTCCGCCCTGAAGTCCCGTTAATTTTCCACGGGGAGCAGGGTTTACGGAGGTTGGAGGCGTTGTTTTTCGGGGGGGTTGGGGGGACACAGGATTGTGCATACTGCCGGGTTTCATAGCCTAATGTGGATCAGGAAAATCATTGCGAAATCAAAGCAAAGACAACACTTTGGGCAATCTAAGGACTCTTGGATGCGATGACTGATTTTTACAGTTTAGCACCTGCTTCTTTATCTAGATTTGCGTGAAACCCCTTTCTTTAGATGCGAGGATATGGGAGATGTCGATCTCCGATCGCTACACCACTTATTAGAGCCGTGTCTTTCCTCGATCGTAATGAGATTTCTGGACGCGGTGAAAAGCCCGCAAATTTTTATATGATAAGTACTACGATTTTGCAGCCCGAGAGCCTTCATAGATCCTTGGGTCAGGCTTTTCAAAGATCTCTAGAACAAGCCTTAACCCATGGTCATGGAGTGATTGTTGATTTACTCTGGGTAGGAACCGTCGATAGCGATGGGATTAATTTATTAGCGCAGTCCATGATTCAATCACAGGATTCCAACAATGATATTAAATTTGTTGGCTTAGATTGCAACACCAGACTTGAACTAGAGCGGCGCATCCAATTGTTATTAACGTCATCAGGCTCTACCCCAGCCTTAGGTCATGGAGTTTTTTCGCCGGAGTTTGAAGCATTTCTCGATCGTCATCGTGATTCAAAAGCGTCTGAAGCGTTGATTTAAGCTTTTTTCAAAGCAAGCGTGATGCCATCACCCATGGGAAGAAGACTAACTTGAACCCGATCGTCTTGGGCTACTTTTTGATTAAAAATTCGCAGGGTCTGGACAATTTTATCGGTAGATTGAGGATCCGCAATTCGTCCAGACCATAGAACATTGTCAATAGCCATCAGTCCACCGGGACGCAATAATTTGAGCGCCCGATCGTAGTAGTTGGAGTAATTAGCCTTGTCCGCGTCAACAAACACAAAATCAAAGGTCTCTGCTTGCCCCGACTCGATCAGGAAATCTAACGTCTCTAAAGCTGGCGCGATGCGCAGGTCTATTTTGTCTTGAACGCCAGCCATTCGCCAATACCGCTTTGCGATCGCCGTATACTCCTCACTAATATCACAGGCCACCAGAACCCCATCGATCGGCAAGGCCAAGGCGATCGTTAATGAGCTATATCCGGTGAATACGCCAATCTCCAACACCCGCCGCGCAGACATCAAACGAATTAGGAGTGCAATAAGTTGACCCTGATCGGGAGAAATCTGCATTCGGGCTTGCTTATGGTGTTGAGTTTCCTCTCGGAGTTCCGCTAAAATCGGCAGCTCTTTTAAAGAATTATCCAGAATGTAGTCATGGAGCAGATCTGGAAGTCCAAGCGTATTTTTGAACATTATCGTCGGAGAAAAGCTGTTTTAAACGAGTGGATGGACTGAACCAAGGTCTGAAAGTCTAGAAAAGCGATTGCATTCCTGGGCAATTCTAAACCAGAGAACGATCGGTCAAAATTTCCGATCCTGTCTCCGTCACTAAGACCGTGTGTTCAAACTGAGCCGATAACTTGGTATCCATCGTCACCACCGTCCACCGATCGGCCAAGATTCGCGTTGCATTGGATCCTGCATTCACAATAGGTTCGATCGCCAAGGTCATCCCCGCCTTCAATTTCACATTAGGAATTTCATTGGTTCGGAAATTAAACACATGGGGTTCTTCATGCAGATTCCGTCCGACCCCATGACCCGTATATTCCTCGACAACACTATAACCATTTGCTTCTACGTAGGTCTGGACCGCGATCGCCATATCTAATAGATAAGCTCCAGCCCGGACCTGTTCGATCGACTTATACAGAGCCTGTTCCGCAACTTTGATTAAGTGAGCCGTTTTAGCCGGAGCATCCCCACCCACAACAACTGTGATACAAGAATCTCCGTGAAAACCTTGAAAATAAGCACCCGTATCTACTTTCAGAACATCGCCCGATCGTAAAACTTTCTTCCGGCTCGGAATCCCATGCACCACCTCATGATTAACAGAAGTACAGAGTGATGCTGGAAATCCGTGATAGCCCTTAAAACTTGGCGTTGCCCCAAACCCTCGAATCCGTTTTTCAGCGAACGCATCCAAATCAGCAGTAGTCATTCCCGGCTCAACCAATTCCCCAACCTCCTTCAGTACCGTCGCCACAATCCGGCAAGACTGACGCATGATGGCGATTTCATCAGAAGTTTTGACCATCCCACCTCGGCGCTTACGGAGCATGGGCGCAGGAAGAAGATTACTGAAAATATTCATGGCGATCGTGGAATTAAAGAGATGGGCTGGAATTGGGTCTCCTTCTAAATTTAGCCTGAATTGGAAGAAGTTGACGACATCGAACGCCAGAACGATCGTTCCAGGATTTGCCAAATCACCTTGAAATTTCGAAATTTATAGATAGACTATTTCCACTTTGTACGCTAAATTTAGCAATTGTGAGTTTTTGGCCTCCCTCTACTATGAAAGCGCAGGAAATCATCCGCTCAATTGATGCGGAACAAATGAAGAGTGATCTTCCCGTTGTTCATGTGGGCGACACCGTGCGTGTCGGCGTGAAGATTCGCGAAGGAGAAAAAGAACGGACTCAGCCCTACGAAGGCGTTGTCATTGCTAAACGCAGTGCTGGTATTACTCAGAACATTACTGTTCGTCGAGTATTCCAGAATGTCGGCGTTGAGCGGGTGTTCTTGATTCACTCCCCTCGAATTGAAAGTGTTACAGTTCTGCGTCGCGGTAAAGTCCGTCGCGCCAAACTGTTCTACTTACGTCAACGCACTGGTAAGTCTGCTCGCTTGAAGCAGCGTTTCGATCGCGAGATTTAATCTCAGATCTCGCTAGGTTTTGTCTTTAAGAAACTCTGTTACACTAAAGACAAAACCGGGTTATAATGAAGCAGTTCATAACATGCGTCCTTAGTTCAGTTGGTAGAACGCAGGTCTCCAAAACCTGATGTCGAGGGTTCAAGTCCTTCAGGGCGCGTTGAATTGCTTCATTTAAGCTCCTAAAGATAGGTATAGTCTCCTGGTTACAGGGTCGGGCTGTACCTATCTTTTCTGACAGGGGTTAGAGATTGATCGACTGTAGAATTAGTATGGTGACTACCAATGGCAGACGAAGAGACCTCCCGTCCGGAACCGGATGCGATCGCTCTCAAAGGGAAAGATCCCGTTAAAGCATCGTTAAATCCAGGCGTATTTTTTCAGGAAACAAAGAAAGAGCTTAGTCAAGTCAGTTGGCCCAGTCGTCAGCAGTTGATTAGTGAATCGATCGCGGTGATTGCGATGGTTGCACTATCCGCCACCGTCGTCTATTTTCTGGACCAACTGTTTGCATGGGCACAAACGCAGGTATTCCCCTCATGACATACATCACTGAAGAAGAATCGCAAGAAATGGACCCAAGAGATCTCGTTGATCTTGAAGTGCTTGGAGAGGATGAATACAACCGCAAAGCTCTCCTGAAGCAGTCCCGATGGTATGCCGTCCAGGTCGCATCGGGGTGTGAGAAGCGCGTCAAGATGAATCTGGAGCAACGGATTCAAACCCTAGACGTTTCTAATCGAATCTTAGATGTTCAGATTCCAGAGACTCCCACTCTGAAACATCAGAAAGACGGGAAATCAAAAGAAGGCAGTGAGAAGGTATTTCCGGGCTATGTGTTAATTCGCATGATCATGGATGATGACGCTTGGCAGGTGATTAAAAATACGCCTCACGTCATTAACTTTGTGGGGTCTGAACAGAAACGTCGTTATGGGCGAGGTCGTGGTCATGTAAAACCCATGCCGCTGGCCCATTCCGAAGTGGAGCGTATCTTTAGACGGACTCAGGAGCAAGAACCAGTTCGTAAAATTAACCTGGCAACAGGTGATAAAATCATGGTCCTGTCTGGACCCTTCAAGGAATTTGAAGGGGAAGTTGTAGAAGTCAGCGCTGAACGGAACAAACTGAAAGCACTACTCTCAATTTTCGGACGGGAAACTCCTGTGGAGTTAGAAATAGGGCAAGTTCAAAAGATCGAGTAATGGTTTGCCATTGCTTGAGTCTCGTTATTAGCTAGTGAGTAGTTCGATCGATGGCCAAGAAAGTCGTAGCAATGATTAAGCTCGCAATTAATGCGGGCAAAGCGAACCCAGCACCGCCTATTGGTCCTGCATTGGGTCAACATGGTGTGAACATTATGATGTTCTGCAAAGAGTACAATGCGCGCACTTCCGACCAAGCCGGAATGGTTGTGCCTGTTGAGATCTCTGTGTATGAAGATCGTAGCTTTACCTTCATTCTGAAAACGCCTCCAGCGTCTAAGTTGATTGCAAAAGCTGCCGGAGTTGAAAGTGGATCCGGTGAACCTAACACTAAGAAAGTCGGATCAATTTCTCGTGCCCAACTCGAAGACATCGCAAAAGTCAAAATGCCAGACTTGAATGCGATCGACATCGAAGGCGCAATGAAGATTATTGCTGGAACTGCCAAGAACATGGGCATCACAATCAACGACTAGTTAGAAATAATTTTCTACTGGTTGGTTAAATTTCATCTACACCGTAAATTTTAGGGGAAGAGAGTTTCTCGTTTGCACCCCAGGAGTAAGACAATGACTAGAAAGCTTTCAAAGCGGACACGCGAGTTACAGTCCAAAGTAGAAGATCGGATCTATGCCCCGCTCGAAGCGATTCAACTGCTGAAGGAAACGGCGACAGCAAAATTTGCAGAATCAGCAGAAGCTCACGTTCGTCTCGGAATCGATCCGAAGTATAACGATCAACAACTGCGGACAACTGTTGCCTTGCCGAAGGGGACTGGACAAACTATTCGCGTCGCGGTCATCGCACGGGGTGAAAAAGTCGCAGAAGCAACCGCCGCTGGTGCAGATATTGCGGGTTCGGAAGAACTGATCGAAGAAATTCAAAAGGGCCGGATGGACTTCGACCTATTGATCGCCACACCTGATGTGATGCCGCAAGTGGCAAAGCTGGGTCGTGTGCTGGGTCCACGGGGTTTGATGCCGTCTCCGAAAGCTGGAACTGTTGCTACAGACTTAGTTCAAGCGATCGCTGAATTCAAAGCCGGGAAAATCGAGTACAAAGCCGACAAAACCGGAATTGTTCACGTTCTCTTTGGAAAGTCTGCTTTCTCTGCCGAAGATCTTTTGGTTAACCTGAAGACCTTGCAAGATAGCATTGAGCGGAACCGTCCATCGGGTGCCAAGGGTCGTTACTGGCGTACGCTTTACATCTCATCGACCATGGGTCCTGCGATCGAGGTAGACATCAGCGCGCTTCGTGACATCAAGTCTATTGAAAACTAATTTCAACGATTAATCCTTGTGTTTTCAATGAGACTATGGTGTAATTAAGTCCGGTCGTAAAACTTCTAGGAGTTTAGCGCCACTAATAGTCCCATTGAGGCAAAAGATTAGTCGAACCATTCTCTTCAATTGAATAGCAAGCCACAGACAGTAGGTTTTTAAATCCTACCGAGGTTTGAGACGCTCCGATTCATTGAAAGAGTGCGTTTTAAATGTAAAACCTCGTGTCTAGAACAGACCGAGGTTTTGTTTTTTGGTTCTTGTTTTTGACTAGTGAGAGAAGGGTTTTAACGTCTAGACCCCAAGCCAGGAGGTGATGGTCGAATGGGTAGAACACTCGAAAACAAAAAGCAAATCGTCGCTGGACTCAAGAACTCTCTTGAGACTGCAACGTTTGCCTTCGCGATTAATTATCGCGGTCTGACTGTGAGTGAAATCACAGATCTTCGGACTCGTCTACGTGCCAAAGGTGCGGTGTGTAAAGTCACCAAAAACACCTTCATGGGCAAGGCGATCGAAGGGGACGAAAAATGGATTGCGATGGAAAGCCTTCTAAAGGATTCCACAGCGTTCATTCTGGTTCAAGAAGATGTCGGTGGTGCTGTTAAGGCATACCAAGAATTCCAGAAAGCTACCAAAAAGACGGAAGTCATTGGTGCTGTGATGGATGGCAAACTGCTGACCCAAGCTCAGTTCAAAGATGTTGCAGATCTGCCATCCAAGGAACAGCTTTACTCGCAGATTGCTGGTGCTGTCAACAGTATTGTGTCCAATATTGCGGTTCTGGTTCAAGAAATCCCGACTGGGGTTGCTCGTGCCGTTCAAGCTGTGACCGACAAACAGGCTGCTTAAGTGCTGCTGAATTGAAGGTGTTGCGATGTGAATTGCGCCCTTCCAATCTGAACATTTTGAGATTATCAAATCTCGTTTATTACTCAGGAGAATATCAATGTCTAAGGTTGCTGAAGTTATTGAAATCATGAAGGGCTTAACTGCTCTTGAGTTGGTTGAACTGAAAAAAGGCATCGAAGAAACCTTCGACGTTAGTGCAGCAGCAGCAGCACCTGTCATGATGATGGGTGGCGGCGGAGCAGCAGCAGAAGCGGTTGAAGAGAAGACCGAATTTGATGCGATCTTGACTGATGTGCCTGCTGATAAAAAGATCACGATCTTGAAGGCAGTCCGTGAAATCACCGGATTGGGTCTGAAAGAAGCGAAGGATCTTGTTGAAGCTGCACCTAAAGCAATTAAGACTGCTGTCTCTAAAGCTGATGCTGAAGCGATCAAGACTCAAATCGAAGGTCTTGGCGGTAAGGTTGAAATTAAATAGTTTACGGACTTGTTGATTTAGATTTTTATCTAGTTTAATAATTGGGAACTTCTTTTTAGAGGTTCCTTTTTTTGAGGCGTGATGTACTCGATAGATTTATTGAATTTAGAATTGCTGAATTGCTGTTTATAAAAGAAACCCGGAAAGCGGAAAACCCTGTCTCTTTAGAGCTGGGATGTAAGCGACTCGTGGGACTTCAGTCCCCTTCTCCAATCTATCTTGTA
>JAYVUU010000082.1:0-16493 GCA_043787635.1 Synechococcales cyanobacterium | reverse complement strand
CATGGCCTGCCGTGCCCTAAACCCAACGAGATATTTTTATGTGTTCAATATCCTAATTGAACATGTGGGTCTTATTAAATTCTCGTTCCTTAGCGTGTCCGGCTTCAGCAATCATTCTTGCCATAGTCGTCGTCTGGGTTTTCCGGCTAACCTGCTGTGGGTATCCCGCATAAGTTCCGGGATATTCAATGTTTCAGGACATCTGGGTAAACAGTCCCCGCAATCGGTGCAGTTATTCGCCTTGCGTCCCGGAAACCAATGACCTGCATTCTCAAACATCCCGTACCGATATTTCCCAAAAGCATCCATATCGTAGGCTATAGCCAGATTCCGCAGCCGCAGCACTTCGGGGATATTGATAGTTTCCGGGCAAGGTAAACAGAGGTAACACTGACTACACCGATCGGTCCCTAGGCTCTCTTGCAGCTTACTATGGAGCCGATCGAAGATCTGATCCTCGTCTTCAATGCCTCTAATGCTGTCGAGCGGTAACGCCCATTCCCCAGGATTGCCGGGACCAACACTGAGGGTATGGATTCTAGAGTCTTGGAGTAAAAAACGATAATTCGTGGCCAGTGGGGTCAGCGGCGCACAGTGTTTGATCAGGGTTTCGGGGGGGGTGTAAAGCATTCCGCCCTTATCGCCAGGGGAAATAATAAAAACTCCCATGTCCCGTGCCTTGGCTTCTTCGATCGCCGCCTTGTTACGCTGAAAGAAAATCCCGTAGTGCAAATTGATAAATGAGAACAAATCAGTGGCGATCGTAGCCTGAATCAGTTCTAGACTTCCATGAGTCGAAACCCCAACGTGGTTAATTTTCCCAGCGGCTATAAATTCTTGCACAATGGTCATACAACCATTTTGGGTCCAATCTAGATGCTCAAATGTATTCACACCATGGATCGCAAGGCAATCAATACGATCGACTTGAAGCCGGGTGAAGCTCTGCTCTAAAGTCTGTCGAAATTCCTGTAAATCTGGTGTCGGACAGATCTTGGTGGTGAGAATGTATCGATCGCGGTCGATATTTTTGAGTGTATTCCCCAAAAAGGTTTCGCTTTCCCCGTAGCCGCTAGCGGTTTCGAGATGGTTGACCCCGGCAGTAATTGCATGGGCGATCGTGTCTGTCATTTGGGCTTGTGAATCGAGACAGCGCATGGTGCCACAGGAGAGCACTGAAATCTGAAGCTCTGTTTTCCCAAATCGACGATAGTCCACTAAATTTTCTCCAATAGAACAACCGCATGGACCGCGATCGCATTTTCTGCCCCGATCGAATCCTGTTTCTCATTGGTCGTAGCCTTAATCCCGATTAATTCCGGATCCACGGCCATTACTGCCGCAATTTTTTCACGCATCGCAGGCAAATGAGGTTTCATTTTAGGGCGTTCCGCGAGAATAACAGAATCCAGATTAACCAGTTGCCAACCGTTCGATTTGACCAGTTGATAGACCTGATCCAGCAACTTCAAACTATCCGCGCCCTTCCACCGATCGTCGGTCGGGGGGAAATAATGACCAATATCACCCAAACTCAAGGCTCCAAGCAGTGCATCCATAATTGCATGGGTCAACACATCCGCATCGCTGTGTCCCAGTAGTCCTTTTGCGTGATCAATTTTGACTCCGCCGAGAATCAAATCACGCCCCTCTACCAATCTGTGCAAATCGTAGCCATTCCCGATCCGTAGTGCCGCCATTAACTCTCTCTCTAAAAGCTGTCTTGAATATCGCTTCTGGTATTGTCGCAAATCTTCGATCGCAAATCTAAAATTAGGATCATCTCTCCTTAACCCAACACCGCTACATTGAACTAGTAGAGAACAGCTATATACCCCCAACCCTATGAGTCTTAGCCGCCGAGATTTTTTGCTGTTCATGGGCAGTGCGATCGCCACCACAGCCTGTCGGTCCAACGGAATCCAGACTAGATCTACACCCTTCAACCCTAAACTGATCGGCGTTGGCTTCCAACCGATTCAAGGTCCATTGCCGATCGCAACATCTGGTCTCCCTTTACCCCAACAAATCGCGAATCTAGCTCGGTATGAAGTCAAAGATGATTTGGTTTTGCCCGTTGGCTATCGCTATCAGGTCATCGGGTCTTGGGGCGATAAAATTGGCAATTCCCGCTTTGGCTTTAATAACGACTACCTATCGTTTGTCGAAACTGCTCCCAACGAAGGGTTCTTAACCATTAACTTTGAATACATCAGTGCAGTTCCTTGGATTCAAAACTATCAAAAAGTAATTGGCAACGCTCTACCGATCGCACCCATCGAAAAAGAACTAAAATCCTTTAAAGACGGCATCGACGCGTTTTCCCTAGCTGCTGATAGCACCCTAAAACAACAAATCCAAACCGTCTGCAAAGAAGCCCTAATTGACCAGGGGCTTGGGGTGATTAGCATCAAACGTGACCCCGATGGTCAATGGAAACGAACGAACTCCAAGGTCGATCGGCGGATTACGGGAATTTCGGGTCTGGACGATAAAAATTATCTCGCCTGCACCGGACCCGCAAAACAGGTATTCATTAAAAAATCTGGTCAAGGCTACATCGATACGATCGGCGACAAGATTATCGGCACGTTTGGCAACTGCGCGGGCGGTACGACTCCCTGGGGAACGGTGCTGAGTGCTGAGGAAAATATCCAAAACCAAGTTCCAGAAGCAGTCTATGGCGACGGGACTTCCTTTGCCCCCAAAGCTCGGACGGTGGCGATCGATTCCGAAGAGGTCAGCGGTCAGGGCAATGTCTTTGGGCTATCTGGAAACAAATACGGTTGGATTGTCGAACTTGACCCAGCCAACCCCAACGACTACGGCACAAAACACACTTGGTTAGGGCGCTATCGTCATGAAGCAGTGGGCGTGCGTGTGGTGGAGGGCAAACCGATCGCATTTTACTCTGGGTGCGATCGGCGAGGCGGTCACATCTATAAGTTTGTTAGTAAAGATAAGGTTGTTACCCCCACCAACAAAGCCAACTCGAAACTGCTCGAAGACGGAATGCTCTACGCCGCCAAATTCAACGCCGACGGCACAGGCAACTGGATCGCCCTTAACGCTGACACAGCTATCAATCCAGACCTTCCGAGTGAACACATTGGTGGCATGATTGCGCTACCTTTGCGACCCGATGGCGGATTTTCTCCCATCACCGACGACGCAAAAATCAGGGAATACAAACAAAAATACAAAGTCCTAGGCGATTTATACAGTGGCAATCCAACTGAAAAACAAGGCGCAATTCTAATTGATGCCCACTATGCTGCCAATGCCGCCGGAGCCACCTGTACAGCTCGCCCCGAAGATACCGAAATAGCACCGGATGGCTCTCTGTATATTGCCTTTACCTCTGGCAGCCCCAGCACAACCGACGGCAGTCCCGATCGGCGCATCTTCAAAGGACCAAAGGGCGAGATTCCCTACGAATATGGCTTTATTACCCGCCTCGTAGAAGAGAACAACGCCCCAGAAGCCATGACGTTTAAGTGGAGTATGTTTAATTTGGGCGGTGAGCCGATCGCAGGTGGTAGCGGCTTCTCGAATCCTGATAATTTGATGATCGACAAAGACCAAAATATTTGGGTCGTCTGCGATATCTCATCCGACAAAATCAATAAACCCTCTCGCAGCACCAAAGAACTCGCGCCCAATATGGCCGATCGGCGTGGAGTCTTTGGCAATAACAATATGTGGTGCATCCCGACCAAGGGCGATCAAGCGGGAAACGCCCATTTGTTTGCGATCGGACCCATGGAAAGTGAACTCACGGGACCCATTATGAGCGGTGATGGCCGATCGCTTTTTCTCAGTGTTCAGCATCCCGGCGAAACCCACGGCACCCGTCAAAACATGAGCTTCGATACCCGATCGTTTGACCTCCAAAGTGCAGATGGTCAACCCCTGTCACAACTGCGTCAAGTCCCGATCGGCTCCAACTTCCCCGACCTCAAACCCAACAGCCCCGCCAAACCATCCGTCGTCGTGATTACCCGAACTGATGGGAAATCGATCGCAGGCTAGAGTCGCGTCTTTGAATACAGATCAATCTCTGCACTCAAAGCTAAGTCATGATGTTTCTACCCATTTCTTAATCAAAACTTCCAAGTGTCTGAGAGATACGTTAATATTAGTTAACACAAAAAGGCTTGGGATCATCCCATCACCTCGCAACAAGGAGAAGCGCTCAGTGAATAAACGGTGGAGAAATGCAGGGTTGTACGCACTGCTCGCAATCGTAGTTATTGCGGTCGGAACAGCGTTCTTCGATCGTCAGCCCCCGGCTAAAGAAACTTGGAAATATAGTCAGTTCCTCGAAGAAGTTCGAGTTGGCCATGTCCAAAAGGTTGCTATCACCAACGATCGGACTCGTGCGATCGTTCAGAAGGAAAATGGTGACAAGGTCCAAATCAACCTTGTTCCCGGCGATCTCGGATTGCTGAGAACCCTAGAAGAGAAAAAGGTTGACGTTTCCGTTTACTCACAGGCCGAAGAAGGTCAACTGATGAAACTGGCGAGCAGCTTGTTTTTCCCTGTTCTTCTGTTGGTGGGCCTCTTCTTCTTGTTACGTCGTGCCCAAAATGGTCCCGGCAACCAAGCGATGAACTTTGGCAAATCCAAAGCTCGCGTCCAAATGGAACCCCAAACCCAAGTCACCTTCGGCGATGTCGCTGGAATCGATCAAGCCAAACTAGAACTGGCAGAAATCGTTGACTTCTTGAAAAATGCAGACCGATTCACTTCCATCGGTGCAAAAATTCCTAAGGGTTGTCTTCTGGTCGGTCCTCCCGGAACAGGTAAAACCTTGCTAGCCAAGGCTGTAGCCGGAGAAGCAGGCGTACCATTCTTCAGCATCTCAGGGTCTGAGTTTGTTGAAATGTTCGTCGGTGTGGGTGCGTCCCGCGTCCGTGATTTGTTTGAACAGGCCAAAGCTAGCGCCCCTTGCATCATCTTTATTGATGAAATTGATGCAGTTGGTCGTCAGCGTGGAGCCGGAATGGGTGGCGGAAATGATGAGCGTGAACAAACTCTGAACCAACTCCTCACCGAGATGGATGGTTTCGAGGGCAACACTGGAATCATCATCATCGCCGCGACTAACCGTCCTGATGTATTGGATTCGGCGTTACTTCGTCCCGGTCGCTTCGATCGTCAAGTTACTGTCGACCGTCCTGACTATGCGGGTCGTTTACAGATCCTGAACGTCCATGCCCGTGGCAAAACCATCGGTAAGGATGTTGATCTCGATCGGATTGCTCGCCGGACTCCTGGGTTTACGGGTGCGGATCTTTCCAACTTGCTCAACGAATCGGCTATCTTGGCCGCTCGTCGTAGCTTGACCGAAATTTCGATGGATGAAGTGAATGATGCGATCGATCGTATCCTTGCGGGACCAGAGAAAAAAGATCGCGTCATGGGCGAACGTCGCAAGGAGCTAGTTGCGTATCATGAAGCAGGTCACGCGATCGTGGGTGCCTTGATGCCCGATTATGACCCCGTACAGAAAGTCAGCATCATCCCACGGGGTAACGCTGGTGGCTTGACCTGGTTCACACCGAACGAAGATCGGATGGATTCTGGGTTGTACTCCCGCTCCTACTTGCAAAACCAAATGGCCGTTGCCTTGGGTGGTCGAGTTGCAGAAGAATTAATCTACGGCGAAGACGAAGTCACAACAGGTGCATCTAACGACCTCCAACAAGTCGCTAACGTGGCCCGCCAAATGGTTACCCGTTTTGGCATGAGCGATCGTCTTGGTCCTGTTGCGTTGGGTCGTTCTCAGGGCAATATGTTCCTCGGACGCGACATCATGGCCGATCGTGACTTCTCAGAAAAAACAGCATCGACTGTTGATGATGAGGTTCGCAACTTAGTGGATCAAGCCTATCGCCGTTGTAAGCAGACTCTTGTTGAAAACCGTCTCGTACTGGATAAGCTGGCTGAAATGCTGGTTGAACGTGAGACTGTCGATTCGGAAGAGCTTCAAGAGCTGTTGGCAACCAATGACGTGAAGATGGCTGGGATTGCTTAATCTTCAAACTTCATCTTCTTTTAGATGATTAAAAAATAACTAAAAGCCCGGAGATATAAAATTCTTCCGGGCTTTTTAATGACCATAAGACAAGCCGATTCTGATAGGTTGACCCGCGTTTAAATTGATGGCAAAGTTGGATCAACAGCCAAAATAATGACGGTAATATTGTCCCGTCCACCGTGTTCTTTAGCAGAATTCACCAGCGACGATGCCGCCATGTCGCACGATCGAATGCTTTTGAGATGGTTTGCAATTAAGGGATCGGTTAATTCTTCAGTCAGCCCGTCACTACACAGCATAAATCTGTCGCCGCCTCGCCCATCAACTTTCTGAATCTCAACGCCAGATCCGTCCTCGCGCCCTAAACATTGAGCTAACACATGTCGCATTGGATGCATACGGGCTTGATCGGGAGTTAACACTCCTGATTGAACCGCCTGTGAAATCCAGGTGTGATCTTGGGTTAGCTGATCGAGCTTAGCGCCCCGTAAACGGTACAGCCGCGAATCGCCAACATGACCACACCAAAATTGACCCTGACGCAGTAATATCGCGACCGCCGTTGTTCCCATATCTCGGCGTTCTGGATGTGCTTTTTGATCTTGGACGATGGCTTGATTTGCCTTGAGAAACGATTGCTCTAATAAATCGTAGGAGCTATCATCCGCCTCCCAAAATCGCTCAAAGTGACCATACATTGCTTCTATTGCCAATCGACTGGCTTCTTGTCCACCCGCATGTCCGCCCATTCCATCTGCCACCATGAAAAAGCGGCCAACAGGGTCGATGTAGTAAGCGTCTTGGTTAGCCGATCGGACCAAGCCAGGGTCAGTTGTACCAGCGTAGAAATGTTTCATGGAACGAGCGAACCTGTAGGAATCAAAAAGTCGTAAGAGCTTGAAGTTACGGCAAACCTACGGCGATCGGTCAAGGCGATCGACCTTAATCAATTGACGAAACAGAACAATAGCCGAAGACACCGCCATCAGCGCCACCACGATCGCCACCCAGTACAACTGGCTCACTAACAAAATAGTCGCTGATAGAGTAAATGTACAGACTAGCAAGGTGTAATTAATACCGAGATTAACTCCACTTAGTTTGCGTAGTAGCCGATCGGTTTCACTGGACTGGACCCGAACCTTCAGGTCGCCACGTTCAAGTTTTTCTAAGGTGTCTTCAACCCGACGGGGCAACCCAAAGGCTGAACTACCGACTTGGATGGCTTGACGACTAAGCTCATCAAATAGACTGCCGGAACTTTCGGATGAATTTTCATTTGACATTAGTTGCATCGCAAAAGGCTTTGCGACCTCCATAAAGTTAAAATCGGGATCAAGTCCACGTCCAACCCCTTCTAGGGTCGAAAATGCACGCATAACAAAGGTAAACGTAGCTGGAAAGCGGAACGGCTGACCATAGGCAATCTCGTATAAATCGTCGCTAATGGCTCCGATCGACTGCGATTCAAAGGGTTTATCCATGAAGTTATCGAGCATAAACTGCACCGATCGCCGCACGGCACCAAGATCGGAGGTCGGGGTCAACGCGCCCAATTCTACTAGAGACGTGATTACCCGGTCGGCATCTTTTTGGGCAATGCCAAAGAACGTTCCCATCAACTTTTCACGGGTCAGGCTTTTTACCTGCCCCATCATGCCAAAGTCATAAAAAATCAGCCCCCCTTCAGAACTAACGGCCAAGTTCCCCGGATGAGGATCGGCATGAAAAAAACCACCCTCTAAAATCTGTTGAAGATAGGCTTGAGCGCTGAGTTTGGCGATATTTTTACGGTCTAACCCCGCCGCTTCGATCGCATCATAATGACTGATTTTGATACCGGGAAGGTATTCTAGCGTTAAGGTTCGGGGAGACGCGTAGCGCCAATAGACCCGAGGCACCTTGACCCAAGATTCATCACGAAAATTACGACGAAATAGGTCTGCGTTGCGACCTTCATTCAGATAATCGACTTCCTCCCACAGAATCTTGCAGCATTCGTCATAAATGCCCATCCAGTCGCGACCTTGACCCCAGTTGGGATGGTTTTGAAAATAACGGGTGATGCCCTTCAAAATTTCTAGATCGATCGTAAATAGCTTCTTTAGTCCCGGACGCTGGACTTTTACCACCACCTCTTCGCCCGATCGTAGCTGAGCGCGGTGAACTTGACCTAAACTGGCAGCGGCCAACGGGACCGGGTCAAAATGCCCATACAGAGCATTGATAGGTTTGCCTAAATCCGCTTCAACTATGGAAACTACTTGGTCATAGCTGAATGCTGGAACTTGGTCTTGGAGTTTCGAGAGTTCATCGACGAATTCTGAGGGAAGCAAATCAGCTCGGGTTGAAAACAACTGACCAACTTTAATGAACGTTGGACCTAGTTCCAGTAGGGTTTCCCGGACATCAACGGCAATTTTACGGAGGCGGCTCGCCTTGGCCTGGTCATTGATGCCTGTGGGATAACTCCAGGCTTTGTCAAAGCGCCACCGTTCAAACGACAATCGCAGTACAAATGACCAGATGTCCACGAACCGTCGTTGTTTTGAATAGTTGTCGCGGTTCCAGCGATAGAACCGAGCATCGGATGGGGAATGGACCATGGGGGCATCAGAAAAACGTTGAGGAATCAAGAAACTAGGACTGAGCGTTGCGATAACGCTGGAGTTCGTTACGGGTGGCGGCGATTTCGGCCCGAAGATCATCGATCGTGGCCTGGAGGTCAGACTCACTCGAATTATTACTTTGGTTACCACTAGACTGAGTAGTATTAGCGCGGGTGTTCACTTCATCTATAAACTCCCGTATTGCCTCACGACGCTCTGCATCTAGCTTACCCAGTTCACTTAGCAGTTCAGTAGCCGCTCGGTTAGCCTTTTCCGTCAAGATTTCAGCGGCGACGCGTCCAAAAGTTAGTGTTTTGTTCCAAGAAGGTTTCATGGCGGCGTTTGCTGTCAAATATTAAATACATTCTTCGTTAGTATAACTTGTGTAACATTTTAGAAACCAGTATTGTCCATTTCTGAGTCTGGCGCGTTGAGGTGAGGCTAGTTCATTGCTCGGTTTTGCCAAGTATATCTCTACGATTGGTTTAGTCGGGCAAGGTCGTGCCCTTCCATTCTCTTGGAGGAAAAGATTGCTCACTGTGAAAAAAACTTGCGCCGGGTCGCTGGGGGGATTGGAATCTGAGGGCTAAGCCGAAGGCCAGACCTAACACTGCTCCGATCGCTGCAATGATTTGAACCGTCCGTAGTTTGGGCAAAAACAGTGAACCACTTGGTTTGATTAACCTAGCCCGATCGTGAGACTGTTTTGAAGACGGCGATTGTTTCACCAAGCCCCGGCGTGCGCGGTTTGACCGCATCGAGCTTTTGTCTAAATTGGATGTAGCATCGGGCAGAGCCAGAGGGGTGGTTCGGTAACGCGGAAGATTTTCTGGAATTGTTTCCCTAGGACGAGTTGGCTGAGGCGTGTTGAGTTGGGCGAGCCATCGATCTGGGCTTGCAGGCCGATCGTCCGGGTTTAGGTGGGTTCCCGATCGCAACAAGCGTTGAGCGCCCGGTTTTAGTAATGACAACAGGGGCAACCGATCGGCCTGTGATTCTCCATCCAACGGCGGATGCTGCGTTAGACAATAGTACAGAATTCCGGAAAGACTGTAGAGATCGGACCGATCGCTTACCCGTCTAATCCTCAGTTCAGGAGCGCCGTAGGGGTTACGTCTGGCCACCATCTCAGACAGCAAAAAGCTAGGCGCAAATCCGACGATTACCAGTGTTGGAGATGTTGGAGAGGCAGACTTGAATTCAGACTGATGGCGATAAATAATATTGCGGGGTTTAAGATTGCCGTGACAATAATTGTTCTGTTGCAGGTAATTTAAAACCTGAGTGATTTGCCTGAGAAATTGAATAACCTCGGCTTCAGTGCGGGGTCGATCGTTTATCCAGTCGTTTAGAGAAATGCCTTGCACATATTCCATCACGACAAAGGGCATACCTTGATCCTGAAAAATATCAAATAGTTTCACCACTGATGGATGGCGCAGATGAGATAAATCGCGGGAACGCGCTATAAAGTCCTGACAAATTTGATTAAACTGCGGGTGCGATCGGAGCGTTGGGTTCAGAGTTTTAATCAGTACAGTTTGGTTAAGATCTGTTTGAGTTGCACGATAGGTCCAGCCAACGCCCTGCTGATCGACAAGATGATTCAGTATGTACTGACCGTTTTTTAAGGGTGTTCCTGCAACAAGATGCATAAGTCAGGGATCTACGACTGCGCCATTTTAATCGCTTCTATGGTATCGCGCTCAGTGCAAGATCATCCAACTCAGCCCCGCTGAAAGTCCGATCGTCATGGGAATTGTCATCACCCAAGTCAGACCGATCGCCCTTACCTTTTCCCACTGAACTTTACCTTGCACTAGTCCAATCCCCACGACCGCGCCGACTAACGCATGCGAGGTAGAAACAGGCAATCCACCGAACGTCGCCGACAAAACAGCAATAGCTGTGGACAACTCGGCACAAAATCCCCCTTTTGGCTCTAGTTCAATCAACCCCTCACCCACCGTCAAAATCACTTTTTTTCCCCACACCGCCAGTCCACCCACGATGCCCAACCCACCGATCGCCAGCACCCACAGCGGAATGGGCAAATCACTAATCGGAATTTCATCGGTCTTAATCACCGCCAAAATAGCCGCAAAGGGAGCGATCGCATTACCCACATCATTCGATCCATGGGCAAATGCCACCCCACAAGCACTCAAAACCTGTAGTTGACTAAAGGGAATCGCATCCGGCAATTTGAGGACTAAAAAATATAGGAATGCCGCGATCGTCCCACTTAGCAATGGGGTCAGAATCCAGGCCAATGAGATCACACCCAAACCGGACCATTGCACCGCTTCACTTCCCAAACTCACCAGACCAAATCCGACGATCGAACCGACCACCGCATGGGATGATGACGCAGGTAAACCCAACCCAGTCGCAAGATTCATCCATAATCCTGAAGCCAGTAGTACGGCTAACATTCCCAAGACAAACCGATCGTTCTGACCGACAAACTGACTAATATCAATCACACCTGTGGCGAGTTTTTGAGAAACCGTTTGACCAAACAATAGAGCGCCAGAAAATTCTAAAATTGCAGCAATGGCTAACGCTTGCCCCAGGGTCACAGCCTTAGACCCGACCGAAGTCGCCATAGAATTAGCAACATCATTTGCGCCTAAATTCCAGGCTAAATAGAACGCTAAAAGTCCAGCAATTAAGAGCATTAGGGTCTAGGTCTCTACAACATCAATGTTTCTAACGCCTGCAAATCAGGAATCCGAATCAGATCCCGATCGCGAACAATCAATTCTTGTTTTTCTAACTTACTCAGCGCCCGCGTCACCGTCTCCCGTGCCAATCCACTCAAACTGCTCAACTCCCGATGGGGTAAATTAGGCACATCAACCCCGTCCTCGATCTTAATTCCTTGCCCATCCGCTAAAAATAAAAGCACATCTACCACCCGAGCCATACTGTCGGCCTCGCGTAACCGCAATCTCCGGTTCACCTGCCGTAGCCTTCGTGCCATGTGCTTGGCTAACCGGATGCCTGCCTGGGGTTCCGTACTCAGGAGTTCAACAAAATCTTGCGACGGAATAGTGCAAATCAACGTCGGAGTCAATGTAATCACATCAGTTGATCGGGGTGCTTCATCTAGAGGTGCCATCTCACCAAACAATTCACCCTTACCCACAATATTTAGCGTTACCTCCCTACCCCCAGTTTTATGGGTGCGAATTTTTACCCAGCCGCTTAAAATAAAGTACACCGAATTTCCCCAGGCATTTTCCAGTAGGATCACCTCGTTTGCGGAATGACTTTGCATCACGACGTTCTGAATGGCCCGATCGACCGCTTCAATAGGCAGCCCCTCGAAAAAAGGGGAGACTCGAATCGCTTGTTCTGCCTGTCTATCCTGCAAATAAAACTCATCCATGCAGATCACCAATGTTGCTATACTCCGGTCAACTGAAATTTTTCTCCTCAATGATGCCTCGTTTTGGGTCGAGAAAATCCTCAAAAATCTACGAATGAAGCCCGCATATAGTGTTGTTTATACTGTAAATGAGCTATTCCCATAGATATAACAGTTTAATCTTCGATTTTGCTTCAATACGAAGGCTGCATAATTGGCTACAACCACAGAACACGTCAATATTTCGAAGGAACGGCCCTATGAGTGACCAAACCGACCATATCCAGTCCATGATCAGTAAAATCGACCGTGTTCTACGTCAAACGCGAAGTCGTCAATTTTGGACAATTTTTAGTCGTTACAAGCTCCAGCGTCAGCTTCTTGAACGATGCCGTAATTTCTTAGTCATGCAACAACGTCCTCAATCAGTTAACTCACTGGGGATGTCATCACCCAACTCAGTTCAGACTACTACCACTGAACTGCAGCGTCTTCAACAAGAGATTATCCAGCCCCTTCGGTCAGATGTGGTTCTTTTGGGAAATCATCGTGCGGCGCTTCAAGAAGAAATCCAAGCCCTCATGCTTCAGAAGGCTCAGCTTCAATCTGAGTGTAATACTTACCGTCAAGCTTTAGTCCTAGGTTCGTCAGACGACCCTCAGCAGGCTGTCCGATCGTCTGCTATGGATGAGACCGAACTCGCTCGTCTGAAATCTATCCGTGACCGCACAGATTTTCTGCTGACTAGCTTGGATAGTAGCCTGCAATTAGCTTTTGGATCGATGCAAAAAAATGTTGAGGTGTACCAGGCAACGCTAAATACAGGACTCGATCGGATGCACCACTTGGGCTATCAAGGTGAAGTTCTATTCTCTACTCTAGTTAATCGCTTAGCGCAACAGGTAGGGCGTGAAATGATGGCGGCTACTACAGATGACCGATCGAGATCTTCCCTCAACCCCGATTCCCTCAACCAAACAATCAATAGTCCAATCAATAATCAGACAGATACATTTCTGAGCCGTCGATCGATCGAACCATCGGTAAGGCTATCAACCGAACCATTAGCTATTTCCCATCAGCTAGTTGAGCCGCCGACGGTGGGAGAATCTCATAAGTCGATCGATGAATTCTTCTCTGAATCAACACAGTCTGAAGTAACGCCAATTGATGTAACAACGGACCTATCCCGTGAGCCACAATATAGTTCATCTCAACTCTCTCAAAATGAATTGAATGAGACCGATATTGTCACATTAGATACACTTTTTGGATTGCCTAAGGACATTCTGTCGGAGACCTCCCTAAGCGATATGACACTGGCTGAAATCGATCAGCTTTTTGCCGATGTACCTTCGTTTTAACGGAAAATGAAGAAATCCCCCGGCTAAAGTACGGGGGATAAGTTCTCGTACCGATTAAAATCGGTCTTGGAAGATCCGTTTTGATATTGGGGAACATTCAACCAAATTAAAATGCGCAGATCTCGTTGACGAGTCCGTCGCCAAAGTCATTGAAAAGTTGCATGAATTCGAGAAGGTCCACATGAACTTCACAAAAGCCTGAAAACATCTAAAGATTGCACAAAATCACTCATTGACACTAGGAGTAATGCAGATGGGGCGAATAAGATTGGTACATAAGCCAGTTCAAACAACCCCACCACTGCACTCACCTATGACTAGTAGTTTTTCCAAGCAGCCTCTTCTCACCTCACCTAATCCTTTCACTCTTCGGTCGATTGAAGGATGGAATGCTAGCCACAGTCCTAGCAACGCAGTCTCTGTCCAGCCAAGTGTGAGCATCCCAAACATTGCCTACGCTCAAGCTTATTCCCCTCATGTATCGGTGGACAGCAAGATCAAGCGGGCGATCGACGTAGCTGGGGCAGTGGTCGGGTTGGCTATTACGACAGCATTGTTTATCCCGTTGGCGATCGCTGTTCAACTCGACAATCCTGGACCTGTTCTCTACAGCCAAGTTCGTTGCGGTGTTCGCGGTCGGACCTTCCGAATTTGGAAGTTTCGGTCCATGGTCCAGAATGCTGATGGTCTCAAGCAAGCTTTGCAAGATCAAAATCAAGCCTCTGGTCATATCTTCAAAATCAAAGATGACCCCCGGATTACCCGCGTTGGCAAGTTGCTTCGCAAAACCAGCCTTGATGAGTTTCCTCAGTTTTGGAACGTACTGATGGGTGAGATGAGTCTTGTGGGTACGCGTCCACCTAGCTTAGATGAAGTTGAAAAGTACGATCGTCATCACTGGGAACGCTTGGCGGTGAAGCCTGGAATCACAGGGGAATGGCAAGCTAATGGTCGTTCTTCGGTGACTGATTTTGAAGATATTGTGCAAATGGACTTAGACTACCAAGCAAAATGGTCTGTTCTGTATGACTTGAAACTCATTTTGAAGACAGTTTGGGTTGTTTTCCACAAAAAAGGCGCTTGCTAGACTGTTTCTGCTGTGAAACTAAGGACAGTATGACTGAGGGCTGTCTTTGTCTTAGCATGTGACTCAGTTTGATGATTGGCTTAATAATAGAGGGTCTCCTGAAGGGTTCGGGAGACCTTTTTTTTGCGTTTTTCGTGCATTCAGACAGATTATTGAGAGGATGGAGGCGATCGTCTCCAATACTCCAGATATTATGAATTTATCCAAAATTAATCTGCCGACGTGGATTACGATTTCTCGTCTATTGGGCATCCCAATTTTGCTTTACGGATTACGGGCATCGAGCGCGGTACAAAGCACACAGACCCGATGGATTTTAGTGGTGGTGTTTTTGGTCGTGGCGGGGACCGATTGGCTAGATGGCTATCTGGCACGACGGCTGAATCAGGTGACGGAGTTGGGGAAGTTTTTAGATCCCTTGGTTGATAAGTTGATGGTGTTGGCTCCTTTGATGTCGTTGGTGGAGTTGGGTCAGATTCCGGCTTGGGGTGTATTTTTGATTTTGGCAAGGGAATTGACGATCGCGGGCTGGCGGGTGAGTCCATCGATGCAGAGTGGTGCGGTACCGGGTGCAAATTTAGCGGGAAAGGTGAAGACGGTTGTTCAGATTTTGGCGATCGCTCTTTTGATTGCGCCGCTGCCGGATCCTCGTTTTGGGGTGGTAATGTTTTGGATCTCGGTGGTGATTACGTGGGGTTCTGGAGCAATGTATTTGTTTCCGCCGAAAGCTCGTAGTGTTTAGGGCTTAGCGTTCCAGAGAATATCTCCGATCGGTTGTTTTGTGATGGGTTCAACTCGTGGGATGGTCGGATCGGGATTGAGCAGAATTGTGGTTTGCTTGACTGGTTTATCTTTCAAACGTCGCGCGACCCGGTTGGGGATGCCATCGTGGTAGAACAGATGACCTTGACCGACGAGAACAAGAATCAGCCGATCGGGATTTTGATGTACGGCTTGGGCAATCCGATCGGCCATGGTTTCGTCCCATAACACCTGCGCTTCAAAAAATCGGGTAAAGCCTTGATTCTTGTTAGTCTGACGGGTGACTATACCTGCGTGCATTTCGGTGTATATCGTTTGGAGGCGATCGCGGTAGGATTCTGGCCCGACTTGAAGGGTAGAAATTATGGGAATGAAGCGACGATCGGCGACCGTCAAACTCTCTAACCCTTGGCGGCTGACCTTACGGGTGATTTCTGTGGGGGTGTTGAGGGCAATTAAGGGAAGATTATTGGTTTTGGCAAACTGGAGCAAGGGTTCATACAACGACCAAGGAAAACCCCAGCGGGTTTCGTATTCGCTGTTTATAACAAGCTGAGCTTCAGTAATTTTGCCCTGTTGGTAATCATCAAGAACGCGTTGATAGGGACGCTGGAATTGTTCGAGGGCGATCGATAAATTAGGACGACGCTTGTAGAGTTCTTGTAGTATTTCTAGCTGGAGTTGGTGGTCGGCGGCGCTGTCGTGGGTTTCACCGAGGTAGACGACGTTTTGGGTGATTAGCTCGTTGATCACGAGGGTTCGATCGAGTACGGTCCCTTGAGCGGTGGTGATTGTCGGTTCTGTGGCCCAAGCGGGGTGAACTAGGCTAAGAGAAAGGGTTAGGGAAAGGGCGATCGTTGTTTTAACAAGATTCATCTAAAAAGGCTGGCAATAGGATTGGCTGTCGGTACTCATATCCGACAGGTCGTATTTTACAGGTTTTCTGACGTTGCCTATGGTCTAGTCGGCTTGTTCTTTCTCTGCCGCCTCATGCTCTTTTTCGATGAGTGCGGTCCGATCGCCCGGAACGTCGTAGTATATTTCCGGCTCAATTGCATAGTTATTTAGCAAACCTTCACCATCAACGGTTACGCCTTCGGTACTGCTGACTCCCTTCACCATGTGGTCGGGGTGTATTTCACGTTCTGGGATACGCTTATAAAAGAAACCCGGAAAGCGGAAAACCCTGTCTCTTTAGAGCTGGGATGTAAGCGACTCGTGGGACTTCAGTCCCCTTCTCCAATCTATCTTGTAT
>JAYVUU010000081.1:0-8448 GCA_043787635.1 Synechococcales cyanobacterium | reverse complement strand
CTACATTTCCTCATTGATTTATTATTTGAACCCCAGGCTAATGGAAAAAACCTACCTTCCCCCTCAAGATGCACCCCGCAACTGGTATGTTGTGGATGCCGCTGATCAGCGTCTCGGTCGTTTAGCGAGCGAGATTGCTGCTGTTTTACGTGGCAAAAACAAGCCAAACTTTACCCCTTTTATGGATGTGGGTGATTTTGTGGTTGTGATTAATGCCGAAAAGATTACCGTCACGGGTAAAAAGCGGACTCAGAAAATCTACCGTCGTCACTCCGGTCGTCCCGGCGGAATGAAGGAAGAAACCTTTGATAAGCTTCAAGCACGTATCCCTGAGCGGATCGTTGAAAAGGCTATCAAAGGAATGCTACCTAAGAACTCTTTGGGTCGTCAGCTTTTCACCAAGCTGAAAGTTTATGCGGGTGATGTTCATCCTCATACTGCACAAGATCCTCAGGTGATGACGATCAATACGATTCCAGGGAAGGTCTAACTCATGGCTGATGAAGGACGCGCAGTATATCAAGGTACAGGTCGTCGTAAAAACGCGATCGCACGGGTGAGACTAGTCCCCGGTACTGGATTAATCGTGATCAATGGAAAGCCTGGAGAATATTATCTCCAAGGCAATCCAGCTTATTTGGCGGCTGCAAAAGCACCTCTTGAGACTCTCGGTTTGGAAGGCGAGTATGACATTCTTGTGAACGCACATGGTGGTGGTTTGACTGGACAGGCAGACGCGATCAAAATGGGGGCGGCTCGTGCATTGTGCGAACTTGACCCTGAAAATCGGGGTCCCTTGAAGATCGAAGGATTGCTGACCCGCGACCCTCGTGCGAAAGAACGTCGTAAATATGGTCTGCGTAAAGCACGGAAAGCGCCTCAGTACTCGAAGCGGTAAAATGCGACTGGATATTTGGGGGCAAAGGTTCCGACTGCAACTCGTGGATACGATACGCGGTGCTTTGTCTCCATATGTCAAATATTTGCAGCTATTTTCTTTTGAAAATAAGATTGATCCTACATTCTGTTAATCTACGGAGCTTATCCAATGCCTAAGCCTGGAATTCACCCTGAGTGGCACAACGAATGCAAAGTCGTCTGCAATGGCGAAGAAGTATTAGTTGTTGGTTCCACCAAAGCAAAGATGAATGTGGACGTATGGTCTGGCAATCATCCTTTCTTTACGGGAACGCAGAAAATTATCGATACCGAAGGACGGGTCGATCGGTTTATGCGCAAGTACGGCATGAAACAGCAGGGTTAGCCCTCGCCATTTCATTGCGAAATCTCGTTCCAGTTTTGGGGCGAGATTCTTTTTTGTTTAGTCTGTCTACACTCTAGATTCGATCCCCTAAATCCCTCTTGATAAGGGGGACTTTGAATTTAGAGTTTGATGTGAGTCTAAATAACCGGATTCTAGTCCGGTCCCCCTTAAAAAGGGGGTTAGGGGGATCATGTTCTGGTTAAAAAAGAGAGTATTCAAATGGCTGAAGCATATCTGATTGATAAATTGAATTCGGTTGTACAAACGTTTCAGGAATTGACACGACGACTCGGAGACCCGGATATCGCTTCTGATCCGGGTGAATATCAACGCGTTGCGACGACCCGATCGTCTCTTGAGGAGACCGTGAATACTTATGAGTCTTGGAAAAAAGCCCAAGATGATTTGTTGTCTTCGCAGGAAATCTATAAGGAGTCGGCTAGTGATCCTGATTTACAGGAAATGGCGGGGCTAGAAGTTCAAGAATTAAAAGATGCGATCGGTCAACTTGAAACTCATCTCAAAGTTCTATTGCTGCCGAAAGATCCCAACGATGACAAAAATATCATGTTGGAAATTCGGGCGGGGACGGGTGGGGATGAAGCCAGTATTTGGGCTGGAGATTTACTACGGATGTATACCTATTACGCCCAGTCACAGGGTTGGAAGCTTCATTTATTGAGTGAATCGTTAGGGGATTCTGGTGGGTTTAAGGAAGCGGTGGTCGAGGTTCAGGGCGATCGGGTCTATAGCAAACTGAAGTATGAAGCGGGGGTTCATCGGGTTCAGCGAGTTCCAGCGACGGAATCTTCGGGGCGAGTGCATACGTCTACGGCGACTGTGGCAGTGATGCCGGAAGTGGATGAGGTTGAGATTCATATTGATCCCAAAGACATCGAAATGAAAACGGCTAGATCCGGTGGTGCGGGCGGACAGAACGTGAACAAGGTTGAAACGGCTGCGGATTTGATTCACAAACCGACCGGGATTCGGGTTTTTTGCACGGAAGAACGATCGCAGCGCAAAAATAAAGAGCGGGCTATGCAAATTTTGCGGGCAAAGCTTTTTGATATTAAACTTCAGGAGCAAAATGAGGCGATCGCGTCGGCTCGTTTGTCGCAAGTCGGTACAGGTTCACGCGCTGAGAAAATCCGTACTTACAATTACAAAGATAGTCGGGTCACGGATCATCGTTTGAATCTGAACTTTACGTTAAGTACGGCTCTTCAAGGTGACATCGACGACATCATTCAAACTTGCATTTCTCGCGATCAGCAAGCGCAGTTAGAAGCGTTAGCGGCGGAAACTGAAGGATAAATAGTAGAGATAGCGATTAATTCGGATGCAGCATTGAAACCCGATCCCCCTAGCCCCCTTGAAAAGGGGGAACAAGAACAAATCTTAAAAAGGGGAAACAAGAGAAAATCTTATTTCATAGTCCCCCTTTTTAAGGGGGATTTGGGGGGATCGGGTCTAGCGGATGATGGATTTCAGGTTTGTGTACACAGCACACGAATACAGGTGCGATCGTCTCCATTATTTTTCCAGCACTCGCACTTACGGCATCAACCACTAATGAACTGATGATTCCCTCAAATTCAGCAGAATTCCCGCTTCAGCATAAAATGAATGCACTCTTTACGTCCCGATCGTCCCATGCACGACCTTTTCCCAGAACAACTTCTTACTTTGGCCAAACAAGCCGGGGCTGAAGATGCTGAGGTATTTCAATCACGATCGCAATCTCGCCCAGTTTCCTTTGAAGCCAATCGCCTCAAACAGCTTGAAAGCACTCAGGCGGACGGGACAGCGTTGCGGATTTGGAAAAATGGTCGTCCGGGATTAATTGTGGCTTACGGGGAAGTCGAAGCTCAAGCCTTAGTCGATCGGGCGATTACTCTAAGCGACCTCAATCAGTCTGAAGATCCTGAACTCACATCAGGAAGTCGGAAAAGTTACCCTGATGACGGTCATCAAGTTGAAGTTAAAACGTTACTTGAATGGGGAAATCAGGCGATCGATCGTGTGCGGGATAAGTATCCAGATGTGATCTGTGGGGGCGGTTGGGACTGTGAAACTGAAAATACCCGCATCATCAATTCTCGTGGACTCGATTACAGCTATCAGGACACTACAATCAGCGGCTATCTCGAAGCTTCTTTAGTGAAAGGAGATGATTTTTTAACCATTTATGATGGACAAGCGACTCGCGATTCGGTTTTAGATCCCATTGCGATCGTTGCCCCGATTTTGCAGCGTCTAGACTGGGCACAACGAAATAGCCCAGCTCCCAATGGACGACTGCCTGTCTTACTCACGGCCAAGGCGGCTGATTTACTCTGGGGAACTCTTCAAGCGGCACTGAATGGAAAACAAGTATTAGAAGGAGCTTCACCCTGGAACGATCGGACCGGGGAAGCCGTTTTAGCCTCGAATATTCACCTGAGCCAAGACCCAAAGAGTGGTCCCCATGGGTGCCCTTTTGACGATGAGGGGATTGAAACCTGCGCTATGAATTTTATTGAAGGTGGTCGGTTGAAGCAGTTCTTTCTCGATCGTAAGACAGGACGCGAACTTGGAACCCCTACAACAGGTAACGGGTTTCGGAATTTGGGCAGCAATCCGATGCCGGGACTTTTTAATTTTATTGTGGCGGGGGAGGATGCGAGTTTTGAGGACTTAGTCCGATCGATCGACGATGGGATTATTTTGGACCAAATTCTGGGCAGTGGACCTGGGATTTCTGGGGATTTGTCAATCAATGTGGATTTGGGTTATCGGATTATCAAGGGTGAAATTGTTGGGCGGATTAAAGACACTATGATTTCAGGAAATGTCTATCAGACTTTGAAAGATGCTGTTAGATTCGGGAATGATGGCGAATGGAGCGGATCCTGCTGGACCCCTTCACTTGTCGTCAATGGATTTTCTATTGTCGGGAAGACGCAGTAGGTCGGGTGTTTCCGTTGCTTTAGACGCATCTTAGACTTATTCAAAGTGTGTTAAAGCACACATTACATAGTTCAGTTTTTTGTGGTAATCTGTAGTGGCTGGGATAAAACCTGGCAACAATCTCTGGTGTGTAATTAGGTAGTGAACATGGCTATTCAATCTTTAAAGGCAATTTTGATTGCTCCGGCGTTACTGGGCGCTTCTGTAATTCTTTCCATAGCTCCGGCACAAGCTGAGGTATCCGTTGCATCGTTGGCTCAAGAGTCCAGCGATATGGGTGCTGTAACTTCTGTTTCTCAGCTTTCTGATGTGAAGCCAACGGACTGGGCATTTCAAGCTCTCCAGTCTTTGGTCGAGCGTTATGGTTGTATCGCGGGCTACCCCAACAAGACCTATCGCGGCAACCGCGCTATGACTCGCTATGAGTTCGCGGCTGGTTTGAACTCTTGCATGGACCGCGTCAACGATTTGATCGCAGCATCCACCGCAGACATGGCCAAAAAGCAAGACTTGGCTACTCTTCGTAAGCTTCAAGAGCAGTTCGCAGCAGAACTCGCGACCCTTCGTGGACGCGTTGATGGTTTGGAGTCCAAGGTTGCCACTCTTGAAAAGCAACAGTTTTCGACTACTACCAAGCTTCGCGGCGAGGTAATCTTCGCACTTGCTGGTGCTTTGGGTCAGAGAAAAGCTACCGCAAATGGTACTGGCATCACTCCACCTGGTACTACTCCCGATGATTTGGATAGACAGACTACGTTTAGCGATCGGGTTCGCCTGAGCCTTAATACCAGCTTCACAGGAAGCGATACCTTACTTACCCGCCTTTCAGCTCGCAACGTTCCAAACATGGGAGATGCGATCGGTAGCAACATGGGTCGATTGAGCTTCGGCGACGGACCTGCAACCAGTAATGTTGCTGATAATGGTATTGCGATCGACAAAGCGTACTACCGTTTTCCATTAGGCAAGGCTCGCGTCACCATTGATGCAACGGGTGGTGAGTTCTACGGCAACATGGAGAACTTCAACGGTCAGTTGGCGAGTGACGCTACCGGAAGCATTTCCCGCTTTGGTCGTTTTAACCCAATTTACCGTTATGCCCAAGGTGGCTCCGGTGCAACCGTCAACTACGACATCACCTCTAAAATTGGCTTCTCGGCTGGTTTCCTTGCTAAGAATGCAAACGACCCAAAGGCTGGAAACGGCTTGTTTAACGGTGGCAATGCAGTCATTGCTCAGCTTGAGTACAAGGCTTCCAATAACTTGGGTCTAGGTCTTACCTATGTTCGCGGTTACGATAAAACTGCTGCTGTGGTCACCGGCGGTGTTGGTAGCACCCTTTCTGGTCGTCCTTTTGGTAATGTTCCAACAACCTCCGATAACTTCGGTATTCAAGGTTCCTTCAAGTTAAGTAATGCAATTAACTTGGGCGGCTGGGTTGGCTACACCAGTGCTAAGGCTGAGACTGCTACTGGCGAAAACTCAAACATCTGGAACTGGGCTGTAACTCTTGCTCTTCCTGACTTTGGCAAAAAGGGCAACTTGGCAGGCTTGATCGTAGGCCAACAACCTAGAGTCACGGGTGGAACCCTCGGAGCTGAGCAAGGAACCAACTTCTTTGCAGAAGGTCTGTATCGCTATCAGTTGAACGACAAGATTTCTATCACTCCTGGTTTGATGGTTATCTTCAATCCTGAGAACAACACCGCTAACCCAACGTCTTATGTCGGTACTATCCGCACAACCTTCCAGTTCTAAGACTGACGAGTTGACTTAGATTCTACCAAGCTAAAAAGCGTCCTGGAAAACTGGGGCGCTTTTTAGTTTTAAATTGTTTTTAATCCTGATGAATCTCCGATCGTAAATAAAATGCTATGGCAGTCCGAAATCATTTGTGAGATCCTAATCTTTTCGCCCCCAAACCCCCAATTCTGGGGGCTATGATTCATTTTTCTCTGATTCCCCCAAACTTGGGGGCTGGGGGGCGGATCGTCAGAATCTCATCAATCACTTAGGATTGCTATAAGTCAGTAAATAAGTGGTGATTCTCGACTCTGCTACAATGCTGGGACACGATCGGTTCTAGCAAAGACCATTTGTTAGACGAAAGAGGGAAAGAGTAGTGAAAGTCTGCCGCTGTCCCGCAACTGTAAATCAGGATGTATAAATTCTGATGAGTCAGAATGCCTGCCGATCGTGTGATGTACTTTTAAAAGTGCATTTATTAACGTCTGATCTGCGAGGCACAGGATGAAGACAAAAAGACAGAACTGGTTTAGCTTAGGCTTGATCGTGATTTTAAGCGCATATATTATTTTAGCCTCGGCTAATCCCGCCGCTGCGATGCATATTGCCGAAGGCTATCTACCCGCTGAGTGGGCTGTATTTTGGTATGCTGCGTCGCTACCATTTTTTTTGATTGGGTTACGATCGCTTACTCGAATCACTAAAGCTAACCCGGAACTCAAATTATTATTGGCACTCGCGGGCGCATTTACCTTTGTTCTATCGGCCTTAAAGATTCCATCTGTCACCGGAAGCTCCTCTCATCCAACGGGAACAGGACTCGGAACTATTCTTTTTGGTCCATTAGTGATGACGGTAATGGGAAGTCTAGTATTACTGTTTCAAGCCGTATTATTAGCTCACGGAGGCATAACTACCTTAGGTGCGAATATTTTTTCTATGGCAATCGTCGGTCCTTGTGTTGCCTATGTGGTTTATCACTTAGGCATGAAAATCGCAAACCAGACCGTTGCGGTTTTTATGGCAGCAATGTTTGAAGACCTGTTCACTTATCTAACCACCGCTGTGCAGCTAGCATTAGCGTTTCCAGCGGTACAAGGTGGATTTATGGTCTCTTTTGTAAAATTTGTCGGAGTATTTGCAATCACTCAAATTCCCCTCGCAATTAGTGAAGGATTGCTAACCGTGTTGGTTTGGAATTGGCTCCAGAACTATGGACAAGAAGAATTGAAAACATTGAAATTGATGAAATCATAGAGTCTTAATTCATGAAAAAAATACCTACTAATTGGTTGATTACGGTCGGAGTTTTGGCATTATCAATTGGTCCTGTATTGCACTTTCAAGGCAATAAATTCAATGCAACTGACAGTAAAAATTCAACCGCTATCGAAGAATTACGCCCCGGTTATAAGCCCTGGTTTGAACCCCCAATTAAGCCCTCTGGTGGCGAAGTTGAGACTTTTTTGTTTGCTACTCAGGCTGCGATCGGGGCCGGAATCGTCGGGTATGTAATTGGACTATATAAAGGCAGAACTGAACAACAATCGGGTCAATCTGACGATTCATCTTCGTCTCAATGAGCCACCAGATTGATAGTTTGGCATATGGCAATCGTTTACGGTGGTTGCCGCCCAGCCATAAACTATCCTTTGCTATTGTTCTATTGATACTCTCGCTGATCTCGCCGCCTATTGTTCAAGGCTTAGTTAGTGTTTGGGTTTTTGTTTGGATTGTTTGTTATGCAGGAATTCCAGCGAATATCTATTTGAAATTGCTGGCATTACCCTTGAGTTTTTGGATTGCTAGTTTGCCTGCATTGGTAATCAATGGCGTTGATGTTCAAACTCAGGCCGTGATGTCAGATGTTTGGCAGGGCTTAGGGGTACACCTTGGTCGATTGTATGTATATGTGAGCGACTCTGGACTGCACCAAGTTGTGGGGCTTTTGATTCGGGCATTGGCTTCGACAAGCTGTATGTATTTCGTTTTACTTACAACACCATTCACAGAAGTATTGCAGATCCTTCGTCAGTTACGATGTCCGACGTTGTTGACGGAGTTGTTGCTGTTGATGTATCGCTTTATTTTTACATTGCTGGCGATCGTTGATGAACTATGGATGGCTCAGAACTCCCGATGTGGCTATCGCACTTGGCGGCGGGGAATGTCTAGCCTTAGCATCTTGATTGGACAATTACTTCAACGTGTTTTGATTAACTATCGTCAAGTCTCGTTGAGTCTTGCTGCCCGAGGGTTCAACGGTGAATTTCATGTGTGGAATTCCCTGCCCCACCAATCGTCTAGTCGATACACCATTGAGTCGATCGGGGGCTGTCTTATTTTCGCGATACTCAGCCTAATCCTAAAGTCCTAACTGGATATTGTTGACATCCTCCCCGCTCTAAAGAGACGGGGATTCCTAAGACCTTTTGGATCGCTTCTTAGTCTTTACAGAATCGCTTCTGTTACTTCCTGCTTCAACG
>JAYVUU010000080.1:0-9508 GCA_043787635.1 Synechococcales cyanobacterium | reverse complement strand
GTCAGCAAAATCGTCGCATTAAACCGCTGATTATAATCCCGCAAAAACTGCCGCACCGCCAACTGTGCATTCACATCCAATCCCAACGTTGGCTCATCTAGAAACAACACCTTCGGCTCATGCAACAACGAAGCCAACAGCTCAGCCTTCATCCGTTCCCCCAACGACAATTTGCGTACAGGCTGGGTCAGTTTCCCAGAAAGACTCAACATCTCGCTCAGCTCTTCAATGCGATGCTTTGCCGTCCGATCGCTAATGCCATACACCGCCGCATTAATTCGCAACGAATCCAACGCAGGCAAATCCCAAATCAATTGCTGCTTTTGTCCCATCACCAACGTAATATCCTTGAGAAACTTAGCATGACGCTTATAAGGCGTTTCCCCACCCACCGTCACACTGCCAGATGAGGGATGAATTAATCCAGTCAGCATTTTTAAAGTCGTCGTCTTTCCCGCACCATTGGCACCCAGAAACCCAACAACCTCGCCTTCTGCAATCTCAAAACTGACATCCTGAACGGCCTTAATTTCCTTGTAAGTGCGCTTAAAAAAGTGATTAAGAGTCCCTTTTAAACCAGGTTCCTTAACCGCAACGGGATAAACTTTGCTGAGGTTCTTGACAGAAATTCCTGACATAATGAGAGACTCCGATCGATAACTTAAATCGATAACTTAACGCCAAGATTTTACCCAAACCCTTTCCTAAATCCAGTCTCCCCTTACTAAGCTGCTGTGTATACACAAGTCTAAAACTCGTCGTCAGCTAAACCCGATCCCCCCAAATCCCCCTTTTTAAGGGGGACTATGAAATAAGGTTTACTCTTTGTTCCCCCTTTTCAAGGGGGCTAGGGGGATCGGGTCTCAATGCGAATAGAAACACAGCACCCTACTAAGGGAGGAGTACGATCGCCTACTCAGTGACCTCCGGTTTCAACAATGGGAACGCAATCACATCGCGAATGCTAGGAGCATCAGTCAACACCATCACCAAACGATCGATCCCAATTCCCAGCCCACCCGTTGGCGGCATCCCGTATTCCAATGCGGTAATGAAATCCTCATCCACGCCTTGTGCTTCTAGATCACCCGCCGCTTTACGTGCTGCCTGGGCTTCCAATCGTTCCCGCTGATCCAATGGATCGGTTAACTCCGAGAAACTATTTGCAGTTTCACGTCCGACAATAAATAATTCAAACCGCTCCGTCAGCCCCGGTTTCGATCGATGTGGTTTAGCCAATGGTGAAATTTCAACCGGATAATCCGTAATGAATGTCGGTTGAATCAACGTCGTTTCCACCTTTTGTTCAAACGCTTCATTCAGCAACTTACCGATCGAAGCACAATCATAAATGTTATGAATACCCGCTGCCTTTGCCGCCCCGATCGCCTCATTTAAATCAGTAAAGCCTGCAAAATCAACACCCGTAGCATCCCTCACCGCATCATGCATCGTAATCCGCTTCCAAGGTGACGTTAAACTAATGGGCGTTCCTTGGTACGTAATCTCCGTTGTCCCCAAAACTTCAGTCGCTGCCGTTGTAATTAGCGTTTCAGTCAACGCCATCATATCGTTGTAATCCGCGTAGGCTTGATAAACTTCAATCGATGTAAATTCTGGATTATGTCGGGTGGAAATTCCTTCATTTCTAAAAATTCGCCCCAGCTCAAACACCTTTTCAAATCCACCCACCACCAGCCGCTTTAAATGCAGCTCAGTCGCAATACGAAGATACAACTCCATATCCATCGTGTTGTGATAGGTAACAAATGGACGGGCATCGGCCCCACCCGCTTCTGAGGTCAATGTAGGCGTTTCGATTTCAATGAAACCATCCCGATCGAGATACCGACGAATGGACGCAGTGATCAGCGCTCGTCGTCTAAAGGTTTCACGCACTTCAGGATTGACAATCAAGTCAATATAGCGCTGACGATAGCGGGTGGTGATATCGGTCAAGCCATGGAATTTATCGGGAAGCGGCAACAGAGACTTGGTGAGCATCTCAAATTCTTTAACATAAACCGATAGTTCACCTTTGTCAGTGCGCTTCAGGGTTCCCTTTGCCCCAATGATGTCGCCCATATCGGTGAGCTGTTTTAAATTTGTAAAGGCTTCAGGGAACCGATCGCCCATGAACTCCTGAATCCGATTTTTATCGAGATAAAGCTGAATTGTTCCCGTTTCGTCTTGCAACGTAAAAAATGCCAACTTCCCGAATACCCGCCGGGTCATGATACGTCCGGCGACAGCCACGTCCACTTCATTTTCTTCCCCATTGGGCAAGTCCACATACTTCGCCTGAAGCTCCGCCATACTATGGGTAGACTTCCATTGATAGGCAAAGGGGTTCATGCCGATGCTTCGGAGTTGGTCCAGTTTTTCAATACGGGTGGCGCGTAGATCTTCGGATGCCATTGGGGGTCTCTTAAAGTCTCAAATTAAACGGAATTTATCATTATATCGATAGATTGACCTCACATCACACGCTAGATACTACAAAACCTGCACTGGATAACCAATGCAGGCTGTTAATACTTGGAGTCTAATCCAAGGCACTTAATTTAAAGTCAAATCGTTAAAGATTAACGACGACCACCCCGACGACGACGGGCACTTGCTTTACGCTTTGCCTTTTCTTGGGGAGTTTCAAAGTGCTGATTCTTTCGGACATCTTGGAGAATTCCGGCACGAGAGACCTGACGCTTAAAACGTCGTAATGCCGACTCGATACCTTCATTTTCTCCCACTACGACCTGGGCCATGAGGTACGCTCCTCGGGATAAGTGAATAGGTGTGCTAGGTAATTACCAGTTGAAGACTAGTAATCGCGACGGCCACCACCGCCACCACGACCACCACGGTCGCCACCGCCACCGCCGCCACCCCATCCGCCGCCACCGCCGCCGCCGCCACCGCCGCCACCGCGATAGCCACCGCCACCACCGCCAGCAGGGCGTTCTTCACGAGGCTTCGCCTTGTTTACGCGAAGGTCACGACCCATCCACTCAGCGCCATCAAGGGCTGCAATGGACGCTTCTTCTTCTTCGTCAGTAGACATTTCTACGAAAGCGAAACCGCGAGGCTTGCCAGTTTCGCGGTCCGTTGGGACTTGTACACGTTTGACGGTACCGTACTCAGCGAAAACCTCACTAAGGTCTTCTTGGGTCACACTGTAGGACAGGTTGCCCACATAAATCGACATAGGACGCTCCAAAGGAAAAATGAAAAAGAGAGGCAAGTTTCGGAGAGCGTCTATGCTGGCATGAAAATATACAACAAGGATGCGCTCAATTGATCGAAAGACTAGTTCTCTGCAAGAGATGATTATAAGGGCATGAGCTGAAATATTTCAAGGGGCGATCGCAATTAATTTGAAATAATTTGCAGTTAGGTCAATCTAAGTTGCCGATCGCCCTCTGGATCCAAGTTTTTTCATCACTGTGAAAATGAATCTGGGGCTACGATTTAGCCCGAAAGGGTTAAGACCGCGCGTCTGCAAAGATTGCTTCGAGGATTTCCATTGCACCTTGCTCTTTTAGCATGGCGGCGAGTTTTTCACCCAGTTGCTCAGCCTCTTCTGGTGCCCCGGAAACTTCGTTTTGGACGATTTTCTGCCCGTCGAGACTGGCTACTAATCCTTTTAAGGTTAATGTGCCGTCAGTAATAACAGTGTTCACTCCGATCGGGACTTGGCAGCCGCCTTCGAGTTCCCGTAGGAATGCCCGTTCTGCATGACAGCGTTGGGCTGTCGGAGTATGCTCCAAAAATTTGATGACGTTGAGGGTCTCTTCATCGCCATCGCGACATTCAATGCCCAATGCACCTTGACCCACTGCATGAAGCGAAATATCAGCAGGGATAGATTGGTGAATCCGATCGCCAAAACCCAGACGAAGTAATCCGGCGTAGGCCAGAATCAAAGCGTCATATTCCCCTGCATCTAATTTGGCTAGACGAGTATTCACATTGCCCCGCACGTCCTTAAAAGTCAGGTGGGGATAATGATGGGTGAGTTGAGCTAAGCGTCGCAAAGATGAGGTGCCGATGACAGTTCCAGCAGGCAATGTGGCAAGTTGGTAAGACTTCATTGATTCATGTAAGACCAATGCATCAGCGGGATCTTCCCGTTCAGTGACGCAGCCCAGCATTAAGCCTTCAGGCAGGTTAGTGGGTAAGTCTTTGAGCGAGTGAACGGCAAAATCTGCGGTTCCATCTAGCATCTGGACTTCGAGTTCTTTGGTGAATAGTCCCTTGTCCCCAATTTTTGACAGGGGAGCGTCCAGGATTTTGTCACCTTTGGTGCTCATGGATTTAATTTCAAACGTAATTTCGGGAAATGCTTTTTGCAATTCGTCTCTAACCCAATGGGTTTGCACGAGAGCGAGTTGGCTTTTGCGGGAAGCGATACGAATAGTGCGCGACATAATGGTTAGGAGGAGCTGGAATAGCAGTTTCAAACGACTGTCCCCACAGTACCGCACCCTGGATCTCCGATCGAACCCGTAGTTTCAAAACCACCCGAAACGTTACAGAGAGTTCATAAAAACTGATTAGCTACGAAGTCTGGCTCTTAGTGATTAGTGATAAAGCCAGGTTGTCCAAGAATATTTACGGCCCGATCGGACCATAATCGATTGGTGCGGATGGGTGTAGTACGCCGGGAAGACGATCGCACTCCCTTTTTTGGGTTTGATTTTGATACTTTGCCGATCGAAGAACGTTTCCCCCCCTTCAAAATCATCGTTTAGATAGCCAACAATGCTCACATCCCTCGTCGGAATTCCTTGTTCGACTTCCTGGACGCGGCTTGACAGCAAGATATTATCAATATGGCGCTTGTATCGTTGGCTCGGGGAGTAACGCAAAATAGAACAGGGTTCAGCTTGAGGAAATTGAACACCGTAGGTTCTGGCGAGGGTTTCTTGAATAATGGCAATTTTGATCGTGAGCAGTTGGTTAGCGGCTTTTTGGATCGGGTTACGCCGATCGAGGGGCAGAATCCCACTATTTCGCACGTCAGTGTTAACAGATCCAAGTAATATTGTTGCCGACTCAAACTGACAGAACTCTGCGACCTCCATCAAGTGATCGCAGGTCTCAGGCTCAACTAAATTATCAAAAAGTAAAATATCCGATCCTAAATTTTCAACGTTATAAGCCACTGACCTTTCCTTCCAACATTGATCGGACTTCTAGAGCTGTTGCCGGAGCCAGCAGTACTCCATTTCGATAATGCCCCGTCGCGAGCAAAATTTTTGAGTTTTCATCTGTCCATTCAATGATTGGAGCGGGACGACCGTTTGGCCGAGGGCGTAATCCACTCCAACGTCTGACTTGAGTGGCTGATTCTAATGCTGGAATCATTCCACAAGCTTGGGTCCAAAGTGTATCAAAAGCCTCTGAATTTGGCTTTAACACCTCGATTGGCGGCTCTGCCTCAAATTCCACCGTTGCGCCAACATAGTAGTCAAGATTTTCGGGGGTTTGATTGACCGGAATTAAATGAATATCGTGACCTGTGATTATGGGTTGAAATCCTGGGGTTCCGATCGGTTCTCTCATTGTGACCTGGATAGCCTGACCGAGTACGGGACGTAAATCTAAGGTTGATATTTTTGTCGATCCTAAACCAGCCGAAATCACAACTACATCACTTTTGATTGTGCCCGTTGTCGTTCTAACTCCTGGATTTTTTCCTGAGACCACACTTAATACTTCGCGCCCAAATTCAAATTTTACGCCGCGCTGTTGAGATGCATGGATCAAGGCTTGAGTGAGTATGGCGGGATGAACTTGCCGATCGTCGGGGGAATATACGGCCCCCCAAGCCCGATCGTGAGTTACGTCAATTTGCGGACAAACCGATCGAATTTGATTGGGATACCAAATTTCGAGGCGACGATTTTGACTGGGGCGAATTTTCATCAACGCTTCCCATTGCCTACGATCGTCTTCAAAACGATCGCTCTGATATTGCAACATCAAAATTCCTTGGCGGTTATAAGGAATTTCTAAGCCTGTGGTTTCAATCAGTTCTGGAATGACACGATCGTACCAATCCACGCCAGCCAACCGCATTTTTAGATTGCGTCCTTTTTCTTTTTTGGCGATCGCAGCCATCAATAAACCAAGCGCCGCACCTGTTGATGTTGGGCAACTCCCTATACCATCGGCTTCCACTCGTCCCGGCTGCCGATCGATAACCGTAATGTCAAAGCGATCGTCGCCCGACAATTCATAGGCGATCGTGGCTCCGACAATTCCACACCCAACAATCAAAACCCGCATTTAATCCTCAAACTCATACCCTGAACACTTATCACTTGAAAATACACATAGTCTAAAAATTGAAAACGCCACCCGATAGAGAGTGGCGCATTTAGTTAAATTCTGATTAGGTTAACCCTTAGGCAAAGTTGCAAAGAATGCATCGATCGCTTTATTTAAGTTGGTATATCCTTTCGCCGCAGCTTTGTAGTCTTTATCAATTCCGGCGCGATCGATCGCACTGAGCGCACTAGCCAAATCTTTGGTTGCAGCTCTAGCTTGAGTGCGGGCTTCAGGATATAAGTCTTGTGCGATGAATGCCATAGTGTTTCGTAAATCACCCAAAGGTCCATGAATGAAATTACGTGCAAAGATAAAATCTTCTTTTTCGATCAAGGTTTGCAACTCACTGAACCGATCGCGCATAACCTGAACTTGACTTGCGTAGGATTGAATTTCCGCAAGTTGTTCCGTCGAATAGGTCTGCGGCTTCGTTTTCTTCGGCTTTGCGTCTGCCGGATTGACAAATGCTACGCACAATACCATCACAAACGTAAGGGCAAGGGCCACTATAGACCGAAACTTAGATTTCATGACTGGATTCACTACTTTTAAACACAACAAGCTGGAACAATTCAAACGATCGGCTCCGTAATGAAGTGTATCAAAGATAAGGAACCTAGACAGACCGATCGGTCTGGAATGTTACACGTCGTTAGATTAGGTCGTAATTTTTCCATTTAAAAACGAGCACCCCTAATACCGAGATGCTCGTTTTTGTTACGTTATGAATCTATTCACCGAAGCAAAAGATCTAGAACGTGAAGGTAGTACGGACGGTACCAATAACCGCGCTGCTGTTGTTTGAACCCGCTACCCCTTGGTTAGGGTTAGTGACCCAGATGACACCGGGAGTTATGGAAATCCGATCGTTGACCTGATACTTGTAGAACCCTTCAACATGTAAAGGAGTGGAAAGACTACCACTGGCAACGTAAGGTTGCGCACCAACTACAAATCCAAGCAAGTTACCTTTCTTACCAAAGTCAGGCAAGGCGACACCCATACCATAAGTGTAGATGTCAACACTACCCGCACCCAGACTGTCTGCCTTGATGTAAGAACCAAAAGCATTGACAACTAGACTGGGATTAAGCTGGAAGGAACCAGAGATACCATAGGCATCAACCTTAACAGGGTTAACAGCTGTAAATGCCACCGGATCAATTCGGTTAGCGGCAAGAGTACCGATCGCAAAGTTTGGACCGCCATTACCGTCAAAGATCGCACCGGACTTTTTGTAAGCACTCACATAGGTGAAGCCGATTTGGAAAGGAGCCTTGGTAGGGGCATAACTAACTTGGGCCAAGAAGCTGTTATCACCATTGAATAGACCATTTCCAGAAGTCGGGTTGTTTGCATTCCCCGCCATGTAGCCACCGCTCACTTGCAGCCCGCCGCCGATGTCGTAGTTCAAGCCAAGACCACTCCCCCCCCCGATCGAATAGATAGGGTTGCGTTGACCAAATACAGACAACGTAGTGGTACCAGAGTCACCAGAATCCAACACAGGACTCATTGTTGGAGCATAGTCATAGTGAAGACCATTGAAAGCTGGAATGTAGACTTTCAGCTTATCGCTCAGGCTTGAGTAATATGCCAACCAATCAAGACTAACGCTGTTGGTGCCAACACCACCGAACTGAGAGGCTTGCAAGCCAGTTGTAAGACCGGGGTTAGCATTAGTGGAAGGAGCAATGGCTGAAGCGGATTCAAACTGTTTTGCATTACCAGCCGCAAGACGGGTAACCAAGAGGTCGTTGCCAGTAAAGCTAGTATTAAGACTCAGACGAACGCGATCTTGGAGCGCAACTTGACTGCCTGCACCACGGCTAAATTCTTGGGTTACTGCAAAGATTACTTCACCTGCGAGCTTAGTCGTGGTGGAAAACTGTTGCTTCTCAAGAGTCGCGACTTTAGATTCCAACCCATCAACGCGACCACGGAGGGTTGCGAGTTCGGCTGCGAACTGCTCTTGAAGCTTACGAAGGGTCGCAAGGTCTTGCTTTTTCGCCATGTCAGCGGTGGATGCTGCGATCAAATCGTTGACGCGATCCATGCAGGAGTTCAATCCAGCCGCAAACTCATAGCGGGTCATTGCGCGGTTTCCACGGTAGGTCTTGTTAGGATAGCCCGCAATACATCCGTAGCGTTCAACCAAAGATTGGAGTGCTTGGAAGGCCCAGTCAGTGGGCTTAACATCAGACAACTGAGATACAGAGGTCACTTGGGATTGAGCGGACTTCCCTTCTTGATTGTACTGACTGACTTGAGTCAAAGTATCAACGGAGGTCATTTCAGCCTTAGCCGAAGTGGCACTCAAAACGATCGCACCCAGAATGACAGGGCTGACCAGCAAAGAACTAAAACGAGTATTCATCATGGACTTAGGTTCTCCTCACGTTCACAACACACTAGAAACATAGTGCATTGCAAAAAACAATTAAAATGTGTACCGAGTCACAGTTTATCAGTGGAAATACTAATCGGATTGGGTAGCAGTCTTAAACTTACAATTCAGACTTTGTACAGAGCTGTACCGAAAAAACTATCCGCTCCCAATCGTCATCTTCAACCAGAAGAGCAACGATCGAAAGCGGTCTAGCGGGTCCTCAGATGGAACCTTGACTGCCGGGAGGAACTCCAAGCTAGACCAAGAGCTACCAAAGAGATACTCAAAGGGCTAGCTTAAAGAACAGCCCCGGCACACAGCCGGACAATACCAAACTGAAGACCCGAGAATTTATGACTACATTGCATAAGCACCTCCGCGATTTGCTAAACGACGTTTAATCACAAACAACAATCAAGCACTGGGCTTAAAGCTGTAAGGCATGAGGAACGTGTCCTCTATCACCAAAGCTAGCATATTTTTCTAGGTTGTGGTGTCAGTTGTTTGGGGCGACCCAAAATAAATTATTGGTGACGGACAAGCGAACAGGTCAGGGTCTTCAACCCTGACTACACAACCCAATATGATTTTTAGATAAAAATTCTAAATAAAAAGCAGGTGTAGCTCCATGGAGTCTGCACCTGCTTTTCTAAACACACCCTAGAATTCGAGAGTCTTGCTTAGAGTGCGTTACCACGTGGCAGAACCTCCTCTGGGAAAATAAACTTCTCGTGGGGTTGATCTTGAGTCGCCATCCATGCGCGGATGCCTTCGTTCAACAGAATG
>JAYVUU010000079.1:0-24126 GCA_043787635.1 Synechococcales cyanobacterium | reverse complement strand
TTTTTGCTTCACGCTCACATTTTAGAATGAATTCTGTTAGATTTTTAGACTTAAGCGAATATGGTGTGTCAGCAAAGCTGACGCTCCTCTACCTCCCCGCCCTAAAACGGAAGGGTTTCACGGAGATTTCGATGATCCCTATCATCAGCCGCCTGCGATTGCCGGGACAATGCTGACTTCATCGCCATCTGACAGCTCGGTTGCTTCATTTTCCATAAATCGAATGTCTTCACTATTTAAGTAAAAATTCACAAATCGGCGAAGTTTCCCAGTGTCATCACAAAGCCGAGCCTTGATCCCAGGGTGCTGAACCTCTAGAACTTCGACCAAATTAGAAATTGTTGTAGCCTCACATTCGAGGGCAGATTTATCGCCGACGAACTTTTGCAGTGGAGTAGGAATGAGAACTTTAATAGACATGAGGCAAGGGGAAATAAATTGAACCGTAACCAATTGAACTGAAGCTATTTTTGAAACGACGATCGTCAACCATATCAATCAATTGACGATCGTCGCCCCAAGAATTAAACCATAGCCTGCTGCCATTCCAGACGCTCAAGCGTGCGGGACCGCTCTAAGGCACGCTCAAATTCATCCAGTTTAGGATCAATTGTGAACGGCTCGGACAACTCACCATTGATTGCTTCTAGAGTTTTCAAACCATTTCCAGTGATGTAGACCACCGTCACTTCATCGGGATCGATTTTGCCCGCTTCTACTAATTTTTGCAGCGTTGCGATCGTTGTTCCGCCTGCTGTTTCAGTGAAGATGCCTTCGGTTTCTGCCAAAAGCTTCATCCCAGCAATAATTTCAGCATCATTAACCGACTCAATATTTCCATTAGTTTTGCGGGCTAGCTCTAGGGCATACACACCATCTGCGGGGTTCCCGATCGCGATCGATTTCGCAATAGTGTCCGGCTTAACGGGGGAAATAAAGTCACGACCTTCACGGAACGCTTGGGCAATGGGAGAACAGCCTTCCGCTTGAGCGCCACTGAAACGCACGGCCTTATCTTCAACGAGACCCACTTCTACAAACTCGCGGAAGCCCTTATAAATTTTGGTAAACAAAGAACCCGATGCCAGGGGAGCCACGATGTGATCCGGTAGTTTCCAGCCCAATTGTTCAGCGACCTCAAACCCTAGGGTCTTGGAGCCTTCAGAGTAATAAGGGCGAAGATTGATATTCACAAATCCCCAACCGTGGGTGTTAGCGACTTCCGAACAAAGACGGTTCACTTGGTCATAGTTGCCATTAACAGACATTAAAGTTGGGTTGTAAATCAACGTCCCCATGACTTTTCCAGCTTCCAAATCCGAGGGGATGAACACACAGCAATCTAAACCTGCATGGGCTGCGATCGCGGCAGTGGAGTTCGCCAGGTTTCCAGTACTTGCGCAGGCAACCGTTGTAAAGCCCAATTCACGAGCGCGGGACAGGGCGACTGACACAACCCGATCCTTAAAGCTCAAGGTGGGCATGTTGACCGCATCATTTTTAATGTAAAGCTTTTTCAATCCGAGGCGGCGACCCAGTCGTTTAGCCTCGATCAGCGGGGTCATGCCAGTTCCGACATCAATGTAGTTGTCCGTCGCGACCGGAAGAAATGCACGGTAGCGCCAGATTGAATTCGGCCCAGCTTCAATGGTCTCACGGCTGACCGTTTGCTTCAGAATTTCGTAGTTGTACTTCACTTCCAACGGACCAAAGCACTCTTCACAAACGTGAATGGCTTTTGCTTCATATTCAGCACCGCACTCTTTGCACTTGAGCGCTTCAAAAGCCAAGGTGAATGAAGCGGTCGAGTTAAGGGTTGTGGTCATGTCTTACAAGCTCCTATGTGTGGGTGAGTAATGCTTTTTTCACTGTATGAGTAAGACTTTACTTGCCCTTTCTATTGAAGTCAAACATAGCCGACTTTTTTAGTCGGGATTTGCTAGACATGCTGAGATTGACGAAGGAGCATTGGGCCGGTCAACCGCCGCTAACGGGTGGAATTAAGACCACCTCATCGCCATCTTGGAGAATGGTGTCAGCAGGCACAAAAACTAGGTTTACGCCAAATCGGGTCAGGTGCCGCCAAGGTTCCAGCTGCGGATACTGCTGGAGAATCTGGTCTAGAAGTGCCACGATCGTGGTTTCGGGAGCAAGGGTTTGGGTCAGTTCGGCTTGCCCAACCGCGTCTTGATAGGCGGCAAAAAGCTTCAAGGTAATGGTGGGATGGGTTAGGTCAGTGGTCATGTGCAAAACTATTCCTATTTTCGGGACGTTGACAACATGCAGAAATGTAGAAATTTGCTTTTACGATCGAAGACGCGATCGGGAACAATAGCAGTACCGTACAATGAAAGCAGTGAGAAAAATTGTGCCACTGGCTTGTGTCGAGATAGGTCTCCTAGATAAGCCAATGCGAAATCACTGTCTGGTGTCCAAGGTGCGCTATTTGTACAGGATTTCATGATTTACTGCCTTAATCCCGATTGCAAACAGCCTATCAATGTCACGCAATCCACCTGTTGTGTGAGCTGCGGATCACCGCTCGTCCGTTTATTGCGAGGGCGATACCAAATTGTCCGGGCCATAGGACAGGGTGGGTTTGGAAAGACCTATTTAGCACTGGATGAAGATCGGCTGAATGCTCGCTGTGTGATTAAGCAGTTTTCGCCGCAGGTGAAGGGGGAAAAATCCCTGAACAAAGCCATTACTCTATTTGAACAGGAAGCCATACGACTGAATGAACTGGGCGAACATCCTCACATTCCCAGTCTGGTCGCCTATTTTGAGCAGGACAATCGCCTATATCTGGTACAGCAATTTATTGAAGGGTCGACGCTGGCGCAGGAGTTACAGCACCAAGGTTGCTTTGGGGAGCAGAAAATTCGGGAAGTGATGGCGGGTTTGCTGCCAATTCTGAAATTTGTTCACGATCGCAATGTGATTCACCGCGACATTACCCCGGCTAATATCATTCGTCGCAAGCTAGACAATCGCCTAATTCTGATCGACTTTGGCATTGCTAAGGTTCTTGAGGAAGCTGGACCCGATTTTGAACTTCCCGGAACAAAAATTGGTACTGAAGGCTATGCCCCAATGGAACAACTCCGAAGCGGTCGGGCATTCCCTGCGAGTGATTTATACAGTTTAGGGGCGACTTGTCTGTATTTGATGACCAAGACAAGACCGGATGATTTGTACGATCCGATGCGGGGCAACTGGCTGTGGCGATCGAAATTAGCCGACCAGGGCGTTCGATTTTCGGAGGGGATTGGAAAAGTTCTCGATCGATTACTGAAAGACTTGGTGATCGAACGCTACCAGACGGCGGACCAAGTGATGCGTGATTTACGTCTGCTACTTTCACAGCCATCAAGCCCGTCTCCAGCACCGTTTCCGCTCCGATCGGACGAGATACCATTAAGGCAGCCCATTACCCAGCCGCCTTCTCGTTCTCGGCTGCCACAGTCGGCAAACTACTCCAATAGTTCCGGGAGTCGTTCATCTGTATCAGGGCTGCCAACGTCCATGCCAACATCTTTACCGACTAGTGAACGAATTTCTGGTGAGTTCACAGATCTCTATGGTTGTATTTCGACGCTTAACGGTCATTCGTCTTGGGTCCTTGCTTTAGCAGCAAGCCCTGATAGTCAAACGTTGGTGAGTGGAGGATTGGACGATCGGATTATTGTTTGGGATCTGTTGAGCGGCGATGCGGATAAAATTTTGGACGGTCATACTAAACCGATCAATGGTTTGGCAATCACGCCCAATGGTAAAACGGTGGTGAGTTGTAGTGACGACATCAGTATTAAATTTTGGCGATTGAGTACGGGAAGTCTGGAGCGATCGCTTTCCGCCCATACGCGAGACATTAATTCGATCGTCGTCAGTCCCGATGGTCAATTTCTAGTCAGCGGAGCCGAGGACCGAACGGTGTGCGCTTGGCATCTAGATACAGGCGCATTGTTACGAAGCTATCCAGAAGTGTCGGGGATGATCCGATCGGTGGCAATTAGTGGGAATGCTCAGGTAGTAGCGTGCGGGGGGCTTGATAACAAAGTTCGGGTTTGGAGTTTCAACACCACTCAGCTTCTTCATTGTTTTACGGGTCACAACAATTCAGTGTTGAGTGTTGCCCTAGCTCAATCTGGGCGCTATGTTGTGAGTGGTGGTAAAGATCGCACCATTAAAATTTGGAATACTCAATCGGGTGAGTTGGAGCGGACGCTGGTCGGGCATTCGGATACGGTAAACAGCGTGGCAATGACCCTAGATGGTCGTTATGTAATTAGTGGGAGTGGGGACAAGACTATTCGGATTTGGCATTTTGCATCCGGTGAACCGATCGTAACAATTACGGGGCATAAAAGCGCGGTGAATGCGATCATTATTAGTCCTAATCAAAAATGGTTTGCAAGTGCCAGTTCTGACAATTCAATTAAAGTTTGGAAATTGGGATAGAAGTTTAGACCGATCGCTGCTTCCACAACTAACGGCATCCCCGATCGTAATCAAGAATGCCGTTAGTTGAATTAACTGACTTGGAAAATCAAGCCGTAGTCCCAAAAGGTAATGGTTTGAACTTAGACTGCTGCAGGCACGGCTGCCACCACTTCGTCTTCTTCCTCTTCCTTTTCGACATCTTGCTTAACGGTCAAATAGCGAATGACATCTTCACTCAGTCGCATAGCCCGTTCCATAGTGGCAACCATAGGACCGCCGCCTTTGTAGTTCATTTGGATGTAGACCCCTTCGCGTGCCTTACCAATTTCGTAGGCGAGGCGACGTTTGCCACGGTGTTGGGTTTCGATAATCTCAGCGCCGTTTTCCTTCAACAGAGATTGATACTTTTCGATCGCTTGATCGACTGCATCATCCCCGATGTCTGGACGCAAAATGTACATCGTTTCGTAGATAAAATCTTTCACGGAATTCTTTCTCCTTATGGTCTATCTGGCTTCTTTGACCGCGCCAGAACAAACGGGCAAGTCTTAAAAAAGCAAGGAACAACAATAATACCCGATCGCGGGTGCTTCCTCTTCAGAAATTTCCCATAAAAAAGTAGCCTAGGAAAAATCGCTGAGGCTACTCAAAACAAATTTAGATTAAGTCAACTCAAAATCTACAACTCCAAAGTCGAACCGATCGTTCAATCCTACGCTTCAACCACTTCTTCCGTTGTGATTTCCATGGATGCGACAGGCGTACCTTGCTCTTTCAGCTTCTCACGGTATTTAGCAGCCATTTCTTCAGCTTGATCAAAGACCGCTTGACGGTTTTTCACCATGTCGCCCGGTTCTGGTTCAAGTTGTTTAGTGGAGAGCGAAATCCGACCCCGTTCTGCATCTAGGTCAATGATCATCACCTTCACTTCATCATTCACATTAAACACACTGTGAGGCATGTCGATATGATCGTGGGAAATTTCGGAAATATGCAGCAGTCCACTGACTCCGCCGATGTCGATAAATGCACCATAGGGCTTGATGCCGCGAACGGTTCCGATGACGACTTCGCCAACTTCTAGGCGGTTCATCTTGCGTTCGACTAGGGCACGGCGATGGCTGAGAACCAGACGGTTCCGTTCTTCATCCACTTCCAAGAATTTGAGGGGCAGCTCTTCACCGACCAACTCTTCCTTCGGTTTGCGGGTGCTGATGTGGGAGCCAGGGATAAATCCACGCAGCCCTTCAATACGAACCAGCGCGCCGCCTCGGTTGGTAGCGAAGACCAATGAGCGCACGGTTGCATCTTCGGTTTGAAGTTGACGAACCCGTTCCCAAGCGCGCATGTATTCGATGCGGCGAATGGAGAGGGTCAATTGCCCATCTTCATTTTCATCAGCCAAAATGAAAAATTCGCGGGTTTCATTCGATTGCAGCACTTCTTCAGGTGCATCAATACGATTAATCGACATTTCTTGGATGGGGATGTAGGCAGCAGTCTTTGCTCCGATATCGATCAGAGCGCCCCGGGGTTCAAGACTGAATACCGTTCCGGCGACGACATCTCCAGGACTGAAGTGGTAGTCATATTTATCCAATAGGGCCGCGAAATCTTCGTGGGTAAAACCGACATCGACTTTGGGCTTCGTATTCTGACTGAACATGCTAGCGAGTTCCTAGTTATTTTTTGGCAAAATTCGCCTCCTGTTAGATGCGTCTGTGACACTTGACGAAGACAGCGGGGCAAAAATTTGCTCATGCTGCATTGATCTCTGTTCACAACTTACACCTTCATCCTGGCAAAGCGCTGGGTCCTCTGACGAGGAGAACTTACTTTCCAGGATTAACTTGGACGTTTCAAGGGTTTACAAGAGATCGATTGTACTGCATTCGTTGGCTCTTTACTAGATGGCTCTGTCTCTTGAAGGTATGGATTTTATTGAGGGTCGGCGCTGAGTTCGCTGAGGAGCGATCGTTCCTCTTTTGCAATGGCATTGTAATTTGCGACTTTTTGCTTGTATTCGTCTACGTTTTGATTAAAGGCGTTGACTTGGTCTTGGTTTGTTTGAACTTGGGCGTTGTAGGCTTGGACTCGGCTATTGTAGTCAGCTTTTGTAGTTTCAAATTGCTGGGCGAGGTTGGTGAATTTTCCACCTGAATTTTCGGCTTGGGTTTTGAGCGCCATCAGTGATGATTTGAGGGAATCTAGATTTTGTTGAGCGCTGATTAGAGCTTGATCTGCTTTTTTGAGGCTTTGCTTATCGGTTTTTAGGGTTGCTTCTAGGGCATCGAGTTCTGTTTTTAGGACTTGGGCTTTGTCATCCAGTTGACGGAACGCTGTTTGAGATTTTTGGGCTAGGATGACGACTTGATTCCGATCGGTAAAGTAGCGACGGTAGTGTTTTTCAAGAACTGGATCGCCAAGGTTTGCGAGTTCTGTGCCGAGGTGGGAGTGGAGTTCGTTGCGATAGAGTTCACGATCGGCGTCTTTGTAGCGTTTGAGGACTCCAGCAAGACGAGTATCTTTGACCCGCAAGGCCGCCTGTTCTAATCGATCGCCTAGGTCTTTTTGTTCCGATCGACTAATGCTGACATAGACTGCATGGAGCATTTCGTGGGCGGCGGTGACTTCCATGATGCCGTCGAAACGGGCATCGGTAATAGATTGAATGTAGATTTTGCCGGAAATAAGCCGACCAGACTGGGTGCTACTGCGGAAACATCCGAGGGCAATGATTTGCTCTGCGGCGTTGTTGATTTTGCTACAGCTCTGGGCAAAAATAGCTTTGGGTTCTATGACCGGAGCTTGACGATAGAACAGCCGGGTGGCTTCTGGGGTCATGGCGGTGGCGATCGTGAGTTTAGTGATCTCAGCGCTGGGTGGGTTGAGCAATAGGGGCAATTCTTGCGTGAGATAGGGCAGTCCGGAGCTGATGAACCATAGGGCAAACAGGAAAAAAAGAAGCGATCGAAGTTGAAATTTTCCTGATATTCTTCCGCCCATAGCTGTTCCTACTACTCGTGAATCCTTAAACTGTGTGTGCTGCCGATTATAACGATCGCAATTCTTTCAAATCTCCCATCATCTTCTCGGTCCATAGCCAATTCTTCCCTATGGATTTCTCGGTGAAGTCATTGGGTCTAGCGGTAAAGGCTCGATCGCGTAATTTGACCGCCTCAGCTTTGAGTCGCTGAGCATTTTTGGAATCCTTACGAGAGAGTTGCACATAGTTCAACGCTAAGCCAATGGTTGCCATCGCCCGTTCCTGACTTGCTGGATCCGATTCCGTCAGCCTTAACACTTGAGTCCAGGCATTGGTGGACAAATCATAATTTTTTTCGGCGTAGTAAGACCAACCCAAGGCATTTTGATAGGCTAAATTGTTCGGCTCATCTTTAGCGGACATCGCCCAATAACGTCGGGCATCTTCGGGGCTATGAACCCGATTTCCTTGGGCTGCAAATTGCCAGGATAAACGACCCCGCAGATAGCTAATGCCATGAATATTAATCTGCTCGGAGCTGGCCGCACTCAATGCCGTTTCAGCCGCGACGAGGGCATTTTGATTCAAGAGGGCTTCAACTGCGTCTTGACCACGGCGTGGGTTTTGCTTGCTGAATGCTTCCGTGGCAGTGGCGACTAGAACACTGATGTTTGAATTGCTGATCGTTAGGTCAGTTGTTGCAGACCCGATCGGACTCTTGCCCCCATCAGATTTTTCGCCCAATTTGATCGCACCCAATCCAAGACCCATTACCGCGAGAGAGGCGATCGTAATAGACGCTGGATTTTTCCAGAATGGTGGAGCAGTATTCGTTTCAACAGTTTTCGATCGACCAAAAACGGCGGACGGTCCCGGCGACTGGATATCCGAACCTCTGCCCGGATTGCCCTGACGAATTGCCTTTAGATGGGCTTGGGCACTGTCTAGGGCTGGATCAAGCTGGACGGCCATGCGATAGGCGGATAGGGCTTCGGGAAGATTGCCGTATTGCTGGAGCGCGGTGCCGAGCGCATTATAGACGATTGCATTTTGACCATCAAGTTTCAAAGCTTGACCATAGGCATCGATCGCCCCGGTCAAATCGCCGCTGCGTTGAAGGGTTTCACCTAAAATTAACAGATCGTTAACGGGGGACCGGGGCAATGGAGGCGAAGAGGGAAAGGTCGTTAGCGTGGGGTTTAGCCCTTGCATTAGATCTACGATCGTTGATCGATCGCTAGCATAATCATCATCCAAGGAAAGATCCATCACCCCTTCAAAATCATCCATGGGCAGACTGTCAAAATCTATTAGCATGGCAGAGTCGATCGGCACGATCGGCTCAATTGCATCCGTCCCGACCGTCCCAAAACTGTGCAAACAGCCATCGAATTCAGGATGTAGATACAAAATCGGCAAGGCCCAATAAAGTTGCTGGGAGCCATAGGATGAGATCAATCCCTGGCGCGATCGATTGAGACTGAGATCGATCGGGTAGCCCTGTTTAAGATTGCGATAAAACAACCGACTTAGACTCAGCGCCACATCATCGGGAATTCGCTCCGCCATGGCCAAGATTGCTGGAACCCCACGCCGTAGAAGCGCATCAGACAGATTCCCAACCGAGTCTCCCCCGGACGTTGCCCCATGAGCACCCCGACAGGAGTTCAACACCGCCATCCGAACGCCGTTATTAACCAAAATCCCCGCCAAATCTTCACCGCTCAGGGCTTCGGTCAGTCCAGTCCGACCATTCACAAGATACAGATCGCCGCCTGCTGTCCCCCAACCGCTATGACCCGCATAGTGAAAAATATCGTAATTCCCCTGTTCGAGATCTTGGGTAAGCTGCTCGCGTCCCGGTTGCTCTAGGATCTTTACTTCGATTTCTGGACCAGAATAGCCAGACCGATCGCTCGTCAACTCTTCCCGAAGATAGTTCGCCTCGTCATGAAGCTGAAGCTGCTCTTGGTCTGTCGGAGCCGACAACACCATCAAAATTCTCAAAGGACCGCCACTACGATCGCCCCCATAGCTCGGAACGCCCCCCAATTGATAGCGCGAAAACACCACGTCTGTCCCGGTTGCCAAGGGTCGATCGCCCCTATTCATCACTTCCCAAGGCAATCGGAGAATCCTGTTGTCCATCAGCCCCAACCGCAGACGCAAGGTATCCTGTTGGTGTTGGGCAATGCCTTGGGCGGCTAGCCAGCTATCTCGAATGGTGCCTTGAAACAGCGCGTGGTATAGCTCTTGGCCGAGCAGCAGCAAATTTGAATGGCTGAACGAGTTAGATGACGTGACCGATCGGGGAGTGTCGCTCCGAAGAAGCCCCAAAAGTGGATCGTCCATCAATGCCGCAGCCTGCTCAAGCCAGTCCTCGACTCGCCACGTGACAATCTCTTGAGCCACAGGCACTCCAGTCGCCATGCGCCCGTGTTCAGTCCGAATGAGATAGTTGTCTCCTTCAACTGGGGTTACTGAGAGTAGAAATTCTTGCGTCAAAGATACCCCCGGAATAGCCGACTCGTGACCGTTGAATATGCTGTTTTCTTTCTTGTCGAAAGCTTCTAGAACAGGCGAATAGTGGGAACGTTGTAGAGTACCTTAATAACTTGATAGACCTTACTATTCTGGCTATTAACTATCATCTGGTCTAACTACACAGAGTGAGCATCGCAGGTATGGAGTGGCACATCTCAGACGCTCAGAGTCTGTCCATTATCGATCGTGAGGTGGGGCAGCATAGCCTAACCCCATCGGAATACGAACTGGTTCGTCGGGTCATTTACGCGACAGCCGATTTTGATTATAAGACGTTAATCCGCATCTCAAACACAGCGCTTCAGTCGGGTGCAGCGGCATTGGCAGCCCGGACGACGATCATTGTAGACGTGCCGATGGTGCAAGTCGGTATTTCGCGCCAAATCCAAGCGACTTTTGCAAATCCTATTTATTGCGGGATGGAAACCTTAACTCGCCCCCAAAAAGAAAAAAGTGCGACGGCGTGGGGAATTGAAACCTTAGCGCGGCGGTATCCTGAGGGCATTTTCGTGATTGGTCAGTCACAAACGGCACTTTTACGATTGGCAGAAATGATTGAATCCGAAGAAATCCGACCTGCGTTGGTGATTGGAACTCCGGCGGGCTTTATTGATGCGGATGTGGCAAAGGAACGGTTGCAGGATTCTCTGATTCCTAATATTCGGACGGACGGGCGCAAGGGGAGTGCAGTGGTGGCGGCGGCGCTGGTGAATGGGCTAGTCGATTTGGCATGGCAGGCTTACGGCAAGGAGGAGTTTGGACCGGGACGATCGACCTTTTAGGCGAGCTACTCTTTCTCTCTGGAGGGCACGGTTGTTTTCGTGAGTGCGGTAGTATAAGGCTTGGGGTGGCGATCGGCTAATGGCTGAGTGGGCGCTCATTACAGTTTTTAAGTTGGCAGATTATAGTCATGTTTTCGACAGAACAGTTGGTCTTGGTAGCGGAATGGCTTGCGATCGCAATGGTCGTATTTGGTGCGGTGACGACGGTGGCGTTCATTGCGAACTGGGGGTTTCGGTTCCGCATGGTAGGGGTGACGAGTTTTACGGGCGTGTTAGCGGGGGGGGCCTTGGGGTTGAGCTTGGCGCTGTACCAACGTCCGATCATTCCCAATGCTCAAGCGTTTGTGCGAGTTTACGATCGCTCTGCGGGACAGCTTGTAATTTCAGTAAATCCAAAAATGACCCCGGAACAACTCGAAGCAACCCTAAAACAAGCGGCGATCGATTTATCGTCTCCGGGTCGATCGTCGGCGGATGGGATGATTACGGTTCGAGCGCGGGTGCTGGTGCATACGGAACCAGGGTTGACTCAACCGCTGTATGTGGGCGCGGCTGTCCGATCGTTGGATAGTAAACGCACTGATGCAGAGAATATCCAGGTTCAAATCGATGCGGAGACTCTAAGTAAAGCTGCCGCACAAATCTCCTGAAGACCAGAGAGTTGTGGCAGTCTCAGCTCTTCACTCACCGCGATGGAACATGGGTTTGACTAATAGTGCGATCGAACCTCCGACAACGATTCGATTTCTGCCGCTGTACTCACTCGGCCCAAAATCTCGTTGCGATCGGGAAATCGACCAAAGCGATCGATTAGAGCTTGATGCTTCAGCGCTTCAACATAAAACATTCCCAGCGCTGGATCACCTTCATATTGACTAAATTTTTCCACCGCGATCGCCTGATTGCTTGGATCTTCGCTATGGTAGAACGGCATATAAAAAAATAGTCGAGGGATGGGATGAAAATCCTGATCGCAGTCCATATTCAACGCATGGTCTGCGGCCATCAAAGCCATTCCATCACTCGCGTAAGCTGCAGGTGTCCCACGGAACATGTACCGCGAAAATTGATCTAACAATACAATTAACGATAGACAGCTATTGGGCTGGTCATACCAATGCAGCAGCAAATTATCCATCGCTTTGTCGTGCAGCCCCAAAAAACGTTCCCGCAGGGCTGCATCAAAATTAGTATCTAACTCCAGCCACTCCGTCCGCACCTTGGGATTTTCTTCCCAACCCAGGTCAAACCAGTAACTCACAATTCGATTCGCTTGGGCTAGAGTCGTCATTAAGGAAACCATTTCATAAAACAAAGGCTTCCCAAATCTACCACTCGACTTGGGCTAATTAATCCTGAGCCAATGGTCTGAACTAGTAGATTTAAGTGAGTTTTACTTTCGAGAGGATTTCCGTTTGGAAGTGGTGACTCTTCGGGACGGAACAGAGGGTTTGGGTCTAGACGGCTTTGTGCCCCGCAGCAATCGTCGCCAGGTTTTAGGTTGCCAGGGTTCTACCATTCCAGCCAAGAAATCACGCCAAGGCAATGCCAAATACCTCGCCCACGCCCAACAAAAAAGGCTATTTAACCCTAGAAAAAGTTTTACACCAGCCGCGTTTTTCAGCCAGTGTAGGGAGGTCTCAGTTCCCGCATAGACAGCCAGACAAGCAGCCATGCCGAGACTGAATCCGATCGCGAATTCCTTAAATTGTGGCACACGCAGACTGACCAGCCCCACAACTAGCGGCAGTGCAAAACTTGCAGTTATGGGGTTAAGGTATTCATCGCTCTGAAATAAATTCCCCAATTCCGACACTGTACTGCCCAAAAACCAAACGGGAATTTGGGAGCTGTCGATTAGATAAATGCCGCGTAGTAAAAACAAGCCACAGCTTCCCACCCCCAACCAAAAACCCATCGATCGTCCCATTCCGCCCAGGGTGATGGCTAATCCGATCGCCAACCCCGCCATTATCGCTTTTGATGTGGCTGCAATTTCTTGTTCATCTATCCAAAACCGGGCATCAATGTAGCCCCGATCGCGGGCCCAGTCGAACCAATTTGACGGAGGACGTTGGGGCTGTTGAGCGAGTTTGAGAGCAGCAGCGGCATCAAGTGACCCCGCCCCAAATTCATTGCGCCCATCTCGATCGTGGACCAACGCCGATCGGGTCAATACTGTCGCGATTTCATCAGGATTCGTGATGCCCAATGGATATAGAAGGGCAGCAACGCCAGCAACGTGGGCAACAGCCATGCTAGTACCTTGGAATGTCGCGAAAATAGACCGCTTCATTTTCCGATCGAAGGTATTTTGTAAAATCCCGCCCGATGGATCTTCTCCCAGAATCCAACCGCCCGGAGCCGAAATATCTACGCCTGCGCCTGCATTGGAGTAGGGGGCTTTTTGACCGTTTGAATCTAACGCTGAAACTCCCAGAACATAGCGATACCGAGCCGGATAATCAACAGATGTTCGACTCCCGTTACCCGCTGGCGCAATCAGGACTGCCCCTTTACGGTGAGCATATTCGATCGCCTTTTGTAAAAGCGCACTGTTGCCATTGCCCACCATCGTCAAAGCAATCACGCGGGCACTGCGATCGGCAGCATAGCGAATGCCTTCAGCAATGTCCGCCACAGTTCCATTTCCGCCAATGCTCAGAACCTTGACGGGCATTAGGCTTGCTTCCGGTGCAATTCCAGCTGCTCCAAAGTCATTGTTAGTCGATTGGGCAATTGTGCCCGCGATGTGGGTGCCATGACCTTGGTCATCTGTTGCATCAGCATTATCATCGATGAAGTCATATCCCCCCCGAACGTCTGTTTTTTCTAAATCTGAGACCCGACTGATTCCAGTGCCGATGACCGCAACGATCGACCCTTTACCTGTATTGATGGTCCATGCTTCTTTGATATTGATTTGACGGAGATTCCATTGTTTGGGAAATAGGGGATCGTTGGGATAATCTTTTTCGGATATTTTAGGAGACGGACGGACGGACAGATCCGTTTCTTGAGTCTCCGTATTTTTTTCAACGGGAATGGGAAAACCAATTTGACTGGCTTCTGGAATGCTGTAGATGTAGTTAGGCTCTAGAGATTCGGTATAGCGATCGAGTCCTGATTTTTTCAGTTTTCGGAGTAGATCAAGATTTCCTGGCACCACAAAAATGTGGTCGTCTTCAGAGAATTCACTATTGAGACGCGGAGCGAGATCCAAGAGTTTGGACGCGTCGCCCATGGCTGCTTGAATCTGACTGTCCCCAATTTCTTCTCGGAAGTCGATGATGATGCTATCAAATGTTCCTTGGATTGGGGTTCCACTCAATTGAGCCGTGACCCATCCGATCGCCCCAAGACAACAAAAAAGCAAAATCCATCGTTTCATAAAAAGTGCCTGATACGCGGGAAACTCAGCGTCTTTAGACCTGAGAGGAAAGCGAAGGGGTGGTTTTAACCACTGTGTTCTTTCTAGCTATGGTGAGGATCTCGAATGTATTTCTCAATTATGGCACTGCTCACGTTTCCTGCCGTGCTTACAAAATAACGGCTAGTCCACAGACAAGGCAGTTTAAGGAGTTCGGGAAACTCTTTACGCAGCACATAACTAGATCGTCCCTTAAACGCCTTAATAACCAAGTGGGGGGTATCGGTAGGCTTGACGCTGACCAATAGGTGAATGTGACCAGGTGCGACCTCTAGCACCAAAACGTCCCACTCTTTTTCAATTGCTAACTCTGCAAAGATTTGACGGGTTCGAGTTGCTATATCTCCAGTCAGCACTTTTTTGCGGCGTTTAGGAATCCAGACAAAATGGTAGTTGATTAGAAACTTGACGTGATTATGGGTCTTGTAGTCTGAAGGGTCCAACATAAAGTTAATGTATTTCTCTAAATACCTGTAGACAAATTTAGTCTAGCACTGTTAGTATATAGAGGTAGAGAAAAAGACAGTGCATCGCAGGTCGAAACGATGCCTAAACCTAAGAAATTATGGCTGCTTTTATGCCGAGTTTGTCTATCCCGTTGCAAGCATTCAGGCAGATGTTGACCCCGCTAAATGCTTGGGGTTAGATCATGGTTTGAATAATTGGCTAACGGGCGTGAGCAATGTGGGTACCAGCTTCGTGATTGACGGCAAACACCTTAAATCTGTTAACCAGTGGTACAACAAATCGGTTGCGCGATTGATGAATGGTAAGGATAATGGCTTCTGGTCTAAGCGATTGGCTAACCTGACAGAGAATCGCAATCGTCAGATGCGTGACGTTGTAAATAAGACCGCTCGATTGGTGGTTAACCATTGCCTAGGCAACCAAATCGGAACCGTTGTCTTTGGTTGGAACAAAGGGCAAAAAGACGGTGCCAATATGGGTAAAAAGACCAATCAGAAGTTTGTACAGATTCCTACTGCCAGACTGAAAGAGCGGATCAAACAACTGTGCGAACAGCACGGCATCCAGTTTGTTGAAACCGAAGAAGCGTATACGTCTAAGGCAAGTTTCTTAGATGCTGATTCTCTCCCTAAATACGGTGAAAAACCCGAAGGGTGGAAAGCGTCAGGTAATCGCGTTAAACGGGGTTTGTACAACGCGAGTAACGGCTTCAGAGTCAATGCAGACTGTAATGGGGCTGCAAACATTCTCAGCAAAGTAGCGATGATGCTAGGTTTAGACCTTAGCGGAATCAGTAGAGGCGATTTGACAGCGCCTTTGAAGTTCAGATTCTGGACTCTTCAAGAATCTCAGGCTCTTTAGAGCTGAGAGTGTCAATTAGTTTGTGATCCTGTTCATAAATCCTAAATATGGTCGCGACCGCCGATAATTTCTACATAACATACCAGTCATGGGGCATGAGGATCGGCAAAATGGTACATGGATTATTGTGGCTGCCACTCTTAGCCATCTTTTTTGGATTGGCTTGGGCGGGTTGGAATGAATATCAAAAAGTTCAGGGATACGGCGCTTGGGCGTTGCAGTATGAGAAGTCAAAGTACGACATTTACGCGGCGCTTGGCTATCGATCGGGAACTCTGACTTGGGGAAAACCGCTGAGACAGGGCATCGAAGATCGTCAAGTGATGGATCTGGCGACTTTAAAAGGGATTCAGCTTCGGGTTGATGGGGTGGTGGTGGATCGAGTGAATGCACCCGATCGCGGCCAGGTGATTGCTGTGGAACTACTGCCCTTGTCTGGCGATTTAATTCAAATCCCATTTGTCAATATTGACCCGGCGATCGAGTGGGTCGGTTTTCTTCAAGGCAAACTGAGCGCATAAAAATTAGGCCGTCCTAATTTGACCTAGCACGGCTCGATGATTAGTGTTAAAAACGGAGTGATATTTTGCAGACTACAGATCGGGCTGTGCCATCTGGGGCTTAAGTGTGGCGACCATTTGCTGAACACCACGATGGATGCGGCGAGTAACCGTCATGGGGCTAACACCAATGCGCTCAGCGACTTCCTTGCGGGAAAGGTCATGTAAAAATACATATTCGATCGCTTGACGGGTTTTTTCTTCAAGCTGATTGAGTGCTTTTTGGAGCTGTTGACGATCTTCCTCTAGACCTTGCAGCTCTTGGTAGTGGGCATCGGGAATAGTATCTCCCAAGGTCATGGGTGAATCAAGCTGCTTACAGATGGTTGCATCTAGACTCAAGGGCATTCGGTTTTTCGCCGCGAGTTTGCTGTCACGCCATTCTTGGACGGTGATACCCATTTCGATCGCGACTTCATCATCACTAGGTTGACGACCCAATTCATTGAATAAGACTTCCCGAACCCGCTGACCTTCTTTGTTGATTTGTTGCCAACGACGGGGGATCTTGACGGTACCGGACCGATCGCGAAGGAAGTGAAGCATCTCGCCTCGGATATAAGGCACTGCGAAGGAACTGAAGGCGCACCCTTGGCTGGGGTTGAAGCGTTCTATGGCGCGGATCAGACCGAGGTAGCCGATCTGTTCAAGATCTTCGTAGGGTTCAGCACATTGGTGGCTAATGCGATGGGCGATTTTCCGGACTAGACCAACGTTCATTTGAACAAGCTGATTGCGCAGTCGAACTGTAGGTTTTTGGTGGTAGGTCGTTAGGAGTTCCATACCGCGCGCTCTGATGTTACTAATCGTTTGAGTTGCAGGCATTTGTAAGTCTCTCAATCACCGTTGATGTCATTGTCGGTTTTGTCGGTTTTTGGGGCTATGGTCGATATACGGAGTCTTTCTGGTGCAGTAGGACTCCTCTACGTAATTTTACTTAAAATTTGCGCTATTTCAGGTCGGCTAAATGGCTGAAGTTCTCTTACAGAGAAGGCTTTGATGATTTGTCTTACTTGCAGTGAGCGATGGTGAGTCGATCGTTTTTTGGTTAGGTCGCTTAAGCGAGACGCAGTCTGAATCCGTCAAACGCTTCATTTTAGTTAAGTTTTAGTTACATTTTGTGGGGGAGTTGAAGAAATTACTTTTAAGGAAAAGTTACCATTATGGGGGGAGTGAGGTTTATCCGTCATTTTACGGTGAGGGGTCTGAGCAAGAACGACTACTTAATCGGAGTGAATCCGAATGGGCAGGCGATCGGTTCTCCCTTTTTAGTTTTTTTGTAGTCGATCGCACTCCAGAGGGGCAGGGGGGGCCGGGGTTTTCACTAACGCAGAAGGTTGCGATCGTGGCGGCCTGTCCGTTTAGTTTTGCGGCGTAGACCAGTCCTAAGAATGTTAGTAGGTCGGAGGTTTTGGGTAGGGCTACTTGTAAAGCGGCGGGATAGCGATCGGGTGCGACGAACACTCTGTAAAAATAGTCGGTACTATTCGGCGTTACACCGAGCTGTAGTGCCGTGAATCCTCTTGTTCCCCCAGAATTGGGGGCTAGGGGGCGGTTCGGCAGAGACCTTCGCTAGATTAAATCACATCTGTGCTGACCTATATTAATCCTACGATCGCCCGAAGTTTTCTCCTTGGATCTACGGATAACCCAGGAAAAATTGATTCCCACACTACAAAACACCATTTCACAGCATGAACAATTGTTATAATATTTAACAACACTAAATGCCAGAATTTCGGTATTCCCGCCCGACAATCGGAGAGAATGCGTTTCATTTTTTACTGTCCAACATGTTCTGGTTTCTTGAGGTTTTTTAGTCATGTCTGAACCCCTTTCTTCCCTTGTTGCATCTTGGGAAACGTCAGAATCGACTGATTTTGAAATGAGTTCGCCGTCCACTGCTTCAATTCCAGCGCGGTCTGTACAGTTTCCCCATCCCGATCGGTTTGAGTCCCGTCATAATGGACCTAGCACTACGGATGTAGATAAGATGGCGGTGCTGTTGGGTTATGGCTCGCTGGAAGAGTTTATTAGTGCGACGGTGCCAGATGTGATTCGGCTGAAACGACCATTACGAATTGAGGCGGCCCGATCGGAATATGAGGCGTTGTCTGATTTAAAAGCGATCGCGAGTAAGAACAAAGTATTCCGATCGTTCATTGGCATGGGTTACAGCAATTGCATTACGCCGCCTGTGATTTTACGCAATATTTTAGAAAATCCGGCTTGGTATACGCAATACACCCCGTATCAGCCAGAGATTTCTCAAGGTCGTCTAGAAGCATTGCTGAACTTTCAGACAATGGTGATGGATTTGACGGGAATGGAGATTTCTAATGCGTCGTTGTTGGATGAAGGCACGGCGGCGGCAGAAGCGATGTCGTTGTGTTATGGCGTGACGAAGACGAAATCAAATGTGTTTTTTGTGGCGGAAAATTGTCATCCACAGACCATTGATGTGGTGAGAACTCGCGCAATTCCGTTGGAAATTGAAATCATTGTTGGCAATGCAGAAACGTTTGATTTTGCAGCGACTTCTGTATTTGGTGCTTTGATTTCCTATCCAGCGACAGATGGTTCTATTGCAGATTATCGGGAATTCTGCGATCGTGCCCATGAGTCCGGCGCATTGGTCACCGCCGTTGCAGATATTTTGGCCTTAACCTTGTTGACTCCTCCGGGAGAATGGGGCGCAGACATTGCCGTTGGGAATACACAACGATTTGGGGTTCCGTTTGGGTATGGTGGTCCGCACGCGGCTTACTTTGCGACCAAAGATGTATACAAACGTCAAATGCCGGGACGATTGATTGGGGTTTCCCGTGATACTCGTGGTGAACGCGCTTTACGGTTGTCGTTGCAAACTAGAGAACAACATATTCGTCGGGATAAGGCAACCAGTAATATTTGTACTGCTCAAGTATTGTTGGCTGTAATTGCGAGTATGTATGCGGTGTATCATGGCCCGGATGGATTAAAGGCGATCGCAACTCGAATTCATGGGTTGACGCAAGCTCTTGCAGCGGGTTTGATTAAAGGCGGATTTACGCTTAGGTCTAGTACTTATTTTGATACTATTGCCATTGAAACAGGCGATCGGACCGATGCGTTGATGGCTGCTGCGGTTGCTCGCCGGATTAATTTGCGTAAGTTGGACGCAACGGCGATCGGCATTTCTCTGGATGAAGTGACTGGCGATCGGGATGTATTGGATTTGTTTGAAATTTTTGGTGTAAATGGGGAAATTTTCAACATTAGTCAGAATGCAGTTAAATTACCAAGAACCTCGAGCTATTTGACGCATTCGGTGTTTGGACAATACCGATCGGAGACTGATTTACTGCGGTACATGTACGGGTTACAGCAAAAAGATTTGTCGTTGACAAGTGCCATGATTCCACTGGGATCTTGCACCATGAAACTGAATGCCACGGCTGAGATGATTCCCGTCACTTGGGCAGAGTTTGGTCAAATCCATCCTTTTGCGCCTGTGAATCAAACCGAAGGCTATCAAATTTTGTTTGATCAGCTTGAACAATGGCTGGCAGAAATTACAGGATTTGCGGCAATCTCACTCCAACCCAATGCAGGGTCTCAAGGTGAATATACTGGACTGCTGGTCATCCGTGCGTATCACGAATCTCGAAACGAATCTCACCGTAATCTTTGTTTGATTCCGACCTCTGCCCATGGAACTAATCCAGCGAGTGCGGTGATGGCAGGAATGAAAGTGATTCCGGTGAATTGCGATTTGGATGGAAACATTGATATTGAAGATTTGCGTACCAAAGCTGAAAAACATTCTTCAAATCTCGCTGCATTAATGGTGACATACCCGTCCACCCACGGTGTTTTTGAATCTGGCATTCAAGAGATTTGTACGATCGTCCATACCCACGGCGGTCAGGTGTATATGGATGGTGCGAATATGAATGCTCAAGTGGGGCTTTGTCGTCCCGGTGATTTTGGTGCGGATGTTTGTCATTTGAATTTGCATAAAACGTTCTGCATTCCCCACGGTGGTGGTGGTCCTGGAATGGGTCCGATCGGAGTCGTTACCCATCTAGCGCCATTTTTACCCAGTCATAGCGTCATTCCCATGGGTGGCTCGCAGGCGATCGGTGCCGTATCAGCAGCTCCCTGGGGCAGTTCTAGCATTTTGCCCATTTCCTGGATGTATATTGCCATGATGGGGGGCGCGGGCTTAACTAATGCGACGAAGATTGCAATTTTGAATGCAAATTATATTGCTAAACGCCTTGAGGGACATTATGACGTGTTGTACAAAGGTGCTAATGGTTTGGTCGCCCATGAATGTATTCTCGATTTGCGTGAATTCAAAAAGTCAGCAGAAATTGAAGTCGATGATATTGCAAAACGATTAATTGACTATGGTTTTCATCCGCCAACTGTCTCTTGGCCAGTAGCTGGAACCGTCATGGTTGAACCGACTGAAAGTGAATCATTACCAGAACTCGATCGGTTTTGTGATGCGATGATTTCTATTCGTGAGGAGATCCGTGCAATTGAATCAGGCAAGGTCGATCGCACTAACAATCTTCTAAAAAATGCACCCCATACGGTGATTGATTTAGTCGATGATGACTGGAACCGCCCCTATTCACGATCGATCGCTATCTTCCCGATGGCTTGGACAAAAGCACATAAGTTCTATCCATCAGTAAACCGGATTGATAATGCTTGGGGCGATCGGAATTTAGTTTGTTCCTGTTTACCGATGGAGGCTTACGGTGAAATGTAAGGGTTAGATTAAAGGGAATAGACCTACTGTGTACACACAACTTGGTCTATTTCGATTAGCACTGAAGCCCGATCCCCCAGCCCCTTTGAAAAGGGGGAACAGGAGAAAACCTTATTTCATAGCCTCTTAAAACTCCCAAAATTTAGGGACTTTAAACACTCTTTTCCCCCCAGAATTGGGGGTTAGGGGACCAGATTAATCTTCACGAACCCCGAAGGCCATCTGCATAATAAAAGGCTTTGCACCATCTTCATGATAACGATCGGCCCATTGACGAATAACCTCGTCTAGTTCCTCGATCGCTTGCTCTATCCGATCGGAGGGAATATCTAACGCCTCTAAAACACGCATGCAGTTGGGTTCGCGACCAGCCCACCCCTTCATCAACCGGAAAAATCGCGCCGTATCTTCCACCATAATCAGTGTCCGTTCTTCATCATCTTCCGGTGAATAGGTTGAACGGGTCAGGGCATAAAATGGCATCCCCCAAGGCGATTCAATCCGACTAACGGTCCCTGAATACAAGAGACGGCGCTTGATATGTTCCGCCAGGGCTTCGCTGAGGGGAACCCGTTGTTCTGGAGAGAACTCATCTTGAGACAGGGTGTGAAGATGCTCGATCAGTTCTAAAAATTGGAATGAATTAATCAATTGAGCATCTGGAATCGGCTTAGGCAGTTTCTGCTCCAATTGCCGTTTTTCGTCGGCGGTTAAGCTATTGCTAAAAATTCGCGATCGGCCCGGTTGCCAAGCATACTGTTTTAGCCAAACATAGGGAAACTGGATTAAGTACCGGGGTTCCTGAGACCCAAACATTTTAAGCAGTTTGCCTTCAGTGAGCGCCTGCCCCACCTCTTCAACGATCGCCTTAACGCGTTTCGGTTCAATGTGGTGGAGATGCCCTGTCATGCGGAGATTTCCGTCTTGCTCCAGGTAGGTCATGTAAACCGCACACTTTGCAGCAGTTGCAGCAGCATCCAGGAAAGCGCCATGGCGGTGGCCTGCTGTTCTCATTGCACTAAACGCAAGATAGAGCATGATCTGATCCATCGCGCTTGGACTAAATAGCTTAATCAGATCTGAATCTTTATTCATGACAGGCAAACACACTATCGCTATTCAAGGGACGATTAAGCTGACAGGTAGTATTGGTATCGTGCCGTTAGAGCACGGAGTCAAAATAACATATGACTACCCTAGCTTACGCCCATTGTACGCGTAGAACATACTCCTTTTGGCTAGGGAGAAGCAAGACTAGCTTATTTACCTAGCTTGCCCAGTTGTTTAAGTTTAGATACAGCATAAAACTCCGCTAAATTACCTATCTCTGTACGATGGCTCCATGCAATAGCTATCGTGACAGTCTGGCCTATTCTTGGGATGATCTCAGTTGAACTCGGCGATCACGATCGACCGCCAATCTTTACCTAAAATCCGGCCGCGCGTGCGCCTTGATAAAATACAAAACTGACAGTCCACGCTAAGGCGATCGACCAAAATACTGAAAGGCTAGCAAACTTCCAACTTTTCGATTCAGCTTTAATCACCGCAACAGTGGAAAGGCAGGGCACATAGAGCAAGGTAAACAACATGAAACTGTAAGCCTGTACCCAGTCAATCTGGGCTGCAATTGCAGAACCCAAAGCCGCATCATCTTTAGTGGTGTAAATCACCGCCAAGCCACCCAAAACAATCTCCTTGGCAATAAACCCGAAGATTAAAGCAACGGAAAGCTGGGGATTAATGCCTAATGGACCGAGAATGGGGCGGGTCGCTTGACCAATCATCCCTGATATTGTGCCGGGACTGGCAGGTTCGAGACCGTAGGGCAGATTGTTACAGAGCCAAATCATCACCACGCCAAAGATGATAAATCGCCATGCAAATCGTAAAAAGTGGCGAGTTTCCTGCCAAGCCCGCAGCGCCATTTGTTTGAACGTGGGAAAACGATAGGGGGGCAGTTCTAAAACTAGCGGTTCTTGACTGGCATATTTACCCTTAAAGAGCAACGCTGTAAGGATGGCTGCGGCAAAGCTAAACATATACAAGCTAAACAAAACCAACGGAGCGAATTTCGCTGGAAATAATGCTGTAGTGATAAATATAAAAACGCTTAATCGTGCTGAACAAAGCGAAAATGGAATCACCAGCATTGACAGTAATCGCAGTGCAGGCGATCGCATGACTCGCAGTCCCATAATCGCCGGAATATTACAGCCAAACCCCATCAACGACATAACAAACGATCGCCCATCTAACCCTAGCCGCTCCATAAAAGCGTCCATCAAGTAAGCCGATCGGGATAGATAACCACTATCCTCAACAACTGCCATACAGATAAAGAACAGCGCAATCACAGGCACAAATGCCAGCACGGTCCCGACTCCTTCATACAAACCATCAAGGAGTAAGTCATGCAGAAATTTCGGCAAATTCCCCAGCAGCGGTTCTAAGGCAATCGTTTTAAACCCATCGATACCACTAGCGAGCAAATCCTGTAGCGGTTTGCCAATGGTGTAGACAATCTGAAACATCAAATACATGGCCGCGAAAAAGATCGGTAGACCCAGCCATAGATGCAACAAAACTCGGTCGAGTCGTGCAGTCCAGTCCGATCGTTTTCCCGTGGAGGTGACGATCGTCGCATTCAGTAAATGATCTAAGTCAAGGGCAATCTGCTCATCACTGGATAATACATCGGAGATCGACGCAGACATCAAAGCTGCGGGATGCTCTGTCAGTTGAGCTTTAATGGTTCGGTAGGCATCATCATAGCCCTGACCATACTTAGCACTCATTTGAACAACGGGCATTCCAAGCTGCTGGGCGATCGCGGCGGGGTCAATGCTAATGCCAAATTTTGGCGCTTCATCGGCCATATTCAGTAGCAGCACGGAGGGAATTTGCAAGCATCGGGCTTGAAGCGCGAGACTCAACTGACGATCGAGCTGAGCCGAATTAAGAATTATTACCAACAAATTAATCGGTGTTGTCTCCAAAAAACGCTGTACCACCGCTTCATCTTCTGAAAAACCCCGCAGATCATAAATTCCCGGCAAATCAACAACTTGAACTTTAGTCTGTCCTAAATTGATGATCGCTGTCATTAAATCAACAGTAATACCGGGCCAATTGCCAACGCTAGAATTTGCTCCCGTCAATCGGTTAAAGAACGTCGATTTTCCCGTGTTTGGCATCCCCAGAACGGCGATACGTGGGCGGTCAAGGGTAATAACTTGAACGTCCCCTTTTCCCATAGGATGAACAGCCCCAAGCCAATCAGAACA
>JAYVUU010000078.1:0-8616 GCA_043787635.1 Synechococcales cyanobacterium | reverse complement strand
CCGGACCAGCCGACAAACACAAAGCGATCGCGTTTTAGCCAGTCGTCGAGTACGTCAAATACGCCCCGCTCTGGCGCACGCCCCATTGCTATGGTCATGAACAAAGCTCCGCTAGTACAAAAGAGGATGAATTTCTAGAGTGAACGCGAATTTCTTGTTTTTATTATAGGGGAAATCAGTTTTTTTACAAACCGATACATGAATTCTCAGTTAAGGATTTTTTGAGGGGTTGGAGGACGAGTATTTGTCCTTATTGCTGGTTGTTGCTAACGCACTGTTAAGTTTTGGGAATAAAAGTGACCGATCGTGGGATTTTCGTTGCCTTACGAAGCAGACTGACTCCTCTCCCGGATACAATGGGTAGCGATTAAATCTCCAGTTGGATTAGACCTTCAGCTTGACTCACCCTCAAGCTTAACTAGTTCCGCCCGGTCCAAAAACGAACGGTAACGTAATTTAGGTATCTCTGCACTATGACCAGTACACCCGCAAAGAAGAAAGAAGATCAGATTTTTCGTCAAGAGATTCTGGGTTCGCGTCGATTTAGTAATTATTTTTGGGCCGTGGTGGTAACGATCGGCGGGACGGGGTTCTTCTTGGCCAGCTTATCGAGCTATACCCGCACTAATTTCCTCCCCTTTGCAAATCCACTTGAGTTAATTTTTCTGCCTCAAGGGTTAGCGATGGGGCTTTATGGAACAGCGGGAATTTTGCTGGCAACTTATCTCTGGTTGACGATCGTATGGAACTTGGGTAGTGGATACAATGAGTTCGATAAGGGTATCAAAGAGGTCAAGATTTTCCGCTGGGGTTTCCCTGGGAAAAATCGTAATGTCCAGTTGACCTGCAAATTGGATGATGTGCAAGCGGTGAAGGTGACTCTGAAAGAAGGGATAAATCCAAAGCGGGCAATTTATTTACGGGTGAAGGGAATGCGTGATATTCCACTGACTCGGGTGGGTCAACCGATTTCACTTGCATCCTTGGAAACTCAAGCGGCTGAATTGGTCCGTTTTTTGGGTGTACCGCTTGAGGGGTTGTAACCCCCTTTCCGTAAAATATAGTTTTTGTTTGAGGTGATTTTTTGATGTATCAGCAATTTTGGATTCAACGGCTTCGAGCTTGGTCAGTGGCTGTGTACTTGGGATGTGTCCTATTGACAACAGGCTGTAATCAGGCGACAACGCCAGATGCGATCGTAAGTGCCCCTAGTCCCTCACCATCTACCAGTCCATCCGCGATCGCAACCGCCAGTCCATCTGCTAGTCCGACGACTCCGAGCAACTCTAAGGAACCCGTTCAATTTCCAGAATTAGCGCGTTTAGAGGGTAAAGCGACTGTCGTGATGGTGGTGAAAGGGACTCCAATCACATTAGAAATTGATGGCACAAATGCTCCAATTACGGCAGGAAACTTTGTAGATTTAGTGGATAAAAAAGTCTACGATGGTCTGATTTTTCATAGAGTTGTGCGTCAACCCCAGCCCTTTGTGGTCCAAGGCGGCGATCCTCAGGGGAAGAATCCCAATGTGAATCCCGAAAGTTTGGGGACAGGGGGCTACATTGATCCAACCACTAAGGCGGCCCGGAATATTCCTTTGGAAATCAAGAGTTCCGACGGTAAATTGATCTATGGTCAAACCTTTGAAATGGCGAAGGTTTCTGGTGCGCCGAAGTTACGTCATACACGCGGGGCACTGGCTATGGCCCGATCGGCCTATCCTGATTCTGCATCTTCCCAGTTTTATGTGGCGCTGGCTGATTTGACATTTTTGGACGGTAGCTATGCCGTGTTTGGCAATGTGACCAAGGGAATGGAGGCGGTTGATACGATTCAGCAGGGCGATCGGATTGATTCGGCGATCGTAACTCAAGGTCTTGAGAATCTGAAAAACCGCCGTTAGGACTGATTGATGAGTGTCGTTGTTACGGGAATCGGTTGCCAGACAGCGCTAGGCGATTTAGATGAAACGTGGCGACGACTGTTGCTTGGGCAGTCGGGCATTAAAAATCATCAACCCTTTCCATCATTCACCGCTTCCCCGTTAGCCATGATCGACCGTGTGCCTAGGGCGTTATCGGATCTGGTGATTCCGCTGGTCAAAGCGGCTTGTATTGATGCCCCAGTTGGAACTACCCTTGAGAGATTGTGTCGTAATTGTTGGATCGAGTCGAGGAAATCAAGCCCGTTTAGAACAAGTTTTATCTAAGTCGATAGACATTAATTGGTTAGACTCACTGCCTAATTATGCGGCGATCGTAGCGGCACAGTACATCGGTACAACGGGTGAAGTTCATAGTCCAATGGCGGCCTGCGCGACAGGGCTGATGGCGATCAATCACGGTTTCCAATTGTTGCGGGAAAATTTGTGCGATCGGGTGATTGTCGGAGCAGTCGATGCACCCATTACCCCATTAACTTTGACCGGATTTAAACGCATGGGCGCTTTGGCCAAAACGGGCTGTTATCCCTTCGATCGAGCGCGGGAAGGGTTGGTATTAGGTGAAGGCGGTGCGGTGTTGGTGATGGAGCGATCGGCCCAAGCAGAGGCAAGAGGTGCAAAGATTTATGGTGAGATTTTGGGCGCGGGTGCTACGGCGGATGCATTTCATTTGAGTGCGCCGGAGCCAACAGGAAAGATGGCCGGGGTTGCAATTCAACGCTGTCTGGTTCAAAGTCAACGGAATGCTTCAGACATAGATTATGTTCATGCCCATGGAACCGCGACTCAATTAAATGATGCTCGCGAGGCTCAATTAATTAAGACTTTTTTTCCGATGGCGGCGGCGAGTTCGAGCAAGGGCGCTGTCGGCCATACGTTAGGGGCTTCGGGTGCGATCGGCGTTGCACTCTGTCTAAAAGCATTACAAACCCAAACATTACCCCCGTCTGTCGGATTACATCAACCCGATGATCCGCAGATTGATTGGGTGCGATCGGCAAGGCATCAGGACATTGAAACCGCACTGTGTTTGAGCTTTGGGTTTGGCGGGCAGAATGCTGCGATCGCTTTGGGAAGAGTTTAGATTTCCCAAAATTAATTGGAATGAATTGATTCATCGTTACCCGATTAATACAACCCTGACCTACGGCGTATCGATAGTTTCTATGGCGTAAAACCCCTACTTAACACAAAATTTGAGACTGCCTACAATCAAATCAACACCTAATTCAAGGGAGAACCCCATGGCTTTTTTTGATTCAGAAATTGTTCAACAGGAATCACAGGAAATTTTTCAAACCTACCAATCTCTCGTACAAATGGGCAGCCATTATGGCAAGTTCGATCGGGATGGCAAGGGGATGTACATCGATCAAATGGAGACTATCCTAGATCGTTTTGAAATCATGATGAAGCGCCTCGAACTCTCAGATGATTTTTCAGCAAAAATGACTATCGAGCAACTGAAAACTCAGTTAGAGCAAGTCAACATGACTCCAGCTCAAATGTTTGGCAATACCCGAAAAACCCTAGAACGCATGAAAGAACAGCTTGACGCTTAGAGATAATGAGGCGACTTTATCCGCCGTAATTGCCAACAGACTGGAAGGGTGGGGTACAATAATGAGCAACTCTTTACATCTCTTCACATATTCCCATGGTAACAGCGCCTCCTTCCACTCCGCTTAGTTATGACCGTGCCGCTTGGGCTAAGGGTTACCGATCGCTTGAGCAAGAGCAGGATTATTGGATTGATTCCGTAGATGGTGAAATTCCAGCGGGATTAACGGGGACGCTATTTCGCAACGGACCGGGGAAGTTTGAGTCAGGTACTGAGTCGGTTCAACATCCCTTTGATGGCGATGGGATGATCTGTGCAATTACCTTTAAAGAAGGACGCGCCCATTTTAAAAATCGGTATGTGCAGACCGAGGGCTATATTGCAGAGAAAAAAGCCGAGAAGATTTTATATCGCGGGGTATTTGGGACGGCACGATCGGGAGGGTGGCTAAGCAACATATTTGACACGAAGCTTAAAAACATCGCCAATACCCAAGTGATCTACTGGGGCGGAAAATTGTTGGCGCTGTGGGAAGCCGCCCAACCCCATCGGCTCAATCCGGCAACCTTGGAGACGATCGGTCTGGAAAATTTTGATGGCACTCTGAAATCTGGCGGAGCATTTGCGGCCCATCCTTGGATTGATCCAAACGGACCAGATGGTGAGCCTTGTTTGGTGAATTTTTCCATTGAGGCGGGTTTGTCGTTTACTTTGAATTTGTATGAGTTAAATCTCAAAGGCGAAATCGTTCGTCAACAGGATCACGTTCTACCAGGGTTTGCGTTCATTCACGATTTCGCCATTACTCCAAACTATTACATCTTTTTCCAAAACCCTGTGAAGTTCAATCCTTTACCCTTTCTATTGGGTGCAAAAGGTGCGGGTGAATGTATTGAATTTGAACCTGAAAAGCCGACAAGAATGTTAGTAATTGCTCGGTCTGGCAAATCAAAACCACAGGTCTTGGAATCAAAAGCTGGGTTTGTCTTTCATCATTCCAATGCCTTTGAACAGGATAGGAAAATTGTAGTAGATTCGATTTGCTATGAAGAACTGCCCACCGTCGAGCCGGGGAGTGATTTTCGATCGACAGATTTTGCGACCTTGAAGCCCGGTCAACTCTGGCGATTTGAATTGGATTTGGCAACCAGTCAAGTCGATCGGACATTGCTTGTTTCTCGATGCTGCGAATTTCCAGTAGTTCATCCCAATTTTGTGGGTCAGGACTACACGTATTCCTACATGGGTGCGGGGATTGCGACCGCTGGGAACGTGCCATTGCAGGCGATCGCGAAGATTAATGTAAAAACGGGTGAAGAATTACTCCATAGTTGTGCGCCTGATGGATTCATTAATGAACCTGTTTTTGTGCCGAGCAGCGTTGACGGCGGAGAAGATCAGGGTTGGATTCTGACTATGGTGTATGACGGGGTTAGCGATCGGTCCAGCATTGTGATTTTGGATGCAACAACAATGACGCAGGTCGCTCGACTGTGGCTAAAGCATCATGTGCCTTACGGGTTGCACGGTACCTTTACGCCTGAAGTGTTCATTTAAATTGACACTGAAGTGGGACTGACTGTAACGGGTCTCACTTCAAAACTGATTCTATTGTGCCGCTTTCACAAGCAATCCACCGCCCAATGTCAGACCGATAATTGTTGGCAACCAAGCCGCCACATAGGGCGATAGTACGGCGGTGTTTCCCATGGCATCGCAAATAAAAGCGAGCAAGTAGTATCCAAAAATGATCACGATACTAATCGCAAAACTTGCGCCCTTTCCCGATCGGCGATTGGGTCGCATTCCTAAGGTTGCACCGACTAAGGCAAATACTAAACAAACAAAGGGCGTTGCTGTTTTTTGTTGAATGCGCAAAAGCGTTGTCTGGGATTCTTTGAAATTTCCACTCTGGTCGTAGAGCGATCGTAAATCATTGAGTTCTACGATCGTCATCTCTTCCCAATTCTTTTTCCGATTGGCTAAATCTAAGGGCACCCGCGAAAAATTGACGACTGCTTTTTGAAATTTTAGAATTTCCCGCCGGGTTCCATCGACCGAATAACTGTAGGACGTACCATCAAAAACATCCCAAAAACTCTTATCGTTATTCCACACCGCCCGCTGACCCGCCACAAATACCTGCATTCCCGGCTCTGAAAAGTCCAAAATCGTCACGCTGTCCATTTCTTTGCCATTAGAACTTTTGGCATAAAACAGCTTCGTCAGCATCTGGGTTTTGGTCCCATTCGGTAACGTGACCGATTCATAGACTGGATTGACAATGTTACTGACGATGTTGACCTTGCCCTCATTCAGCGCTTCCTGCAATAGTGCCGTCGCACGGGAATTAGCCACCGGAACGATCGCCTCATTAAACGCAAAACTCATTCCCGTGACAAGCAATCCCATAATCAGGGTCGGGACAATCAATCTATAGGCGCTAATTCCCGCACTGCGTAAGGCGACTAGCTCACTATCCGTGGAGAGACGACTATACAAAATCAGGGTCGAAAGCAACATCGACATCGGCAAGGCATAGTAGATGTAGAGCGGCATCTGCAAGAAAAAAACCTGCGCCGCAATCTCAAAGGATAAATTCGCCGTCGTAATTTTCCGAATTAACTCAAAGAGTGCGCCGATCGAAACGCCGATGGACGAAAAGGCGGCAACCCCAAAGGAAAAGGGCAAAATCAACTGCGTCGCAAGATAGCGATCGAGGACTGAAAATCCAGGAAGGCTGGGCGGTAGAGACGGTTGTTTAGGGATCGTCGGACTAGACATAATCTATGAATAAATGAACAAGAACGCTGGAGTGCTAAGGCTGAAAATTGTTGCCGAGATAGTATTGCCGCACCAATGGATTGGCATATAGCTCAGTCGAATTTCCCGCCGCCAAAATTTCGCCATCGCGTAAAATGTACGATCGGGTCGTAATCGACAGCGTTTCTCGAACATTGTGGTCTGTAATTAGAATCCCCAAATTTCGATCGCGGAGCTTCGCAATGATTTCTTGAATTTCAGCAACTGCGATCGGATCGACACCCGCAAACGGTTCATCAAGGAGCAAGAACTTTGGACCCTCTGGACCCGATGCCAAAGCCCGCGCTAGCTCTGCCCGCCGTCGCTCCCCGCCCGATACGGCGATCGCTTGGGTGCTGGCAACTTTTTCTAACCTAAATTCTTTTAGTAAAGTATGGAGACGATCGGCCCACTCACTGCGCGGCACCCCCGTTTGCTCCAGCACCAATAAAATATTATCCTGCACCGTTAAATATCGAAAAATGCTAGGTTCCTGGGCAAGATACCCCAGACCTAAGAGCGCCCGTTTATCAATGGAAAGGGTTGTAATCTCTTGGTCATCTAGCCAAACCTTGCCCTGGTCAGGTTTTTCTAGCCCCGTCGCCATATAAAACGTCGTTGTTTTGCCTGCACCATTGGGACCCAGCAACCCCACCACTTCCCCTTGATTGATCGCCAAACTGACCCGATTGACGATCGATCGTTTTCCGTAGGACTTATGGACATTTTCAAGGGCAAGTTTCAAGGGAGTTTTGCGCGGTAAGTTATGTACGAATCATCCAAGAAAAGAAGCTAGGGAGTAGGCACGATCGGGAATGGCATTTTAATAGGCTTCACATTAGCGGGATTGGTGGGAATCGGGACGGGATCCGGGGCGGATTGTGGAGTGTCTTTAATGATGTACGTCGCTTCAACTTGGCTATTTTCCTGAGGCAACGCGAGGAATCGACCTTCATTGACGAGGTAAGTAACGGTTTCGCCCTTTAAGGTATTGCCGTCTTGCAGAATATTGACATTGCCGCTGAGGATGATTTTACCTTCTTTGCTGTAATAAATTGCTTGGGTCGCAGTCGCTTCAATTTGACGGGCCGGGTAGGTAATTAAGACATTGCCCCGTGCGACCACGACTCCAGTCTTTGAGTTGGCTTCCGTAACATTGGCCCGAAGTTGCATGGTTTGAGCCGGAGCTGCTTGGACCAAACGAGTGGCAGCCAAAAGTGTCAACGGCAAGAGGATTCCAGTCAGGCGAAGGGCATACGGTTTGAAAAAAGATTGAAGATTAAAACGCATAAAATTGTTCAGCAAGATCATTAAAAGCCGACAGGAACCGTTGGTTGGATAGTATCACACGCGGTCTAGGTAGGGCTGCGATCGGTACTGTTCATTATCCGTGACTAAGCCGCGTCCATCCGGACCAATTGTGAGTTGCAGTGCCGGGAGATTGTTGGCTCCTTGCTGTTGCAAAGATGACAATAAATCACCAACCTGATCCATGAAGCTAGCGAGGTCTAGCCCAGCGTAGTCCACGGGAAACGATCGCAGTCGTAGCATCCCTTCCCCCATCAAAATGACCCCACCGCGCCAGTTTTGGTTCCCAATGTGATAGAGCGCAACGGCAACCTGTAGGATACCCTGATAAAATCGTTTGTCCGCTTCAGGGGCTTCAATCCAAACGGCTTCTAGGGTGTCGTGACAGGCATAAAATTCACCTTGATTAAATTGCTCAACGCCGAGCCAAAAGTCGTCCGGAAAGTCATTCATGACCGTTCACTATGCTTGACATAAGAATTCCCTAGCTTCCCAGACGCATTAGCTGTAGATCGATCGGCTCAGTTGGATTGACTTCGATCGCATCCCCCACCAAACTATCACCTGTTGATCCTGAAGCCCACCGTAACGATCGGCTCCCCAACGGAAGAGTAACCGGGCTGTGACTGGTCAGCCATAGGATCGGATAATCGGGCAACGCCTCAGCTTGACGCATTTCATTGGGATTAGTCGCGGCCAAGGTATCCAAGACATTCCGATCGCCCGTTACTAAGCCCGAACTTGCGGTCCAGAGCTGCACCTGAAGCTGTTGCCGTTGGGCATAGAAATAGAGTGCCGCCGCCGCTGTAACGGCCTGTTCAAAACTCTCCACCTCCCAGGCTCTAGCACTGTCCAACGCAATCACGAGGGATTGCCCGCTAGTGAAGGTTTCTAGTTCTCGCACCCGCAATTCCCCCAGTCTTGCACTCGTGCGCCAATGGATTAGCCGGGTTGAGTCACCCCAACGGTAGGACCGCAGCGATCGGGTTTGACCAGAAGTCGC
>JAYVUU010000077.1:0-11467 GCA_043787635.1 Synechococcales cyanobacterium | reverse complement strand
CCTTATTTCATAGTCCCCCTTTTTAAGGGGGATTTGGGGGACCGGGTCGATCGGATAATGCGGTTTAGACTTGTGCATATACACAGAGCATTATTTATGCAGTGGGGAACTACTTCGACTTTAACAAACAGGAATCAGCCTACAGCGAGAAATCCGGTTTTAAGATTTTGATGAAAATAGACTATTTTCGTTTCACAATCAAACGGGATCCGATACTGGCGATCGTCACCATCAACACTAAAATCAGCGACCCAGCGGCGGCTAGTTCCTGTTGATTTTTATAGGGCGTTGTGGCGAAATTAAAGACTAAAACAGAAAGGGTTGCGATCGGTTCTGAAACCCCTTTCGGCCAAAAATTATTAAACAACGCCGTAAAGATGAGCGGAGCTGTTTCGCCTGAAGCCCGCGCCACGGCCAACGTGACCCCGGTTAAAATCGGAGGCAACGCAGCAGGCAATACCACTCGCGCCACCGTCTGAAACCGAGTCGCCCCCAATCCTACTGCCGCTTGACGCGCTTCTTGCGGGACCAGTGCAAGGCTTTCGGTCGCAGTCCGAACGATGATGGGCAACATCAAAACCGCTAGGGCGAATCCCCCGGCGATCGCAGAAAAGCCACCCATGGTTAGAACCACCATAGAGTAGGCAAAGACCCCGACCACGATCGAAGGTACACCGCTCAAAACATTAGTTAAAAAGCCGATCCAATTCGCAAGACGAGTGCCAGCGGCGAATTCCGATAGAAAAATAGCTGCCAAAATACCGCAAGGAATCGCGATCGCGCTGCCGATTCCCACGGTCATTAAGGTTCCGATGAAAGCATTACCAAACCCACCCCCAAGCGCATTGGGGGGCGGTGGAAGCTGGGTAAATAGGTCTAAGCTAAGTCGGGAGCCGCCTTTTTCAAAGACATACCACAGCACCGCAACTAAGGGAACCATGGCGATCGCCGCACAAACGGATACGATCACCGTCATCACGGTGTTAAACAACGTGCGTGGCGACGACGGTTGTCGTTTTAGGCGATTGATTAAGCCTTGATTGGAATTATCTTCAGGCATTGAGAGAGGAGTTGAATTCATAAAAAATTGAGTTCAAATAAGACTAGATTCGATTGACACGCTGCACAACGACTTGAGCGAGAATATTCACCACCAAGGTCAACACAAACAGAACGATCGCGGCATACATCAACGACGAAACCTGAAGTCCACTGGCCTCCGCAAATTGATTGGCCAATAGCGACGACACGGTAGAACCCTGATCAAATAGAGAGATGTTTGCTTTGTTGGCATTGCCAATCACCATCGTTACCGCCATCGTCTCACCCATGGCACGCCCCAGCGCCAGCATAATTCCCCCGACTACGCCAGAAAATGCCGCAGGTAGAATAATTTTAAAAATAGTTTCCCACCGAGTTGCCCCCAAACCATAGGCGGCTTGTCGGAGTTCGATCGGGACGGCTACTAGAGCATCCCGCGAGATGGCGGTAATGATCGGCAAAATCATAATGGCTAGGATGATTCCAGCCACATACATTCCCGGTCCAGAGGGCGAGGTCGAGAAGAACGGCACCCATCCTAGGGATTGATGTACACTTTTGCCCACATCTCGCAGAACGGGAATCAATACAAAAATGCCCCACAGTCCATAGACAACGCTGGGAATGGCCGCAAGAAGTTCGACTAGGAACACAACCGGACGCTGAATTTTTTCAGGAATAAAGTCTTCGCTAAGAAAAATAGCAACCCCAATCCCGATCGGCACAGCGAGTAACAGGGCCAGGAATGAGCTGACGATCGTGCCGTAGATTTGGGGATATGCTGAATAAATTTCTTTGACCGGATCCCAACGGCTCTCAACCAAGAAGCCCAGCCCAAATTTCGCCATGGCGGGACTTGCATCGACTCCGACTCGGATGGCAATGGTAATCAATAAAATAGCAATTAAGCTGGCAAACCCGCCTGTCAACCAGACAAACGCAGTATCCAGATTTCGAGAAAAGGGCGATCGATGACGCTGCATCGGTTCATTTTTTTGATTTGGTGAAACAACCATAGGTGGATTTCTCAGAGAAATTTACGATCACAGATCAACTAAAGCATTAAGTGTAGAGACTAATTATCGTTGAAGACATCAGACTATAGTTTGAATGAGACATACCCGATGAATGGGACGACATCTAAAAATCGACGGGTCGGCAGGACATAAGTTTCCATTCACCGAATCCATCGATTTTCTAATACCCTGTGTGCTTATCCGTAGTCTTCAGCCCTAAGGAGGGGGCAACTAATTATTTAGCATCCAATGCAGTGGTCACCTTAGCAACTAGGTCGTCAGGCAATGGAATATAGCCTAAATCAGTTGCGAAAGTTTTTCCCTCAGCCGATAGTGCCCACTTGGTGAAGCTCTTCAACGCATCGCCCTTTGCTGCATTTTTCGGGGTGCCGTAGAATAACAACCAGGTCAAGCTGACGATCGGATACGCCTCTTTTCCTTCAGGATCGGGGACGGAAAGCGCGAAGTCTTCGGGGACCGTCACGCCGGATAACGCTTTTGCTGCGGAATCGGGAGTTGGGACAACAAAACTACCTGCTTTGTTTTGCAATGCCGCCATGGTCAAGTTGCCGCTCTTGGCGTTGGAGTACTCGGTGTAACCGATCGCGCCTTTAGTTTGTTGAATTGCAGCAGCAACCCCTTCATTTCCTTTGGCCCCTGTTCCAGTTGGCCATTCCACAGACTTATCAGACCCTGCTTTCCAGTTGGGGCAAGCTTTCGTCAAATGCTTAGTAAAGATTGAGGTAGTGCCGCTTCCATCCGATCGGTGGACAAATGTGATGTCCGTGTCAGGTAACGTTGCGCCAGCATTGTCTTTTTTGATTTTTTCGTCATTCCATTTCTTAATAGAGCCGTCAACAATACCGCAATAAACTTCACGAGATAATTTAATATCTTTCACGCCATCAAGGTTGTAGGCAAATACCACAAACAAACCTGTCGATGGCACTTGAACTGGCTTGCCCGCTGCGGCTGGATATTTTTCGCGTTCTTCAGGTTTCAGGGCTGAGTCCGTTGCACCGAAGTCCACAGTTTGAGCTAAGAACTGCTTCACCCCTGCGCCACTACCAACGGATTGATAACTGATTTGAACGTTGGGATTTTTTTTATTGTACGCCGCAAACCAGGCTTGATACAGCGGGTTAGGAGCCGTCGCACCAGCACCGGAGAGCGCAACAGTTGCCCCACCCGCCGCTGGAGCTGCCGACGAACTTGCAGCAGCGTCAGGCTTTGCAGCACCCGGAGCTGACGTTGGGGTCTGGGGGGAACAAGCCGCCAAGCTTAACGCGATACCGACAGGAAAAATGGAAAGCAATCCTTTGGGAAAAATCAAGGATTGAAGTAATTGAGAGGGTAGGTTCATAGAATATTTTCTATATCGAATATCACCAACAAAGTTACCCGATAATTCTGAAGAATAGGTTAAGGAAAGAATAACCTGTTGGAAAGGATAGGTGAAAATCTTGGTAATCCCATATTCAAATCTGAAGCTGACTTGAAAACATGTTCCTATTGACATTGAAACCCGATCGCCCTAGCCCCCTTAAAAAGGGAACAAGAGCAAACGTTATTTCATAGTCCCCCCTTTTTTTGGAGGGATTTGGGGGTGGGTCTTGGGAATCTCTCAAAGTAGAGGTTAGAAGTTGCCATTAGTGGCGTTTGCTTTGACTAGCCGATCGGTCACGGTTGCAATATCGATAGATCCTAATTCACCTTCGGCACGGGTCCGAATGCTGAGGGAATTCGATTCAATTTCCTTTGCACCGACAACAGCCATGACAGGAATTTTGTCTTTTTCAGCATTCCGAATCAGTTTGCCCAGACGATCGCCGCCTAAGTCCACTTCTGCCCGAATGCCGAGTAATTGCATGGCGGCGGCGGTATCCTTTGCAAATTGTACAAAATCATCGCCCACGGGAAGCAGCCGAATTTGTACGGGCGCGAGCCACGTCGGGAAATCGCCAGCATACTGTTCAATCAGGATGCCAATCAATCGCTCCAAGGATCCAAAGGGTGCGCGATGCAACATCACTGGGCGTTTGCGGGTGCCGTCTTCTGCAACATATTCCAAATCAAACCGATCGGGCAAGTTATAATCCACCTGCACCGTTCCTAGTTGCCATTCCCGCTCTAGGGCATCTTGGAAAATGAAATCTAGTTTTGGTCCGTAGAATGCGGCTTCACCGATGCCTTCAAAATGCGCCATGTCCACTTTTTCGACGGCGTTACGAATGGCAGTTTCGGCCTTGTTCCAAGCTTCATCAGAACCCAAATATTTACTAGGGTTTTCCGGATCGCGGAAACTCAGGCGGGCGCGGAAGTTTGTCAATTGTAAACTCTTGAATACGCTGAGAATAAGTTCTACAACGCTCATAAATTCAGCATCTAGTTGTTCGGGAGTCACAAACAAGTGAGAATCATCGACGGTGAAGCCTCGAACGCGGGTCAATCCCCCTAATTCACCCGATTGTTCATAGCGATAAACGGTCCCAAATTCTGCGAGTCGCATGGGGAGTTCACGGTACGATCGCAGTTCTGATTTATAGATTTGAATGTGGAATGGACAATTCATTGGTTTCATAACAAACCCAATTTCTTTGTCTTTCTCATCTTGGCTTTCGGCCATCATCGGGAACATATCTTCAGAATACTTTTGCCAATGTCCCGATCGTTTAAATAGATCAACTTTGGCAATGTGCGGCGTGACAACCGGAAGATAGCCGCGCTTGGTTTGTTCCCGTTTCAAATAATCTTCTAAAATCGATCGCAGTAGCGTTCCTTTGGGAGTCCACAAGGGCAATCCGGGTCCGACATCTTCCGAAAAAATAAACAGTCCCATTTCCTTACCAATCTTGCGATGGTCTCGGCGTTGGGCTTCTTCTTTACGACGTTTGTATTCGTCCAATTGCTCAGGCGTTTGCCAAGCAGTGCCATAAATTCGTTGAAGCTGAGCCTTTTTTTCATCGCCGCGCCAATAGGCTCCCGCTAAGGATTCCAGTTCGATCGCTTTGGGATCCAGTTCACCAGTATTTTCAAGGTGTGGACCCGCGCACAGATCCCACCACTGATCGCCCAAATGATACAGAGTGATCGGTTCCTGTAAGCCGTCTAGAATTTCCAGTTTGTAGGGTTCATTTTGACCGGATATTCGAGTATGTGCATCTTCGCGGGTGACTTCTTCGCGGGTGACGGGAAGTTTACGATTGATGATCTTGATCATCTCTTTTTTGATGGTTTTGAGATCCTTTTCGGTGAATGACTCAGGATTGTCAAAATCGTAGTAAAAGCCGTTTTCAATCCAAGGACCGATCGTCACTTGTGCCTTCGGAAAAAGTTTTTGTACGGCCATCGCCATGACATGGGATGTGGTGTGGCGAATTTTTTTGAGATCTTCGGATTCGCTAGTTTTGGGAAGATGAATTTTTTCAGACTCAGACATGATGTTCTCCAGAAAAGCGATCGGCGATACGATTGCCAATGCTAAGTGTTTAAGTCATGTAGTCTAGCGCTTATCGGGTCTGGGAATAGCATTGAAGCCCGATCCCCCTAGCCCCCTTGAAAAGGGGGAACAAGAGCCAATCTTATTTCATAGTCCCCCTTTTTAAGGGGGATTTAGGGGGATCAGGTCTGGCGGATGACGGGTTTTAGTGTGTGTACACAGCAGGCATAGATGCAGAGTCTAGGGAGACTTTGTCGATCGAATTCAAATCAGCAGTAAACTACTGTGCTGCACCAAATACCTGCGTCCAGTAATACCGATATTGATCATTAGAGGGTGCATACCCCACACCTAATTCACGATATTTGGGATTCAAAATATTAGCGCGATGGCCGGGACTATTCATCCACTGGTTCATCGTGGCATTTGCTGTATTTTTTCCGGCGGCGATGTTTTCACCGATCGCGGAATAGACATACCCAGTGGCCTTGACTCGAGAGGTCATGGTTCCCCCGCTCGGCGAGGTATGGCTGAAATAGTTTTTGCTCACCATATCATTGGTGTGGCTTTGAGCAGCTTGCCCCAACTTGCTATTCAGCGTTAACGGTTGGAGGTTTGCCTTTTTCCGTTCTAGATTCACAAGGGTCAAAATTTGTTGCTGAACGTCAGCATTCTGCGCAACTTCAACAGGTTGTTGAGGAGGAGAGACTGGGCGAGTTTTACGCCATCGTTGTGCATTGGCGGGTCCGATCGAACTTGCTGTGATAAGGGTTGCGATGACTGTGACAATGGGGATTAGTTTCATGGAAGCTCTTTACTTAGTGTTAACTGCTCTCATGATTCCCCGACGATCGGGCAAATTGAACAGTTCCCGATCGATAGTTATGACCTACGATCGTCCTAAATACGTTGGTTTTCCTATGACTACGATCGCTCCACCGTGCATTCCAACCCTCCACGGACGCGAAGCCGAACTTCAAAATGCGCTTCAGACTCAACCCACTGTTTTTTTAAATCACAGCACTATTGACTTAGCTCAAGTCCGATCGGGCTTTGCCTGTGCATTGCATATGCATCAACCGACTATTCCAGCAGGTAAAAATGGTGAGTTAATTAGCAATCTCCAGCATATGTTTGAGCATTCTAGCGAGGGCGATAATCACAACGCGGGCGTATTTGCTTGGTGTTATGAGCGCATGGGTGACTTTATTCCAGAACTCGTCGATCGGGGTCTAAATCCGCGCATTATGCTTGACTACTCCGGCAATTTGCTTTGGGGGCTTCAGCAAATGGGCCGCGAAGATATTTTGGATAAATTGAGAGGTTTAGCCTGCAACCCGCGTTATCAACCCCATGTCGAATGGCTCGGTACGATGTGGAGTCATGCCGTGGCGACATCGACCCCAATCCCTGATTTGAAGTTACAAATTCGGGCGTGGCAACATCACTTTGCTGACATTTTTGGATTAGAAGCCCTAGGCCGAGTCAGAGGATTCTCGCCCCCTGAAATGCATTTACCCAATCATCCCGATACGTTGTATGAATATCTCAAAGCGCTGAAGGATTGCGGCTATCGTTGGCTGTTGGTGCAGGAGCATTCTGTCGAGAATCTGGATGGTTCGCCTTTAACTCAAGCTCAGAAGTACGGACCCACAAGATTGACCGCCAGAAATAGTAATGGCGAGACTATTTCACTCACCGCATTAATCAAAACCCAAGGCTCTGATACCAAGCTTGTGGCTCAGATGCAGCCCTTTCACGAAGCAAAAAATCTGGGTCGAATTACGATCGGAGACCGCGAAATCCCGTCCCTAGTGAGTCAGATTGCGGATGGTGAAAACGGCGGCGTGATGATGAATGAATTTCCACGGGATTTTGGACCGACTTGGGATAAGGTGGCGGCTACTGCGGATATTAGTGGTTTCAATGGCACCGAATACCTGGAGCTGATCGAGGCGGCAGGCGTGAAATTTGAGGATTATCCTGAGATCCAAGCCGTACAACAGCATCGAATTTGGCAGCGCGTGACCACCGTAACGCCGGAATCGGTCACCGCTGCGATCGAGGCTATTAAGGCAGAGGATTCACAGTTCTCGATGGAAGGCGCATCTTGGACTAATGATCTTAGTTGGGTACGGGGCTACGAAAATGTCCTTGAACCCATGAACGAACTGAGCGCTAGGTTCCATCAGCGTTTTCCTCACGGAGACCCCGGTCACTCGAATTACCCAGAAGCTCTTCTTCATGTGCTACTGCTTGAAACCAGTTGCTTCCGCTATTGGGGTCAGGGGGTTTGGACCGACTATGCCCGATCGCTCTACGATCGGGGTGTGACCGCGATCGGGTGAACTGAGAGTTGGGGCTGAATGGGAGAACTGGGACTAATTTTAAATTTGCCGTACAAATAGGGTAATTAAGCCCAGTTAAACCCATAGGACAGTACTACCCACTTCGTTTTAGGGGTCTGATTCGCTAGGATTTTTGTTAACGTTTTTTGTCGATGTTCCCCGTGAAGCGTTATTGTGTATTGGGGCGAAATCAGGCAAGATTTAGTAATTTATTCAGTTAGTTACCTGTCTTTTTACAAAAAATTGGCAGTCTTTGAGTAAGTTGCAAAATCATTTTGTGGGCGAATTGGAAATTAACGTATGAAGACTGTTCATCAATCTATATTAGTCAGCATCGGGTTCTTGTTGAGCCTTGGCTACAGCCCGATCGCTATGGGTCGATCTTTGGATATTGCCCCAGCAGCTCCCGGCACTGCCAGTGAATCTACAACCCGCGAATTGTCTCCCAGTGAACGGTCTCCCGGACTTAATTCAGTCGCCCAAGTCGAATCCAATCCAGTAACGGTTCCATCGTCGCCGATTCCAAGCGCTCCGATCGTTCCCCAGTCTGTTCCCAGTGAAATTCCTGCGATATCACCGATCGCCCCAGATTTTCTCACCACTCCCGCGAACCCCCTCCTATTCCCGACCAAAACTGAAGAAGTGAAGTTAGAAGGGGTCCGATCGTTGACCCTCCAAGAAACAATTGAGTTGGCCGAACGCAACAACCGAGACCTCGCCGTCAGCCGTCTTCAAGTTCAGCAACAGCAAGCCGCCGTTCGAGAATCCCAAGCCGCCCGCTATCCCACCCTTGATTTGCAAAGTAACGTCACCCGATCGCTCTCCGCTAACGGGACAATTAGCATCAAAGCAGCTCAAGCGAATGCGATCGCGGCGGCTGGAGGAAATGAAGCCCTAGCACGAGCCGCAAGTCCCTCGTCATTTGGACGTAGCATTGCAGCCGAATCGACCTCATGGGGTACGAGCCTACAGCTCAACTATGATCTGTACACCTCTGGAGCCGTCGGGGCCAGACTTAGAATTGCTGCCGGAAACCTGCGGGCCGCAGAACTAGCGATGGAGCGGGTCCGCGAGCAGCTTCGGCTAGATGTGACAGGCGAGTACTACGACCTGCAAGACGCAAACGAACAGGTCAACATCAATCAGCAATCCGTCAGAAACTCCGAACAGACCTTAAGAGATGCAAATGCCCAAGCGCGGGCCGGATTGGGGACAAACTTTGATGTGCTGCGATCGGAGGTGCAGCTCGCTAATAATCAACAGCAGCTTGCCAACTCCCTGGCTAGCGAAGAAATCGGACGGCGCAAAATCGCTCAGCGCCTGAGCTTGCCAGAATATATCACCGTGAGCGCGGCAGATCCTGTCACCCCCGTTGGGACGTGGAAACTGAGCTTAGAGGAAACGATCGTCACGGCCTACAAGCAGCGAGTTGAACTTGAAGAACAACTGGTCCAACGCGACATCAGCGAAGCCGGACGCGCACAGGCTCTTTCTGCCCTCGGACCCAGAATTCAATTGCGGGCCAGCTATGATTTATTGAAGGTTTTTGAACAGCCTGTCAGTGAAGTGTCCTCTGGCTACTCCGTTGCAGCGATCGCGACTTGGAGACTTTTTGATGGTGGGGCGGCAAGGTCTCAGGCTCAACAGCAAGAGATTGCAAAACAAGTGGCCGAAACCCGCTTTACCCAAAGCAGAAATGCTATCCGGTTTCAGGTCGAGCAGTCCTACGCTACCTTGACATCCAGCGGAAAGAACATTGAAACAACGACCAAGGCACTCGGACAAGCCTGCGAAGCCAGACGATTGGCAAGACTTCGGTTAGATGCTGGGGTTGGCACCCAGACGGATGTACTTAATTCTGATACGGACCTAACCCGATCGGCAGGCAGTCGCGTGACTGCTATTTTGAACTACAACCGATCGATCGCCCAATTGCTCCGCGCCGTGAGTAATGTAGCTAAAAGCTCACCCCTTTCCACCACCAGCCCCTCTTCCCGATTCAGCGGCGAACAGAAGCTCGACTTTTGTTCTAAAGCCTATATAGAAACTCGTTAAGCATCCATCGTCGTTCATTTTCGAAATTCTCCCTGTAACCTTCTATCCCTAACCCTGAGATTTTTATATGTCACCCATCGCTCCAAAACCTGCATCAATTCGTCTTAAATACAGCGCTCTAGCTCTAACGACTTTAGCGCTCAGTCCCGGTTTGAGTCTCAATGCCCTTGCGGTTGAACCTGCACCTTCGGTCGCCCCCATCCCTACGGCTGCACCATTGCAAGTTCAGTCGGCAGATATTTATAGTCCTGAGGTCTACAGCCAAGGCGTACCGAACGAGGCAATTATCGATCGGACTGACTACAGCATTGGAGCGACTGCACGGGATACGACGATCGATCCTCTAGCAGGTCCAAGCGAACAGGTCAATGTCGATATCAGTAGCCGAACTAGCAGCACTGAGCAAAAACCAGGATTTTCGCCTGATGTCCCTGAAAGCGCCGTCGGGAGTGCCCCAGCTCAATTGAATCTCGGCGAGGGGCTTGGAGAGCTAACAATTTCGTCAAATCAAGGGGTCAGTTGGACTCCGAGCGAGCCGAGTGAACAGAGCGTCGTGCCCCCGTTGCCGTCTTACCTAAACCAGAAACTTCTACGCCCGTTTTCTCGGATTGGACTCCAAAACCTCAAATTTATTTATCCCCTTGCGATTCCGTCGCCCATCAGTTCGCTCTTCGGTTGGCGAATTCACCCTATTAGCGGTGCCAGTCGAATGCACACGGGTACGGACATCGCCGCCCCTGAAGGAACCCCCGTTCTCGCCACTATGTCGGGAAAAGTTCTACTGGCAGACAACTTAGGCGGCTACGGGTTGACGATCGCCCTTGAGCACAGCGACGGCACCCAACAAACTCTCTACGGGCACCTTTCTGAGATTTTTGTTAAACCTGGTGAATTAATTCAACAAGGGGCTGTGATTGGTCGGGTGGGTAGTACCGGAAATTCCACAGGTCCACACCTTCACCTAGAATTCCGCCAGCTTACAGATGCGGGATGGATGGCGATCGATCCGGGAACTCAATTAGAGAATTCTATGAACGACCTCAACAAAGCTCTTATCAATGCCCCGACTGCCCCTCAGCAAGCCCTTAAATTGGCTCCTCAACCCATCACCCAACCTTTAAATCCTTTAAACGCCCCGTCCCTAAAGCTTGAACTTCCTAATGTTTCGCTACCGTTGGTCTCGGTAAAGTAGACAAAATTGATTAGACTCTATGGAGCGATATACGATTCTTTGCCAGCAGGGTTCTAGCTTGCACGGTACAATGGCGCAAGGGATTTTTAAAAAATTCTCTTGCACTATGATAAACGTTGCCTAGAAACGCTTTTATGGATTTCGCCACACTTGTAAGCCAGCTAAATACTGGTGCGATCGTGCCTGAGGGCATCGTTATTGCAACTATTCTCGTCGTCATGGTCTCCGATTTGATCGTCGGACGCACCCGTTCAGCCCGGTTTACGCCCTATGTGGCGATCGCTGGTTTGTTGAGCGCTGTGGTTGCGCTATATACCACTCAGTGGAATATCGAAAACCCGATCGCGTTCTTCGGAGAATTCAACAGTGATGCCCT
>JAYVUU010000076.1:0-6062 GCA_043787635.1 Synechococcales cyanobacterium | reverse complement strand
GATGCCACACCTATCGGTGAACGTGATTGATTTTCGGTCTTCTGAAAACTTCCAGCCAGAGGTCTTATATTCAACAGAGCGACAATCGTTTTGAAATTTGGGGAACCCACCCTTCTTACCTTTCACCCCTTTTTTGATATTGTCGTAAAACCGGGCGATGCTAGACCACGCTCGTTCAGCACTGGACTGTCTAGCCATACTGTTTATTGCTCTGGCGTTGGATAGAATCGGTACTTAAAGGCTTTTTGCTTCACGCTCACATTTTAGAATGAATTCTGTTAGATTTTTAGACTTAAGCAAATATGGTGTGTTAGCAAAGCTGACGCTCCTCTACCTCCCCGCCCTAAAACGGCAGGGTTTCACGGAGATTTCGATGACTCGCGTGGTTTGAGTCATTATATATTTCCAGACCGAACATTCTTACGGCTACACCCTACAATAGTTTAATTATAATCGGACAGCGTTCCCACGTACTACAATGCCCCCTATTTTGGGAATCTCTACCGTTAATTGACTGGGGCGACCCAAGGTTTCACCTTGACGAATTAGAACAGTTGCGGGGGTTGGTAGGTATTCAATGGCTCTTAGATATCCGCCGAGTGCCGCTGCCGCTGAACCTGTTGCAGGATCTTCAATCACGCCACCGACCGGGAAAGGATTTCGGGCATGGAATAGCGTCAGACTTTCTTGCCAGATTAACTGTAATGTCGTTAATTGATGCGAGATCATAAATGCCTTTAGCCGATCGAAATCATAGTCCAATTGTTCAAGTCTGCTGTATTCTTTGACCGCTAAAACTAAATGCCAGGAGCCAGCATAGGCAAAGCTTGGCGGTAAGGCTAGATTCAAGTCATCTAATTGCCAGTCCAATGCATTTAGCGCGTCCAAGAGCGTCGCACTGTCGATGGCTCGTTGCTGCGGGTGAACGGAGGTTAGTGCGGCTTCCCAATGACCATTTTCTAATTGATTTACAACAACCGGAACAATCCCCACCAGAGTAGATAATTGATAGGTGCCAGCACCTTCTAGTTCCCCAAGACAGACCCCTGCCGCGATCGTGGCATGACCACAAAACGGGACTTCACCCTCTGGGCTATAGTAGCGAATGGTCCGATTCAAGCCCGATCGTGGTGCAATGAATGCGGTCTCTGAGAACCCAACATCTGCTGCAATCTGTTGCATAGTTTTAGAATCAGGTAATTCATCCCCGATCCAAACCCCAGCGGGATTTCCGCCTGTGGAGGTGGTTGTGAATGCAGAAAAACGATCGATCGTCATAGTTAGTTCCAAAGCCTAGAAATCTTAGGTCTACCGATCGTTACACTTTTTTGAGTATAGTTCACACTAAAGCACTGACGTTTTTGTAAGAATTCATGTTCAAGCGGAGTTGGTTAGGCATTGCCCTACAGATTGAGAGTTCAGTTCTTCCGATAGTATTACCAAAATCTATCATATACGGCTTAATCACTGCCGTTGTTGTTCTATTCGCACAACAAAATATTGAACTCTTTATTCCATTAAAAGACAATTTAATTCCCAGTGTTGTTCTAGGCTTACTCTTAGTGTTTCGGACCAATACAGCCTACGATCGGTTTTGGGAAGGCCGTAAATGTCTAGGCACCATTATCATCAGTATCCGTAATCTATCTCGACATATCTGGGTCTATGGCAGGAATCTACCAGCGCCAGAACGTGAAGGTCAACGGACAATACTTTATCTTTTGGCTGCGATTCCATTTGTGACTAAGCATCATTTACGCAATGAACCGATGGGAGAAGCAGTCCGATCGCTGTTGCCTAGCGATCGGTGGGAGCAATTGGGACAGGGTGGAAACGTTCCACTGGAAGTGATTTTTTGGATTAACGACTATCTACAATCTGAGTATCAATCGGGATATTTAGACGTAAATCAATTGGTCGCAATGACAGGGATATTGGACGCTATTGTTGCATCGATCGCAAGCTGTGAACGTATTCTTAAAACACCGATTCCACTGGCTTACACCATTCATTTGAAACAGTTGTTATTGATTTATTGTTTATTTTTACCTTTTCAACTAGCAAAAGACTTGGGTTGGTTTGCGGTACCTGTTGTTGCGATCGTCAGCTTTACACTATTGGGGATTGAGGCGATTGGAGTCGAAATCGAGAATCCCTTCGGTACCGATGCCAATGACTTACCGCTGGACAATATTTGTGAAACGGTCCGATCGAATATTGAAGATTTAATCCGATTGTTGCCCGCTTCGCCACAAAAATGAGTGGCTTCAAATTACCGCATTGCCCCCATCGTTTGTCGCCACGATAGATCCTTTGAAAGCACAGTCAGGGCGCGTTCTTCATCGTCAGAAAATAGCTTTGAATCAATTAATTCTCGTAGAACTTGATAGGTCAACTGTTTTGCAAATTGACCGCCTGCCTGTAATAAATGACTGTAGTAAATAAATTGAGATCGACCATTTTCATCGCGATGAAACGAATGAATTTCCGCCGGGGTCATGCGAATCACCGGAGTCTCGACCGGGACGACCAGATGAGGAATCCCTTGAATACCGTAATATTTGTCAAGATCACTATCCAGATTGCCAATTAAGATAGCTCCCAAAACAGTGCGAGTTTCAATGATTAAATCGGGCGCAAAAATAGGATCGGGTTCACTCGTCAGCCGGGGACCAAGATTGTTAAAGTGAGGATTAATCAATTGGGAGTTATAAATGAGACCAATAGTCTGACAGCCATTAGGTTCTTCAAGTTTAACAAACCTGCCAAACTTATAGTCATCTGGTTCTGGGGCACACTGGTAATCAGTTTTTTCATCGACTTGGACTAGATAATCGCAGTGAGAGCTAGATTTAACAACTTTGCCGATACGCATGGGACATTAATTTATATAGTTCTACTGCTGTAGAGTTTACGCCGTAATGGAAAGAACTAGGTCAGCTTGCACATGGGGTTTGCGTGAATACCACCATTCTCGTTGAGCACCGCTGAACTTAATTGGGTTAAGCGTCAGAACGATCGGATCTCGGTTTTCTTGACCAACAATCTCGACACTGTAGGATGGACTATTTTTTGTCCCCATATCTGGCGTAAACCGATTGCCAATGCGTCGCCAACTGGGTTCCTTGCCCCGCCATTCTATTCTGCAACAGGGGTAGGGAAGCTGCTCCCGATCGTACAGCCGACAGCACGGTCCAATAATCCGATAGGTGAAGTGACAGCCGGGACTCTGGAACACATAGCCCGTCGGTAACGGATGAGAATCGGGATCGCGTAGGGCTAGTGGGGCTGGTGGTTGGGGGAATCGGGACAGGCTGGGAAAATTCACGATGCAGGAATCTAGAGACAATGTTTCGATCGACAGTGTAAGGCAAATTCAACCTTCAAAACAACAGTCCGATTGTGACGAATCAGTTGTGGGGATCGAGTTTAAGCCAACTGTTAGCATTAACAAACTTCAACCATATTCAAACCATTTAAACAGCGTTCCAACATAGAAAAGGGCAAGCCGAAACCTACCCTTTTTTAAGTTCTCAATTCAATAGTTTCAATTCAAATATTGAAAACTAGACTTTAGCAGCAACTTGCTTCAGATCACCTTTAGCATATTTACGGCTGAACTCTTCCATGCTGACTTGCTTGATTTTGCTTGCTTGACCCGCTGCCCAGAACTCTTGATAACGATCGGCACATACCTTTTGCATGTACTTAATCGAAGGCTTCAAGAAGTGGCGAGGATCAAACTCCTCAGGTTTTGCCAGCAATGCTTCACGCACAGCAGCAGTAATCGCCAAACGGTTGTCGGTGTCGATGTTGATCTTCCGAACGCCGTTTTTGATGCCCTTTTGGATTTCTTCAACCGGAACGCCGTAGGTCTCAGGAATCGCGCCGCCCTTTGCATTGATCAATGCGATCAAGTCTTGGGGAACGGAGGACGAACCGTGCATGACCAAATGGGTATTGGGCAAGCGTTTATGGATTTCAGCAATCAAGCTGATGGCCAAAATTTCGCCAGTCGGTTGGCGGGTGAATTTATATGCACCGTGGCTGGTTCCGATCGCAACGGCCAGCGCATCGACTTGGGTCCGCTCGACGAATTCAACGGCTTCATCTGGATCCGTCAAGAGTTGGGATTCATCCAACTTCCCTTCAAACCCATGACCATCTTCCGCTTCGCCCATGCCAGTTTCTAGGGAACCGAGGCAACCCAGTTCGCCTTCAACCGATGCGCCAATAGAGTGGGCGACTTTGACCACTTCAGCCGTGACCGTAACGTTGTATTCAAAGCTAGAAGGCGTTTTAGCATCAGCACCCAACGACCCATCCATCATGACGGAGGTGAAGTTGTTTTTCAGGGCGGTGTAACAAGTCGCAGGTTCGTTCCCGTGATCTTGGTGCATGACAATGGGAATGTGGGGGTAAGTTTCCACCGCTGCCAAGATTAGATGGCGCAAGAAGTTTTCCCCAGCGTAGGTCCGAGCACCACGGGAGGCTTGCAAAATAACCGGGCTGTCGGTTTCGTGCGCCGCCTGCATGATGGACTGGATCTGCTCCATGTTATTGACGTTGAAAGCGGGAATGCCATAGCCATTCTCAGCCGCGTGGTCGAGCAAGAGACGCATAGGTACGAGCGCCATAAAAAATTCTCCTAAAGTTTGGTCAGCGTGTGGATGGATCGGAATCCCAAAGACAATCTTAAGGCAATAGCGACTCTTCGTATCAGTCTTGACGGAATAGGTAGAAATTCTTATCAAAATTCGTCGGACAACCCTGACGCTTTAGCGCGGGGATGTAGAGGCGGTTGATTGACCAACGGGAGGGAACAATCTTGCTATTGTGGACACTTTTGCTGACTCAGTTGTATCTTAGCTAACACCTATTAAAATGTAAGGCATAAAAGGAGGTTCATGCAAAAGGCGTTCAAGTACCGATTCTATCCATCTGCGGAACAGGAAAACCTGCTGCGTAGAACGATCGGCTGTACTCGGTTAGTCTACAACAAAGCCCTCGCTTTAAGAACGACTGCCTACTACAAAGACCAACAACGAATCGGCTATCTGGAAACATCCAAAGCCTTGACAGGTTGGAAACAAGACGAAAATCTAGCCTTTCTGAAAGACGTGTCTTCTGTTCCTTTGCAACAATCTCTCAGATGTTTGCAAACTGCTTTTACTAACTTCTTTGACGGTCGGGCTAAATACCCAAACTTCAAAAAGAAAAGTCAGGGAGGTTCTGCGTTGTTTGCCGATACCGCATTCAGCTTGAAGAATGGTCAGGTTTTCATCGCTAAATGTAAAGAGGCTCTATCCATTCGCTGGTCCAAACAACTTCCTAAAGGTGTAAACCCTAGTTCCATTACGATCAAACTAACGCCTTCTGGTCAGTGGTTTGTGTCTATTCTGTGTGACAAGCTGATTCTACCTTTCCCAAAAGTAGAGACAAAAATTGGTTTGGATATGGGGATTAGCTCATTGCTGACGGTCAGTAACGGTGAGAAGTTTTCTAATCCCAAGTGTCTGAAGACTGTCCAGAAAAAGTTGAAACGGCTACAGAAAGACTTAAGCCGTAAGGTGAAAGCCTCTAACAATCGATATAAAGCACGATTGAAGGTGGCTAGGCTTCATGAGAACATTTCAAATATCCGCAGAGACAATTTAAACAAGATTACAACAAAGCTAATTCAGGAAAACCAACTGATTGCTGTTGAGAGTTTAAATGTCAAGGGGATGATGAAAAACCACTGTTTAGCGCAAGCTGTAGGTGATGCGAGTTGGGGTGAATTGATTCGACAACTTGAATATAAAGCGTCTTGGTATGGGAGAACATTAGTCAAGATTGACCAGTGGTTTCCCAGTTCTAAGCGCTGTTCAAGCTGTGGGCATACGCTCAAAAAACTAGCCTTAAATATCCGAGACTGGACTTGTCCTGAATGTGGGGGAGTTCATGACCGTGATGTGAATGCTGCGATTAATATTTTAGCTGTCGGGCAGACAGTGTTAGCCTGTGGAGCAACTGTAAGACCAAAAGTATCTAATACTTCAGGCGGGTGCGATGAAGCAGGA
>JAYVUU010000075.1:0-8235 GCA_043787635.1 Synechococcales cyanobacterium | reverse complement strand
AATTGACCAAACCATTGAAAGGCGCAACATTGATTGGTGAGGCGGTGGATGTGATGCAAAAGATTTCCATGTCGTCCCAAGATTTGGGCTTGGCCGCAGGTTTTTGTGGTTCGGTCAGTGGTTCTGTTTATGTGACCGTTGGACAGCCTCACTTGAAAGTTGATTCCATCACGGTGGGCGGTCGCTAGTTGATTTGATAAATTCGATCCCCCTAAATCCCCCTTAAAAAGGGGGACTATGAACTAAGGTTTGCTCTTGTTCCCCCTTTTTAAGGGGGCTAGGGGGATCGGGTCTAAGCTAACCAACGCAATTTTTACCTATTCCAAATTCGTAGTTTTTAACCAACCACCATGTCTAAAATTCAAACGATCGCTCAAGATGCCAAGAATGCTGCGGCTAAATTGGGCATTCAAAAATTTGATATTTACGGTTCAACTGTTGATGAAACCAGCGTTCAAGTTGATTCGGGTGAACCTCAACAAATGAAAGCGTCCCAACGATCGGGCGTGACGGTCCGAGTCTGGAATGGCGAAACCGTAGGGGTAACTTCAACAACAGATGTTGATCCCGTAGGATTGGAGCTGGCTTTACAAACTGCTTTTGAAGCTAGTGCCTTTGGAGCAACCGAGAATGTACCCGACTTTAGCCCAGAAGCTACAGCCCCGATCGCCCCTCACAACTCCCCTGCTCCCACAACTTCAACCGTCGAGAAATTACTAAGTACTCTCGTGGGTGCTGAAAAAGCATTGCTAGAGTCTCATGATGCCATCACCGCGATTCCTTACAACGGTTTAGCTGAACGAGCATTGGAGCGCTTTTATATTAATAGCAATGGTGCAACTCGTCATGAATCCCATTCGGTTGCATCGGTTTACCTGTATACCAAAACTGAACAGGAAAACAAAAAGCCTCGTAGTGCTGGTGCCTTTCGGGTGGGCTATGGTGTAGACGAATTAGACATTAAAGCTTGTGTTAAAGAAGCCGCAGATAAAACCATTAGTCATTTGAATTACGAGAAAATTCAAACGGGTAAATATCGGATTGTATTTTCCCCCGAAGCGATTCTCGGTTTAGTGGGTGCATTCTCTAATTTGTTCAATGCTCAAAGCATATTAGATAATCAAAGTCTCTCAACGGCTGAATCCCTGGGAGAGACGATCGCATCTCCATTACTTTCATTGTCCGATGATGCCTTACATCCTGAAAATATCGGCGCTGAAACCTTTGATGGTGAAGGCACTCCCACCCGCCGCGTCCCCTTGATTACCAATGGCGTTTTGACGAGTTTCATTCACAGCGCAGGAACGGCAAAACGAATGAATACGAACCCGACGGGCAATGCCAGCATGGGTGCAAAAGTTGGGGTAAGTCGCAATTTCTTGCATTTGTTTGCAGGCGCGCCCTCGACAGAGACCTATAGTTTAGAAACAGCAGAAAATGTGATTCTAGTCGATGAACTCTCGGCGCTCCATGCGGGAGTCCAGTCGTTACAAGGTTCGTTCTCGCTGCCGTTTGATGGTTGGTTGGTGAACAAAGGGGTGCGAACTAGTGTCGATTCAGCTACGATCGCGGGTGATATTCGTGAAGTACTAAAATCCATTATCTTCGTTGAACCCGAAACCCACTTCACTGGATCAGGCGTTGCTCCTTACGTTTGGGTCGATGAATTATCTGTTACAGGCGGCTAGAACTTAATCAAACAATAATTAATGCCCAAGGATTCAACAATTCTTGGGCATTTTTAATAGCTAGATTGCAGATATTTCATTTCCAGTGAATCGCTGGACTCCTAATCGAATGATAGACAATACTAAAATCAACAAAAACATTACTAATCCAACCGTACAGCCATAGCTAATTTTCAATTGTTGAAAGGCTTGATTGTATACATAGTAAACAATAGTGCTCGATGCATTATTCGGTCCACCGCCTGTAATTACATAGATTTCTTCAAACACTTTAGTTGCTGAAATTGCACTAATCACCCCAACTAGAAGAATGTAAGGTCGCATTAACGGAATTGTAATATCAATATGTTTCCGAACCCCATCAGAACCATCGATCGCTGCTGCTTCGTACAAATCTGCTGGAATCGCTTGCAACCCCGCCAAATACAGCACCATATAATACCCAAGCCCCTTCCACACCGTCACCGCCATCACCGAGAACAACGCTACCCGAGCATCCGTCCGCCAGCCCACATCAGCGATTCCCAACGCATTTAATGCCTGATTCAATAATCCATCACTATCGTAGAGCCACTTCCAAGCAATCCCTGCCACCACCATCGACACCACAACAGGCGTGTAGAAAATCACTCGAAACCATTGAATGCCCCGTAGTCTTTGATTAGCCAGAATTGCCAATCCTAAAGGCAATATTATAAGCAATGGCACAACACAAACTAAATACAACAGCGTATTGTAGAACGATCGCCAAAACAAATCATCGTGAATCAAAATCCGAAAATTCTTCAGCCCAATCCATTCCGGCGCGCTCAGCAAATCATAGTCTGTAAAACTTAGATAAAAAGCTTGGACAACTGGGTAAAATACCGTTAATCCCAGCATTAGTAATGCAGGCAATAAGAAGAAATATGGAGTTAACGATCGCATATTAGGACAGGCTAAATTTAACACAAACTAAAATGAGCGCGGCCTTGAACACCACGCCCACCATAGTAAGCCAAATCGATTAAATAACTAAATTCAAACCAACATCAACAGATTGCTTAATCCTCTTCAACTTCAACTCGTTTAATCGCACGGCGCGGTGGAATCACCTGTACTCGACGACGGTTGGTGGGCTGGGCGGGTGGTAAATAGACTGGATAGTCATCATGAATCACTTCAATTGTGCGACCCGATCGATTTTGACGAGACAACAATACAAACATCCCCACCAAGGCAAGCCCGCCGCCAAAGGTCAACATCATGCCCCCCAAGGCCCAGGGGAGTCCCGACACCATTGACGTTGCAGCTTGCTCCGATGGACTCGTGACGGGAACTGCGGGTTGGGGAACCACTGCCGCCGACTGCTGCGGGACTAATGCACCCGTCCGAACTTGAGTCGTTATTGTATCCACAACCGTCTGCTGACTGCGAACCTGCAATTGGATCTGCTCAATTTGGGCCTTCAACGACTCAACTTTGACATCTAACTTGGCATCTTCATAGGGCGATCGGCCTGGAACTGCTGCCACAGGACTCGGAGCCGCAGGAACAATCCCCATCGCCGGATTTACATTCCCTTGCCCCAAGGATAATTGAGGAAGCTGGAATGATTGTTGAGATGGTAGGGACGGGGAACCGATCGTCAGACCACCCCGCATCGTCACTAATGCAACCAATCCGGCTAATGCCGCGCCACCTAGAAAAGAGGTCGTATCACTCATTGCTCTGGCCTTTTCGTCTGGATAAAACTCAACGGAACCACTGAATATGTCGTCAGGAACTGAGACCGCCCCACATAGTAGCCGCGATTTTTAAGTTTGATCTAATAATTCACGCCTAATTTTTGAGGTCATCACTCGTGAGAAGCCTAATCGGAATGCAAGGGATTCCTGACAAGCCCTCCGATCGCCCGGAACATATGGAAGGGCTGTTGTAGTCCTAAAGCAGGATTACAACGTATCCAGACTCGCTAGAATAGGAGTAGTCACTCTATGGAATTACATCATCCCCCCATTCCTACTTCGTTTGTATCTATGTCTACCTCACCATCGACATCACCCGATTCAAATTTCTATGCCTCTGGTACTCCGATCGGAGGCTACCTGGTAGAAGCTGGACTCATTACGCCTGCCCAGGTTTCAGTGGTGCTGAACGATCAGCAGATGGAAACGGACATGTTGTTTGGGGAAGTACTTGTGGCGCGGGGATGGGTGAAGCTCGAAACGATCGAGTTCATCATGACACGAGTGGTTGAACCCGAACGGCGCGCAACCCACGCTCGAAAGCTTGCCGAAGCAATGACCGAAGCACCAACCGAAGCACCAACCGAAGTCCCGACCGAAGTCCCGACCGAAGTTCCGACCGAAGCACCAACCGAAATACTGGAACTAACCCAGCCGCCACAACCACCACAAAAAGTACCCTACTATTCCGTAAAATTCTCCGCCGATCGTTCAGACACGCCTCCAACATTTACACCACCACAAGCCAGAAGACCAACCGCACAGTCCTATTCCACAACTCCTCCTGTGGTTGCTCGTGCCCGCAGTTTAGACGGGAATCTTGAGGTTGAAATTTTTGAGTCCCTCACCCAGACCAGCTCGCTAGATACCAGTTCTCTCGATGGGCGGCCTACGACCCATATCCATCGCAACGATCGTAAATCCCTCCCCTCGGTACGTGAAGACGGCGGCGTTAACTGGGCAGGCTAATGTCTTCAGGGCTAAAACTTCTCACGACTCGCCCTGCCCCACGCAGCTCAGATAAATAGTGACGGCTTACCGGATCGTCGCTAGTGCTATCCAATGAATCCACACCAATGCCATTGCGACCGTGGTGAATCCCGGAGCTATGAATATACTGCCCATCACCCAGATAAAGACCTACATGAGTGGCCTTAATTGGGGTGCCGAAGAAGATTAGATCACCGGGTTGAAGTTGATCTAAAAGCTGCGATAAATCCTGCCAGGGGATCGCCATTAGAAATGACTCTTGCTGATAGGCATCCCGTGGCAACTGAACCCCGACCGATCGGAATGCTGCTTGCATCAACCCAGAGCAATCATAGTTAGGAGCCACGGTGCCCCCCCAAAGATACTGATTACTCACCGTCATCGCCTGACGAACAAAGTCGATCGCATCCGGTAGCCGTGTTTTAATCTCCAACGCGGATAGCAAGGGCGCACAGTAGCGCATCTCACTCGCCACCAATTTGTCCCAATCTGCCGGATCCAACCAGCCAGGATATTGGTCCTCCATCAATTTCACGATCAAGGCCGCAGTCGGTGGTAGAGTACTAGCGATTTCTGGATTCCCCGCGCCACCATTTTGGAGACTTATCGTTTGGGAATTTAGGGTTAACCACCGATCGGGAGCGGCCTGCGTCACCAATGAATTTAATTCGGGTGAGCTGTAGAGATTTAAATTGTCTAACGTTCGATATTGCACTTGATATTTCACTGCTTGATGTTGCACTGATTATAGAAAACCATCCTTACCATGCCATTTTTCCAAAAAGAAGCCCAACTCGAACTCCAAGGCGATCGGATTCTAGATGCCATTTGGAACGCCTATCCCAAACTCGCTAAAAATCAACTGGCCTTAACTTGGATTGTTTACGATCAGCCCTTTATCAACACTGGCGGCGCACTAAACCCCACTGAATTCTGGAGCCGGACTCCTCGGGGCTTCAGCTATCGCGGAGTCGAATGCATTTATCCGGCCAGCGTCGTTAAACTGTTTTATTTAGTCGCAGCCCACGAATGGCTAGAGCAACACATGATCGCCGCTACCCCCGAACTCGATCGGGCAATGAAGGACATGATTGTAGACTCCAGCAATGATGCCACGGGCTTGATTGTAGATATTCTTACGGGCACCACCAGCGGACCCGACCTAGCAGGCGGACCCTTTGAGACCTGGAAACATCAGCGAAACTTAGTGAATCGCTACCTGCAATCGCTTCAATGGGAAGAGCTTAATAGCATCAACGTCTGCCAAAAAACTTGGGGCGATGGACCCTACGGACGGGAGCGGGCGTTCTACGGCGATCGTCTCGATAATCGCAACAGTCTCACGACCGATGCCACAACTCGAATGCTCCATGCGATCGTGGGTGGTGTCGCGGTGTCGGGTACCCGATCGCAATCCATGATGGATACATTAGCCCGATCGATTGACCCAGCAGTTCTCCAAGCTGATCCCGAAAATCAGGTTACTGGGTTCTTGGGGGACGGCCTGCCCGCTCACGCTCGCCTCTGGTCCAAAGCGGGATGGATGAGCCAAGCTCGTCACGACACGGCTTACATCGAAACATCGGACACTCTGCCGTATTTGTTAACTGTTTTCACCGAAGGGAAACAAAATAGCCAGGATGAGACGCTTTTGCCCTTCATCACTCAACAGATTTATGCAGAAATGCGATCGCTTTCCAATTAAAGTCAAAATTTGCGAGCTAGCTGGTTACTTCAGAGACTTCAAACACCTGTCCGTCGAAGTCCTTCACTAAGAAATTCAAAGGCCGATCGCTGCGAATTTTGTGTTTTAGGTCGAGGCGTTGGGTGCGCATTAGGATCTGGTCGAGGCATTCACGATCGAAGCAAATATGACGATGACGGGAATTTTCACCCATGCTTGCCCCAGAGATGATGTGAATTTGAACATTTTTGCGAAGTTGATACCATAGACCATCATTGCCCCCGCCTCGAACCGTCGTGCTGCCTGCGACTCCCGACAAGTACATGGGATTAATGCCCGCTGTGCCGAGGGACTGCTCGTAGTTGTAGTAATAGTGCAATGGAATATCCGCTGCATTCAACCGCAATACACCCGCATAAAACTGCCGCGCGGCCTCTAGGTCCGATACCATCACGGTATAAACCTTAGGCGCACTGGTTAAAAACATCCACATCGCACCGCCGTAAGCCGCCAATAGCATCACCATGATCCCTTGTGTCGAAAACAGGCCATCACCCAGCGAGGCCCAAAGACTAGCGATCGGTACAGTCGGAAATAGGGGGATCATGCGAAGTTACCCGGGGAATAGAGGACAGCGGCTTCTTTTCTCAATGTTATTATCTAAACGACCTCCGAGTTAACACAGCTCTGAAATTGACGATCGCTTTGGCTGCTGACGCGGCTGATTTGCGCAAAATTCCTGTTGATCACGGCAAACCTGCTGGGCATAGTGCCTTGCGTAGTCCAAGAGATCAGCTTGCCAGGATAAATCAGATCCGAAGGCAATCAGGTCATCGGCGATCGCACTGCGCTGTCGCCCACTACTACGAAGATGCCCCCATGCCACAATACGTGCAAGAGTTCCAATCAGTGTTTTTAGCTGTTTTTAGCTGTTTTGGCGATCGGGGAATAGTAGTTAAATCCAGTTTGTCTGCTGTGGGCTGAAGTTCGCGTAACACATAGGCTTGATTGGAATCCATTAACACATTGAGCATGGCAGGTGGGGATGCTTGAATGCGGGACTGAATTTCGACAATTCGACATGCTTCGTTGGTCCAGAGCGGTTGGAGTGTTGGTAAATAGGGGGATAGACAGGACGATCGGGCGGATTTAAGATCCAAGAGATAGGAGCCGTATGGATAGCCTTTTCCTTGAATTAAAATTAGATAACGTTCTAGACCTAGACTACCTGTCCCCGCCATACGTTGCGCGATGTCCAGCACATTAAAAAAGTCAGGATTGGGCTGACGATTACCCCAGTCGCTCACTAACGCGTGGATTCGACCTAGATCTTGCGGGACTGCGTTTAGAATTTTGTTGGGGATTCGCTTTAGGGCGCGGAGTTTACGATCGAGACGGTCTCTAATAAAAGATTTCCGCTTACGACTTTTGAGGGTTTGCAGCAGGTCTTTCACCATACCTTGTGCCGTCTCCCGATGAATGGTACAGGCTCTGCCCGTGACCAATGTATGAGCGTAGGTATGAATAAAGTGTTGACTTAATTCAATACTTTCAAGCTCATTTAAGCCCAAGTCTGCAACCAACAAGCTCACCAAAAACCTCGCTAAATCCCAGGTACAAGGAGCTAGCACCGATTCATCAAAGTCATTTATATCGAAATATACCAGTTTCCGATCGGTCTTGTGTAAGCTTAGGTTGTCGTTTCCTTTAAAACTCCCAAAGTTCTGAAGATGAAGATCCCCGCAGATCCAAACTGGAGGGGCTGACTTAAAAATTCCCGTTTGTGGCAAGTCTTCATAGAACAAATGACAGGTCCCACGCAAAAAGGAAAACGGGTCCGCGGCCATTTTTGAGTATTTCAATTGAATTCGATCGGAGTTGTGATCGTTAAAGACTAGCGATCGGCGATCGGCATTAAAAGATGAGATCCGATCCATCAAAGAAGTCATAAGCAATCCTCACTTAGGGTAATCTTACAGTCGCGATATTAATAGAGCTTAGTTAGGGTACGGTTCAGTAATTCTCATTATGGAAATTAGTAGCGCTGTTTCATCGAAATCTCCGTGAAACCCTGCCGTTTTAGGTCGGGGAGGTAGAGGAGCGTCAGCTTTGCTGACACACCATATTCGCTTAAGTCTAAAAATCT
>JAYVUU010000074.1:0-11660 GCA_043787635.1 Synechococcales cyanobacterium | reverse complement strand
CATCTAAATGAACCGCGAAATCCTTCAGCCAGAAAATTGCCTTCAAATTCAGATCCTTAATCTGATTCAACACTGCACTCGGATCCTGGGTCCCATCATAATTAATCCGGTTCGTTCCCGGCGCACAGTCCTGCTGCCACCGATTGTCGCTAGAGACCGACGATCGAATCAATCCATGGGCAATACTCCACTCCATCATCGGCATATTCATCTCTGCCGTCGCCCCTTGCAGCAAGTTTTGAACCCGTTCCTCCTCAACCGTTTCGATCGCAATCAGGGGGTGAAATGACGTAATCAACGTCTGCAAATGGCGAACCTGAGCGGTCATTGAAGCGGTCATCGTGGGGTGACTAGACCCGGCTGTGAATGCCATACTCATCAAAATTCCTTATATCGATCGCTAACGGGTTTGAACCTACTATCAGTGTTCCCCGTACCGAGGTGCTGCTAGACTAAATATTAATGTTCAATAGACATTCTTAACCATCGCGGTTAGAAGTCACGATCGAACAACAGCTATTACATAGGAGCAGACATCGTGCATCCGGACCAAGTTGAAGCCCTGATCAAATCCGAAATCCCAGACTCTCAGGTGAACGTCATGAGCAGCGACGGCTCCCATTTTGAAGTGACCGTCGTGTCCGCAAGCTTTGAGGGCAAGCGCCGGGTTGAGCAACATCAAATGGTGTACGCCGCTGTCAATCAAGCCGTTAAAAGTGAAGCAATTCATGCCTTTCAACTCAACACAATGACCCCTGCCGAAGCTAGCGCCTCTGCGGTGTAGCCAGAATCTAGACTTGGCTAGATTCATTCAAAATTCACGATCGTAATTACTCTCTGGAGCCATAAACCGCAATGAACCCTGAAACTCAAGCTCGAATCAAAAAAATGATCGACGATAACAAAATCATGGTCTTCATGAAGGGTAATAAATTGATGCCCCAGTGTGGATTCTCAAACAACGTCGTCCAAATTCTCAACACTCTCGGCGTACCCTTTGAAACCTGCGACATTTTAGCCGACCAAGAAGTCCGTCAAGGCGTTAAGGAATTCTCTAACTGGCCGACCATCCCTCAGGTATATCTGAATGGCGAATTTTTGGGCGGCTCTGATATTTTGATTGAGCTATACCAAAACGGTGAACTTCAACAAATGGTCGAAGTTGCACTCGCGTCTTAAACCATTGCGTTAAAGATTCAGCACTCGTCGTAATCCATCAAAAAACCTCCATAACTAAGTGTTACCGGAGGTTTTGTTGGATGAAATCAGAGACGATCGCAATCGCTAAAACTCCTCAAGCAGGTTCTCTGGGTAATTCACCAAGAACGACCTCCCGCATTGCGTTGATACTCTGGTTCAGGTTCAAGCTCAGGCGTTTCAAAGTTAGAGGGATCATACATGTAGCGAATCATTTCTTCTTCAAGACGATTGAGATGGTATGCCTCCAGAGTGTCAGTGTGACGAAGTGCCGCAATGTATCCATCGATGTAGAGACGAATATCATCAAACCGATATCCGCGATTCCAAAGTTCTACCGAAGCGTCGGTGAGCCGTTGGTAGTAGCGGATCGTTAGGGAGTCTTGAAGCATAGACTGGATTCCGAAAAACTACTTGAGCAGGCTTATCACCACTATATCTTAAATCCTATCGATCCTAAAGACCAACCCGTTGAGGTAGGGATTGCACGATAGTTGTAAGATTCTGTTGACATCCTCCCCATCGATAAATCGGGGGATTCCTAAAAACTTTTGGATCGCTTCTTAGCCTTTACAGAATCACTTCTGTTACGTCCTGCTTCAACGCGCCTGTCTAGAGCCAGGAGTTTTACGGCGATTTCTGATAATTCAATTCAAATTACAGATTCTATTTCACCCGAGTCGCCCGGTTCGCATTGGTCGTTCGGTCCATATCACGAACCTTTTTACCACGCCAGAACAAACGAATTGGAGTCCCCCGAAAACCTAACGATTCACGGAATTTCCGTTCAATATAGCGACGATATCCATCACCAAACAAATCGGGATTATTCACAAACAATGCGATCGAAGGCGGTTGAATACTCACCTGAGTGCCATAGTAAATCTTGCCCTGTTTCCCTTGTCTGGTTGTGGGCGGAGTATGCCACATGACCGCATCTTCAATCACTTCATTAATTACAGACGTTTGCAGACGACGGCGATGTTGTTCTGCTGCCGGAGCAATCAAATCAAAAATCTTCTCGACCCGCTGACCATTCAACGCACTTGTGAAAATAATATCCGCCCATTCGGTGAAATGAAATCGCGATCGGATTTCACGTTCAAATTCATAAATAGTATTAGAATCCTTCTCGATCATGTCCCACTTATTCACCACCACCACACAAGCACGCCCTTCATCCAAAATTCGGCCCGCCAACTTCTGATCTTGCTCCGTCACCCCATCCTCTGCATCCAACACCATTAGCACCACATCCGATCGGTTAATGGCTTTAAAGGCGCGGTTAATACTGAAGAATTCTGGACCATAATCCACGTTCTTTTTCTTACGGATTCCAGCAGTGTCAACCAAGCGGTAGTGAATGCCGTCGCGCTCCACTTGCATATCAATGGTGTCGCGAGTAGTACCAGAAATGTCAGACACGATCGATCGGTTTTGACCTGTGAATGCATTCAGCAAACTAGATTTACCAACATTTGGACGACCGACGATCGCCACCCGAATTTCTTCATTGTCCGTAAACTCGCTGGCTTCTGGGAAAAACTTCACTACTTCATCAAGCATGTCTCCCGTGCCATTCCCGTGAATCCCAGACATCGCATAGGGAGTGCCAAGACCCAAGGACCAAAATTCAGCGGCCTGCAATTCGCCATGAATCACAGATTCGCACTTATTCACCGCCAAAATAACAGGCACCGATTGAAGCCGTAGCCAACTTGCAATTTCCTCGTCTGCGATCGTCAGCCCTTGCCGCCCGTCCACCACAAAAATCGCCGCACAGGACTCTGCCAATGCTGACTCTGCCTGCTCACGAATCATCGGTAAAAATTCTGTATCATCATCAAAAACAAGACCACCCGTGTCCACAACCGTGAACTCACGATCGAGCCAGAAGGCGCGTTTGTAGGTTCGATCGCGGGTCACGCCCGGTTCGTCGAAGACAATGGCATCTTGGACTTGTGCCAAACGGTTGACGATTGTCGATTTACCGACATTCGGACGACCGATAATGGCAACAATAGGTAACGGCATAGAAATGGCCTAGAAGAAAGAAAGGAAATCATCGGACTTTAACGAGCCTCATATTGTACGTCATCGCGAGCGATCCCCATAGGCTCTATTTCAATGAATTTAAATATCTGTAATTTTGACAAGTTGCTTCTACTGATTCCGCTGAGGTCAAGCCCTTTTCTCTGGTGAAAGGACGCTCATTTTAGGAATTTCGTTGATTCGTCGGAGTTGCTGAAGGATCCGAAACAAAAACTCCATAGTCGTTTTTCATCGGGACGACTGCAATTTTTCCTCCTCGACAAGCACGCTCCGCGATCGCACGTACTGCCACCTGTGCATCTTGCTCACGTTGAATCAGACGGTAATAAGTCTGCTGATGTTGAAACCCTATAACAGGTGCAACAGAGTTAGAAACAGTAAGAAGGCAAAGATTTTCTGCTGGTAGGTCAGACAAAATCAAACAAGGAGAAGAAGAGAACGTGGCCCTCAGGACTTGAGCATGATCCTCAGCACTTGGAGAAGCGCTGGTCCCTCTACCTGGCTGATAAAAGACAGCAGAGTCTTCCTGTGTCCAGATAACATAATTTCCTCCTGATTGTGTGACCGCGACTTCACATCCATTGTGACCAGCCTTAGTTGCCAACTGCAGACCTTTCTTTGCGCATTTGACGGCACGAAGGAGACTGTAATACTTTCCGTTGTGGCCAATCGCAGGGAGATGATCAGGTTGGTCCGGCACCGCAATGTAGCAAAACAAAAACTGTTCTCTGCTAAACAAAAACTTGCAGTAAGCACTTTGAGACATTAACATTCTAGTCACTAAATTTTAGTCATCAAGGACAACAAACAGTCTGGTTAAATACTTGGCTTCCTGAGAAGCTCGTCCCCGTCTTTGGGGAGATGTTGAGCGGTAACTACTCAGTAATTTACGCACTTAATTGTTTCAGGAACTTACTATCTATTAATAACAGTTAATATACTACAAATCTCAATACTATTGTCTTCAAATATACAGCGACCTCGTTAAGGTCGCTGTGTTTCCACTAATAGCCCAAGAAACCTAGTTGTAAACTAAGAGAACACACAAATAGCCCAACTGGATGTTAAGTCGCTTTAACGTTTAAAAGGAGAAAATAAGACTAACAAGCAACGTAAATCGCTTTAATTAGATTTACTAATTAAAGAAAATTCTTTCTCGTGAGTTTGTGACGTGTGCCTCAACAATTCGCCACGTATTGAGCTATGATTGTTGATGTTTTTATACCTCCTCACACTGAGTCAACTCATATGTCCACAGCATCACTGGGTAAAAATTTACGGCCTGAGCTTGGCGATTTCGTTAGCATCATCGGATTTAGGGCACTGCTAGATGGACTTCAAGAGGCACTTGGTGAAAAAGCAGCATTGATCGCCGCGATCTCGGCTGGCAAAGCACGTGGTAAGGATTTGTCCCAGAGCTTAGGCTTGACGGGCATGGAGCCAGATAAAGCCACCCTTCTCATTCAGCAAGCCTTGGGGATCAATGGCACTAGACTTTGCCTGATTGATAAGATTGAGACAGCGGACAATGGCTATCGGGTCTATTGCCGCGAAGCTGCTTGCTCTGCGGGTGACACAACGGGTTCCCCTCGGAAATTATCCTTCACCTTAGGTGTGGTCCAAGGAATTTTGGAATCCATGATGAGCAAACGTCTTCGAGGTAAACAGGTCGAATCTGTCTATCTTGGTGGAAGCCATGATGTACTCGAATTTGAAGTGTTGGGCTAAGTTTGTCCACGGGATGAACGCCAAATTAGTTCAGCACTCATTTTTAATACTTGATTGATGAATGAAGCCATTTCTTCTCTTTTTGTGATATTCCCGTTAATAGACTGGGAATTATCAAGCTAACGTCACGGATAGTTTTTACATCTTCCTAAACGGAGTCAACTGACATGTCTACAGAACCATCAGCCAACAATTCACGCCCTGAACTTGGAGACCTGATTAGCATTATTGGATTTCAAGCATTGCTGAATGGAATTCAGGAAGCAGTTGGAGAAAAAACGGCAATGATCGCAGCGGTTGCGGCGGGTAGGGCGCGCGGTAAACAATTGGCGGAGAGCTTCGGGTTTACAGGTACGGAGCCGGGACTCGACAAAATAACCCTAGCCCTGCAAGAAGCCTTGGGTGTCAACGGGACTAGATTCTGTTTGATTGATAAGATTGAAGCGGTAGGCAATGGCTATCGGGTTTATTGCCGTGAAACTATTGGTTCCGCAGGTGCAGTGCAGGGTTCTTCTGGCAAGTTGTCCTTCACGTTGGGGGCGATCCAAGGGACTTTGGAGTCTATCATGAACAAGCGTTTCCAGGGTAAGCAGCTCGAATCTGTGTTGCGCGGTGGAACTCATGATGTCCTGGAATTTGAAGTTCTGGGCTAAACAACTTTCAAATAGGATTGTTCCGATCCAATTGTCACAACATTGTAAAAACTAGCAAATCAGGCGATCGTCCCATGATTAATTCTGAAAAACTCAATTCAATTCTCCAAAACTTCGTGACAGGTGTTAGTGATATTCAAGGTGCGGCTATTGTCACTCCGGATGGATTATCTTTGTCTTCCGTTTTGGGCGCAGGAATGGATGAAGAACGGGTAGCCGCGATGTCTGCTGCCATGCTGTCTCTGGGTGAACGTATCGGCAGTGAGCTAGCCCGTGGAACGCTCGATCGGATTTTGATCGAGGGCGATACTGGGTATGGGTTTCTGACCAATTGCGGTTCTGATGCAGTTCTCCTAGTCCTGGCCCATCAATCTGCGAAGCAAGGACTTGTACAGCTAGAAATCAAACGATTAGCGTCTGAACTTAAGTTAATGTTTAAGTAAAATTAATCGGCAATAATAACTACCACCATCATCAATTACTATTATCATCACATGGTTAATTTATCGGATTGATATGTGCATGATTTGAAGAATTTTTGATTGGTGGTTTTGTATTTTCTTATGGTTTTGTTGGGTAAGAGTCTATGGAAGTGATGCGTCTGGTGGTGACAGGTCCGGTAGGAGCCGGGAAATCGACTTTTATTCGATCGATTAGTGAAATTGATGTAATAGACACCGATCGGGATGCGACGGATGAAACGGCGCAACTTAAAAAGAAGACAACTGTTGCCATGGATTTTGGGCGAGTGAATATGGGAGAGGATATGGCTCTCCATATCTATGGGACTCCGGGTCAGGCGCGCTTTGATTTTATGTGGGATGTTTTAATTCGGAAGGCTCATGCCTATATTTTATTGGTTCCGGCCAATCGTCCTGGGGAGTTTCGCAATGCAAGGGTCATTAGTAACTTTATGCGACAGCGGACTAAAGCTCCTATGGTCATTGGGTTTACCCACTTAGATTGTCCGGGTGCTTGGACTATGGAGAATATGGCGATCGCGTTGGGGTATGGTTCTCCTCTAGTTAAACGGCCTGCCATGGTGGAGGTGAATCCCAATGAATCTATGTCTGTCGCAACTGCAATTATGGCTTTGATAGAACACTTGTAGCGAGTAAAACTCTAGCGATCGCGCATCCTAATCGTCACCTATTTTATATTGCAAGGATCGAACAAGAGGGATTTATGCCTGTTAGTGGATATCTATCAAATTTTTCATTGTCAGAAGTATTACAGTTTTCCCAGGAAGGCAACAAAACAGGACTTTTAACTATCCGATCGTTGCCGAATTCAACTCAGGAATTTCATAGTTATTTCATTTGGCTTAATCAAGGTCGTATTGTTGCAGCGGCTGACCGAACTGATTATCATGGCTTAGCTAACATGATCGTTCAGCGAAAGTGGATTACTGAACTACAACTTCAATCGTTGATTCAACAATGTCCATTGCGAACGCCTCTTGGTGTTTACCTAAAATCGCAAAATTTACTGTCGGCGGAACAGATGAAAATGCTGTTTTCTGTTCAGATTATTCGTCAGATTTGTGCGCTTTTTGAACTGATTGATGGATCATTTCAGTTGAAGAGTAATGTGCAAATGCCCTATTTGGAGATGACGGGAATCAATATTCCAGCGACTGATGTGACCTTGCCAGGGTTGCGTAATCTTAAAAATTGGTCTGCATTACAGGAAAAGTTGCCCCAATCGATGTCGGGCTTGTTAGGAACGGTTGAAGAGCCGATGACTGTTCAATTAAATGCCCAAGAGCGTCAGCTTTGGAAGTTCACTGACGGTCAAATGACGATCGCCGACATTGCTAAGGAACTCGATTGTCCGATCGAAGCAATACGACAGACTGCATTTCGTTTAACGGTAGCGGGTTTAGCAGAGGAGATTCCCTTTGTTAAGGCTGAATCTAATACCGAAAATGTTAATGTTGAACTTCAGACTACATCTCCACAAATTCCCAGTTCTGCATTTCTTAAGCATATGAAAGGATTTTTGAAAAAACAGACAAAGTCAAAATGAAGGATTGTTTCCTGAGACCTAGCTGAAAATTACCTAACCTCTTGGATTAAAGAATCCTAGTGCGTTCACGCAGAGGGTTGTCAATTGACCTTTTTAGGGCTGTCCTTTAGAATCTACATGTCTTGATTTTTTACGATGCATAACGAAAAAATGAGTAGACCATAATCTCTAAAGTCCAAACAATTCTGTAAGCATGTCTTCATCTACTTCAAAAATGTTCACCTTAAAGGAACTTCAAGACTTCGATCGTGATGGATTTATAGCTGTCCGTCAGCTTGCTCAACCAGAGTTAGTCCATCAAATCAATCAAGTCACTGATGCTTTACTTCAAAATCCTATTCAGCCTATTGAGTATGAAGCAGAACTTGGCTACCCTGGTGCACCTAAACTAATTGATGAGATTGGTTCAAAAATACCAAGACGATTTTTAAATGCATTTTGCCGAGGGCAGAGTCTGTATGATTGGGCTACTCATCCGGGTGTATTACTGCGCTTACATCAATTAATCGGCGAATCAATTACACTTTCTCTTGCCCATCACAATTCAATTATGACTAAGCATCCAGACTTTAGTAGTGATACTGGATGGCATCGGGATATTCGATATTGGTCATTCAATTCTTCAGATCTAATTAGTGTTTTCCTTGCCTTGACCCCGTCAAATACTGAAAATGGTGGTCTTCGATTTCTACCCAGAAGTCATAAAGACATAATCCAAGATTATCAATTAGATAATAAGTCTTTCTTAAAAATAGATGTACCTGAAAATCAAGCTCTGCTCGATCGCGAAGTAACAATCGACTTAGATCCTGGAGATGTTATTTTTTTCCACAGTTTGACGTTTCATGGTGCACCTCGCAACCGAACAAAACAAGAACGACGCTCCCTTTTATTTACCTATCATGACACCCGAAATCTGCCCACACCCGGAACCCGATCGGACTCCATGCCCGAACTCCATTTCTCTGAATCAACTGTCCAATTTGGTAACACGATCGCTAAGAAACAATCTAAAGTAGGGAGGGATTTATCAACACCTCAGTCAAGGTGAAACCCTTCCATTCCGATCGCCCTTTTACTTCATCCCAAATATAATTGCAGCCTAATAAAACCTTGTTGAACTTCAGAAAATGTTACTCAACCCTAAGCAGTAGTTATCTGAACTGAACTCAAGTGAAATGTTACCGACATCACGTCATCAGTTCCCCTATCCTCCACTCACCTTAGCCTTGTACCCCAGCTTCGTCACCAATTCCATAAGCTTAACTTTATGATCGCCCTGGATTTCGATCGTATCGTCCTTAACCGCCCCGCCCGTCCCACATTGCGCCTTTAGCTTCTTTGCGAGTGCCGTCAAACTCGCTTCATTGTGCTGAAACCCTGAAATCACCGTCACCGTCTTCCCGCCTCGGCCCTTCTTTGACATTTGAATTCGTAAATTTTGTTGATCAGGCGACAGATCCGGCACAGCCTTTTCAAACGCAGCATCGATCGATTGCCCAAACTCACGGTAAACAGTACGATCGGTCGCTTTAAACTTAGACATAGCCGAAGATCTTAGGGAGAAAAGGACTTTAACATATGACTCTGGCAATCTTATAATGAAAAGTAATACCCACCTACCAAAATATTCAGGTTCCGTGCCGTGACCATGACACCGCTTCCCGTCAACCCGAATCCGATCGCCATTGAAAATCGTCCCGATGCCTTCGGTCGTTTCGGTCAATTTGGTGGCAAATATGTCCCCGAAACCTTGATGCCCGCGCTGTTTGAACTCGAAGAAGCCTATCACCACTACGCCAAAGATCCCGACTTCCAAACCGAACTTAACGGTCTGCTCAAAGACTACGTGGGTCGCCCCAATCCCCTCTACTTCGCCGAACGCCTCACCGAACACTACGCCCGACCCGACGGCACCGGACCCCAAATTTATTTAAAACGCGAAGACCTGAATCATACAGGCGCGCACAAAATCAACAACGCCCTTGCCCAAGCCCTCCTTGCCAAACGCATGGGCAAAAAGCGGATCATCGCTGAAACCGGAGCCGGACAGCATGGAGTTGCTACTGCCACCGTTTGTGCCCGTTTTGGTCTTGAATGCGTCATTTATATGGGTGTTAACGACATGGAGCGTCAGTCGTTGAATGTCTTCCGAATGCGCTTGATGGGAGCGACGGTTACGCCTGTTTCATCGGGTACAGCCACCCTAAAGGATGCCACTTCCGAAGCGATTCGCGACTGGGTAACAAATGTCGAAACAACGCATTACATTCTGGGTTCTGTTGCTGGACCGCATCCCTATCCGATGATGGTGCGCGATTTTCACTCAATTATCGGCAAAGAGACCCGTGCCCAATGTCTCGAAAAGTGGGGCGGATTGCCAGACATCATCATGGCCTGCGTGGGTGGTGGATCAAATGCGATGGGGTTATTTAACGAGTTTATCAATGAAAAATCCGTTCGTATTATTGGGGTCGAGGCTGCTGGTTTTGGCGTTGATACAGATAAACATGCCGCAACCTTAACAAAAGGCAGGGTCGGAGTCTTGCATGGTGCGATGAGTTATCTGCTTCAGGATGGGGACGGTCAAGTGATTGAACCCCATTCTATTAGCGCGGGATTAGACTACCCCGGTGTTGGACCCGAACATAGTTATCTGATGGAAGTGGGGCGCGCGGAATATTATGCGGTCACCGACCAGCAGGCGCTAGATGCATTCCAACGACTTTCTCGGATTGAAGGCATTATTCCAGCTCTGGAAACATCCCATGCGATCGCGTACCTGGAGACCCTCTGTCCTCAACTCGAAGGCAGCCCCACTGTGGTTCTCAATTGCTCTGGGCGCGGCGATAAGGATGTTTTGAGTGTGGCTAAGGTGTTGGATGTGAGCGGTAATTAGGGTACGAACACCGCCGATCGGTTAGGTTTCGCAATACTGGTTCCTTAATTATGGGACCAGTGTTCCGCACGGAGTGCCGTGGGCTAGCCTAGACTTGATTAACAAAATTTTTCAATCATTTCTGCTATGACAAAACGCGCACTGATCACGGGTCTAACCGGACAAGACGGATCCTATTTGGCTGAACTTCTGGTTGAAAAAGGTTATGAAGTCTTTGGGTTGGTTCGCCGATCGAGTTCTAGTAATCTCCAACGAGTTTCTCACTTAGGGAGAAAACTTCATGTTTTGTCAGGCGATTTGCTCGATCAATCCTCACTCATGGACGTGATTACCGAGTCTCAACCTGATGAAATCTATAATCTCGCCTCCCAAAGTTATGTCCCTCTTTCCTGGACCCAGCCCGCACTGACGGCAGAATATACGGCTCTTGGGGTTTCGCGGTTGCTTGAATCGATTCGTCGCTGTAAACCCGATGCGCGGTTTTATCAAGCGTCCAGCAGCGAAGTCTTCGGTCAACCCGACGAATCGCCCCAAACCGAACGCACCGCTTTCCGTCCGCGAAATCCCTACGGTGTGGCTAAAGCCTATGCCCATTGGATGACCATTAACTATCGGAGTCAATACAATCTCTATGCTTGCTGCGGGATTACCTACACCCACGAGTCTCCCCGTCGTGGAGCTGAGTTTGTGTTTCGCAAGATTACCCGAACGGCGGCGATGATTAAGCTGGGACTGGCGACGGAGTTGAAGCTGGGGAATATTGATGCGGTGAGAGACTGGTGTTATGCCAAGGATGTGGTGAAGGCGATGTGGCTGATGCTGCAACAAGATACGCCGGATGACTACGTGATTGCCAGTGGAAAAAGTCATTCTGTGAAAGAGCTGATTGCCTATGCATTTGATGCGGTGAATTTGGATTGGGAGGCTTATGTTTCCGTGGATCCTGAATTTTATAGACCGGACGAGGCGGTGCAACTGGTGGGGGCGATCGATAAGGCAAAAAAATGCCTGAACTGGGAACCGGAGTATTCCTTTCAGCAGTTAGTAGAGTTGATGGTGGATTATGAGATTAAGGATTTGAGTCGGGGGACGTAATCGAAAAT
>JAYVUU010000073.1:0-13607 GCA_043787635.1 Synechococcales cyanobacterium | reverse complement strand
CAGCGCGTTATTATGATCTTCAACGAAAGGGAATTGCAGGTCGTTTACCCTCGAATCAACGTCAAGAAGAAGTAATCCCTGGATTGGTGTACACGGTGGGGATTCAGGCCAAGGTGAATGGTCGAATATTGAATGATAGAAAGACTGGCTACTCCTATGTGAGTTCTGCGCTGGAGATTCTGATTGATGGAATGCGGGCTTATAATCAGTTCAAAATAAATAGCGGACAAAATAACTCGGTGTGTTTGTACAGTGTTGAAGACATGGACACACTACAGAAGTTTAAGGCAGTGTTTGTGAAGAACGATCGGGGTATTGTGACGATGTATCCAAATGCGACACCAAATGCTGGTGAACGGGATTGCAATCAGAGTTCCGAATAGCGCGTTTAGAAGTTCCATTGATTACTAATTGAAAACATCAATGGGCATCAATTCTGGTGAATTCAAACGTCAGTCCCAAGCTATCTTTCCTATTTTTTGCTTCGTGCTAGGCTGTTAGCCATAAAATCATGTCGATCGTAATGAACTTAGTGTTGTGTTTTGTAATTACATTAATCGGATGGTTTGGTTTTACTGGATTACACTCAGGTCAAGTCTTTGGACCTGTGAATAGACTCGAAATATTTGGCTTGGGAGTCATTGGAGCTTGGCGTTGGGGGCTTTTTTTTATGAGGTTAATGCGATCGAAGTATTACCAATCTTGGACATTTCCCCGTTGGCGTAAACTTGCAACTCAAGTTCCGAGTGAGGCTATTCCAAAGGTCTGTTTGATTGTCCCCACCTATAGAGAACAATCTTGGATTACTGAACGTGTTTTTCGGGCGATCGTGCTTGAAGCTTATACCCTTGAACAACCATTAATGGTATTTGTGAGTAGCAGTAGCGATCAGGAAAATGACGTAATTCAGTCGATCGTCAAGGCTAATGATCCAGACAATCGAGTGCGATTAATTTTGCGAACCCAACAACATGGAAAACGGAAAGCCTTGGCGGATAGCCTACGGGAATTAGCAACCATGGGGATTTCCGATAGTACTATTATTGCCCTGATGGATGGTGATTCGGAACTTGCACCGGGAGTTTTACGAAAAACATTGCCATTCTTTTTACTTTTTCCTAAGTTAGGTGCATTAACAACAGATGAAATTCCTGTGGTGCGAGGGTCTTATTGTTTCTCAGAATGGCTTCACTTGCGCTTTGTTCAACGACATTACCAAATGTGCTCCGATGCGCTCTCTCGAAAAGTGATGTGTTTGACCGGACGCTTTTCACTGTTTCGGGGCGACGCGGCGCTGCATCCTGGATTTGCGGACCAATTAGAATTTGATCAACTAGATGATTGGCTTTGGGGACGGTTTAAGTTTCTTTCTGGTGATGATAAAAGTACTTGGTTCTGGCTTTTGAAAAATCGGTATGAAATGCTTTATATTCCGGACGCTTTAGTATATTCCATTGAAACAGTATCTGGATCTGCATTAGAGAGAGCGATCGCAAATATGCGGCGGTGGTTTGGCAACATGTTGCGTAATAATGGTCGAGCACTTGCCCTAGGGCCGAAGGTGACAGGATGGGGAATATGGTGTGGATTGCTTGACCAACGACTGAGTATTTGGACATCCTTAATTTTGCCCAGTGTATTGCTGCTGTCAGTGTTCCAAGGACAGTGGTTTATAGCAGGACTATTGGTATTTTGGACGCTATTAACTCGACCCATAATGTTAATGTTGATTTTTATAGGTCGTCAATCCCATTTAAAACCAATTCATATTGGTTTACTAATAACGATGCAATGGTTCTCCTCATTAATTAAGATTTGGGCGCAAATGAACCTAGCTCAGCAAAAGTGGACCAACCGTGGCAATCAATCGATCGATATTAATGGCAGTATTTTGGAGCGATTTTTGAAACGATCGGCTTCTTGGTTGATGATTATGGTGCAGGTCTCAACCTTTATCATGATTGTCCTAATGTTAGTTGGTCAACTTCGACCTTGGGAAGACCCTACCGTACACCAATTTTATCAACGAGTTTCCCAGAAAAAGCTCGATCTTCCATAACACTAAATCAAGTTATGCTCCTCTCCAATTATCTCTAGATCATTACAACGTGATTTCGCATATCAAATTCAAAATCATTGTGAATTGGGGACGATCGCAAACCCCGCAAAGTCAATATAGACATCCTTTCGCGCTGCCCAACTTGCATCTCCCCCTCCAAAGAATGTTGAGAAAAAAATACCATCAATAGTCAAGTTTGGACTAGTGCGCCACCGTAGTTTTTTTTGATTCAATACTAAGTTATTATCAATCCAGACTTTGACTGAACCATTTGATTTAGTTGGGTCATTCAGCTTAATTTCTTGTTCAACCTGATGCCAAACTCCCGGCGTAAAAGTCCATTGTCCACGACCAATTGAGGTTCCATAACCTTTACTATTAGGCAAATAGGCATACACTTCACCAACACCTTTTCTGCGCCACATCAATCGCGACGAAAATCCATCGCTTCCATTCGGAATATCACCGCCGCTATTCCCCACTCCGCCGTAGAATCCGGGGAGTTTACCGCCTTTAACAAAATCAAAATTATTACTAAATCGCAAAAAATATCGCAGTCGTAGATGATCTTGAGACGATCGATCGTCGTCTAGATTCAATCGGCTGTAGAACTGCGCACCTCCAGATGGGACACCTTTTTTCGTAACAGTGGGACTAGCTGAACCCGCCGGATAACGAACCCGCAATACTTGTTTGAACCGATTTGTTTGGTCAGGAATAAGAGCAGTATTTTTCATCCCCCATTTTTGACTGGATAGATTCCAATTTTTCTGCCAATCTTGAGTCTCGAAATTACCATTCCAAGTTAACTTAGATTTCACTTCATTTCCTTGGGCCAGAGGCTTAGAAAACATAACTAAGCTACCTAAAATAAGCATTCCGGCTATGAATTTCAATCTTAAGGATCCGTCCATAGAAAAGTATGGCTTGCTAGATCAGTTTAAATTCTCAAGCTCTTAGATTATACAGCACCATTCAACCCCTTTTCCACGCATCTGTGGCGACCCCGATAGAATCAATTGAGTCCGGGGTCAAGGGATTTGCAAAAAGAAATGTTAAATGTAATTGAACAAACAAGTAATTGAACAAACAAAATCTGATAAAAATGGACTTCACACAGGATCCGCGCGCCGTATCATCAGAGCCTTCAATTTTTCAAGAATACCCTATTAGATCAATCTGAAGAGTATCTGACAAGAATACTTTCTATTGTTAGCGAATCAAATTGCAGCACTCATCCAGTGCAGGACGAATTAGAAGCAATTTAGATGTTTATATTTCAAAATAATAGGGGAAACAACCCTCTAATCTAGAAATTATCAAAGCTCAATTTATGAAGATCCTGGCTACCCCAATCGTGTGGCAAAGTTGTTTTCACGACTGGGAGACAACGATCGTGCCTTTAAAATTGCCGCACCGAGTAAGGCATAGGACAGCAATCCGATCGTCGCTAAAGCAAAGGGACCCACTAACGGAATTCCACCGACGGAATTCCACATCGTATGCAACACCGCCGCCGTCAGATAGCCGACCAATACGGTCAACACTGCACCCCGTGGCTTCAAAACTGCTAGCCCAATGGCATAGCCAAAATATCCGCTGTAGGCCATATGCCCCGCAATAGAGCCTAATAACCGCGCAATTAAAATCTGCAGTCCCTGCGCTTCACTCCCATCAGCCCCCACCTGTAAGGTTGTATTCTGAACAATGGCCGGGACATATTGCCCCATCGTTTCTAACAGCGTGAACCCCATGGCTGAAGCCGTGCCAAATAGTATGCCGTCTAGGGGTTCTGCAATCCCATACCGATCGCGCCACCGAGACGATCGGCTCAATCCAATTAATGCTAAAACCAGTAACGGCGTGGCTTTTAGTAATTCTTCCATTAGCCCCGCACCAAAGAACACGTTAATCAAACTCACACTGTTAGACGAAAGTTGCCCCGGTAAAATCGATCGAAATACGTTGATAAATACTAAAAATATCGGACTTAAAATCAGTCCTACCGTACTCAATCCCACCAATAGAATCACCCACCACGCCTTCGGTTTCCCACAGAGTTGATACACCCCATAATAGGCAGAAAGCCCCAGATATCCAGCCAGAATTCCATTAAACGATCGCTGATTTCCCACCGTAAAAAACAGCGACACCACCGCCACAATGGTCACGAGAGCAGGAAAAATATAAGCCTTACGCCGAATTTCTAACCCCGTCGAAAAAATAGGCAGCAACTGCGTCAACGTTACCCGATCGGAGTCTTTGGAACTCGTCACTCTCTCGGCGTAATTCTCTTTTTGATCCTTGGCGTTTTCAGCAGATACGGAGTTTTGAAATACTTGCTCAAATCTAAACTCTGGTCCGTTGTCACCCAGAACAATCCGATCGCCATTCTGCAAAACTTGGCAACCCACAAGGCGCTGACCATTCACAAACGTCCCATTAGCACTATTGAGATCGCAAACCCACCAATGAGACTCAATTCCCAATGTCGTCACCGGGCGAACTTCGGCATGTCTCCGCGATACAGCCCCGTAAGTTAATGAATCGACTGATACTTGACACTCTAAATCACGCCCTAGGACTGCGCTATGACCGGGCACCAATGGGTAGATCAATAGGGTTGAAGCATCTTCCGGTTCAATCTGACGTAACGAAGCCACTGCGATCACGTTCACAATTCTACCCAAGCCCTCGGTCAAATTAGACTTGAATTAAAGATTAGATTTCGCATCTTTCACGGCTTCCAAAAAAGCCCATATGCTCAAGGGAATCGTAATAACCAGAACCCCCGTGGTGAGCGCGCTGCCCCAATCTGGCGTACCGGAGGTCAGTTCAAACACACATCCCACAGCCGCGATCGCCGCCACGCAGGAAACCCCTAGGAATGTGCTACTTTTTGTCGTCATCATAATTTAGTTCTCCGGTTCTTATCTAATTAAGCTTCAAGCCGCTAAGTTCACGCTACTGCTTTTACCGCCTTTAATGAAAATCCTTTCTTTTTCAGCTCTTCTCCGAGGGCGAGATGGTTTGGGACTCGATCGACGAATAGAATCCCATTCAAATGGTCCACCTCATGCTGAATCACGCGCCCCAGCAAGCCGTCAGCGGTCAACGTCTTCAGTCGTCCATGCTCATCTTTGTAACTCACTTCCACCACATCGAGGCGAACCACATCCATATAAACGCCCACCACACTCAAGCAGCCTTCTTGGTCCGAGACCTTTTCACCACTGAGACGCTTAATCACTGGGTTGATCAAGACGAGTGGCTCAACATCGGGCTTATCTGTTTCAGTGTCAATCACCACAATTTGCTTGTTAATCCCCACTTGCGGAGCCGCCAACCCAATCCCATCTTGGCTATACATGGTCTGCAACATCTGTCGCACAGTTTCCCGTAATTCCCCATCAATTTTAGTGACGCGCTTAGCGGGCTGACGCAGGACCTTATCACCTAGCTGAACCACCTCCAGAGGCGGATTCTTCATTTTTTTCTTATCAATTACGATCGATGTCATGCTGCTCATGGGTTCAGTTCTCGGAGGCAATTCACGCAAATGGATTGCCTGTATTCTAGCGAAGTCTGCACCCCCCATTGCAAAATACTCAACCTGAGACCGAATCTCTGGCTATCTCTAACTAAGCAGAGAACTAGGCAGGACTTCTTGGAATTCCCCTGCATTTACGCCGAGGAGCATGTCAAAATGGCCAAGCAGTTACTCCTCCATCCCATGGCCCGATCGCTCTACCAAGCTGAATATCTCCTGCGAGAAACGCTCCTCGGACTCCGACGCGGGGGCTGGATGAACTGGGCTGCGGTTAGCACGGTGGCGGTGTTGTTGTTGCTATTTGGCATTGGTTTACAAGGCTCGTGGCAACTGGGCGAGTTTTTTAATCGCTACGGCAATCAACTAGAAATCTCGGCTTATCTTGATACAGGCGTAGCCGCTAGAGATCTTCAGCCCACTATCCAAAAGCTCCCGAACGTCGCCACCGTTACGGCAATTACAAAAGAAGTGGCTTGGGCTGCTCTGGCAAAAGAACTAGGGACCACGGATCTCAATGCGACTACCGCACAGCTTTCAGGCAATCCACTAGTCGATGAAATTCGGGTCCAAGCCAACAGTCCCACAGCGGTGATTGGCTTGGCTGAGGCGTTAAAGAAGGTGCGGGGAGTTGAAACGGTTCAGTATGTTGGGGAGGTCGTGCAGCAAGTCACGGAGCTAAATCAAAATTTGCGATTTATTAGCTTCGGGGTCATCGGATTTTTAACCCTAAGTGCGATCGCGGTCATCACCACTACATTACGTTTGGTCATTGCCGCTCGCTCCCAAGAGATTGAAGTCATGCGCTTAGTGGGGGCGACTCGGATGACTATTTATTTACCGTTTTTGCTTCAGGGCATCGCCTTTGGTCTTGCGGGGGCGACGATCGCTTGGGCGTTTATTCAGAGTGTACTAATTACCTTAAGCCGTTTGGTCTCTCAACAAGCCGACCTCCTTCAAGGTCTACTGATCGATAGTGGAAAAGGCTGGATTTTACCGTTGGTGCTGCTGGGGTTTGGGGGCGCGATCGGATTGATTGGCAGTCTGTTTGCGGTACAGACGATCGGACGACGTTAGGTGATTGTTGAGCTTACGTGTTCATGATCGATGGCGCAGTGGATAGCGTTTGTGCCGCAGTTTTCATTAACTGAATATCAGCATCGTACCAATGACGCACCGATTGACAATGATGGGCAACCAACAAGCCCCATAGTCCTCGTTGGGTCAAAATGGGCACTACAAGGTTAGATTTGACCTGTAGGTCTTCCAGAAATTCGCGGTGACAATCGGCGATCGGTTCATCATCGACATTCACGATCGCCCTAACGCGGCCATCCAAATACATTGCAGCATAGTCGCCATTAAAACACTCGTCTGGGCCTGTTGATCCCAAAATCGAGAACTGGTCAGAACTCAGGGATTCAAAGGTGACACGCCCTTCCCACTTACGAAAGAAATAATAGAGAACAACCCGATCGACGGCCAGTGAACGTCTGGCGGCATCTGTGGTCTTTTGGACCAAGGCATCACGCTCTAGGGTTTGGGTAATACCGGAAATAATCCGCTGGAGTCCTCGATTGTGGTCCTGACCGGATTCATCTAAGTCTGGTTTGGGGTTGCTCTGCACAATTGTCTCGAAGTTCGTAGGTTTCTGGTAAGGATAGCAGATCCACCAGATTTACACGGCAAGACAACAAGCCGCTAACCCCATGAATTATCAAATGACCTAATAGGTGATTTCCAAGGTCACAGACGCTTCGACTACCTGTTCTCCGCCTAAAATTGGAGTCGGGGCGGCTATGTCCTTAAGACTTCGAGATTGTAGGGCTGTTACATTCATTTCTAGGGGACGCGGACGAGGGATGGCATTATCAATTTGAATGCTGATGATGTCTTTCTGGGTGAAATTCAAGCCACTGAGAACGGCATTTGATTGGGCTTGGGCTTCCTGGGTGGCACGACGCAACGCGGTCTTTTGGGCGGCGGCGATCGCCTCATCTGTTGCAATGAAGTTCACGCCATCAATCCGACTCGCACCCGACTTGACCGATTGATCAACAATATCCCCAGCAGCATCGCTGGCGGTGCGGAAAATGACCATATTTGAGCCGCTGTATCCGGTAAGAACTTGTTTGTTGTTGTCGTAGCTATAGACCGGGTTTAAGTTAATTCCGGTTGTTTCTAACTTTTGAACATTACGAGATTTAAGAAACGTGACGACCGCATTCGATCGTTTGGCTAACATCGCTTGGACATCCCCTGCCGTTTTGCCCTGCGCTTCAACCCCAAGCCGAACTTGAGCGATCGTAGTCTGGATCGATTCGGTGCCGCGACCGGAAACAGTGAGGGTTCGGAGCATTCGGCTGATGGGGGTGGGTTGGGCGATGCGGTCTTGGGCTTGAACGGCATTGGCGAGGGTTGCTGTAGTGCCAGCAAACGTGAGTGCGCTCAGAAAAATTGAAAGAGAACGTTGGGTTTTCATCATAATTGAATGCAAGGGGTGCCATAAGTGGGTCTATCCCAATACTCTGCCATCAGATCTGACTTCCGATGCGTGAGTTGCATTTTTTGATACAGCAGGTTTCTCTTAATAGTTTAGGTTTGACATTCTACGGAACTCTCCGGGCAGTACGATCGTCTTGGATAGATAAGGTCTTAAGATGACCGTTTCCCTGAATGAGGCATTTTAAGTCATGCAATTTAATCATCATAATCAAACCAGCAATCAAATCAGTGGAATACCAGTAAAGCCGATCGGACGCTGGCTCGCAGGTATTGCGATGCTGGGTTTGGTCAGTCTCACGGGAATGGCTCCGGTTAAGGCAGATTCAGGATTATTCAATAGTCCAGTGGATCAGCTTCCAGCCATAACTCGTGCAACATTACGATCGGGATCAACGGTAGTAACAGGCGAAAAAGGCAGCTATGTGGCGCAGGTTTTGGTAACAGGGTCGATGGATACGGCCTGGTCTGTGTTGACTGATTATGACAATGCCGCTCGTTTTCTGCCGAATGTTGAGAGCAACAAGATAGTGGAGGTTCGGAAAGACTCGAAAGTTGTAGAGCAGGTCAGTTCTCAACAAGTATTTTTCTTCACGGTTAAATCGAGGGTGAAGCTGGTTGTGACAGAATCAAATCGTCAACGTGTAGATTTTAAATTGCAGGATAGTGATCAATTGCAAAGTATGACGGGCTATTGGAAAATTGAACCGATCGCACCCTATCAAGGCGCAACTCCAACCCAGGTTTTGATTACTCAGGTGGTAGAGTCTCAGCCAAAATCTGGAGTACCACAGGGCACATTCTACGATATTTTTAAGAACACTCTCTCTAAAACAATGTCGGCAATGGGTCGTGAAATGGCGACACGTGAGGCTGCAAAGTCTAAATAGACTTGAGGTAGTGGGATTAATACCGGAAGTCTCCGGGTCTTGATTTTGGGCTGCCGCGAACACACAAGTCTGAAAACAGTCATCCGCTAGACCCGATCCCCCTAAATCCCCCAAGGGGGACTATGAAATAAGGTTTACTCTTGCCCCCCCTTTTTAAGGGGGCTAGGGGGATCGAATTTCAATGCCAATATTTCTATCCGAGACTTCACTTCACTCACTGCACTGGTAAAAGCACTACATTCAGCAACTCCATAAACAAAAGTGCAATCAAAAGACTTGTACAATTTAGTTGTCACAAACACGAGAGCTTTCGGTAATGTTGAACGATCGATTTAAATCATGGCGTTACATATTTTTTAGTCTGCCGATCGTTGCCTTGATCGCACTCTCCATAAATCACAGTGCTGTTTCTAATAGTATTCCTACTCCTGCAGTTGATATGTCTACAGCAACGGCAAATGGAAAGCAAACTGCGATTTTTGCAGGCGGTTGTTTTTGGGGCGTGGAAGCTGTTTTTGAACACGTAAAAGGGGTGTCAGACGTGGTGTCTGGTTATTCGGGTGGGGATGCAGAAACAGCAAATTACGATCGCGTTAGTTCTGGACAAACAGGCCATGCTGAATCGGTTCAAATCATCTACGATCCGACGCAGGTTTCCTATGATCAATTGCTCAAGGTCTATTTCTCAGTCGCTCATGATCCGACGCAGGTAAACCGTCAAGGTCCAGACAGTGGTTCTCAATACCGATCGGCTATTTTTGTCACTAATGATGAACAGCGCCAAGCTGCCACCCGCTATATTGCCCAGCTAAACCAATCTAAGTCATTTTCCAAACCGATCGCGACCCAATTGAATACTCTAGAATCCTTTTATGCCGCAGAGCCTGAGCATCAGAACTTCCTAACTCGTCACCCAAACCATCCGTATATTGTGCAACACGATTTGCCGAAGCTAGAACAATTACGTAAGCAGTTCCCTGCATTTTATCAATAAACCCTTAATCGCACTGGAGTACACTGGAGAATAGCCATGAAAAAACGACACTTTCTTTTAGCAGGTGGCAGTACGATCGCGGCGGCTTGGTTGCTCCAACGTTTATCAGGACGCAATGAACAGGAATGGGCGATCGCTAAAACCAAGTTTGAAATCACCAAAACGGAGCAGGAATGGCGGACAGTTTTAACAGATCAACAATTTAAAGTTTTGCGCCTAGAAGGGACAGAACGCGCTGGCACTAGTCCACTTGTGAAGGAATATCGTCAGGGAATCTTTAGCTGTTCTGGATGTGATTTACCGCTGTTTACGTCCGACACCAAATATGAAAGCGGTACTGGATGGCCCAGTTTTTATCGTCCGATCGAAGCGGCTGTGGAAACTCGGCAGGATGGTTTGCGCAAAGAGGTGCATTGCCGTCGTTGTGGTGGACATTTAGGGCATGTGTTTGAGGATGGTCCACAGCCCACGGGTCTTCGCTACTGTATGAATGGAGTGTCTTTGAAATTTACAGTGGGCAGTTAGAATCTTGGGTGATTAAGACGGTAGACGCTGAAGGGGTGATTTTTGTTGGATTGGATATTGTCGATCGTGGATAAGCTCTTTTAAGTGTTTGACGCGGCTAGCCGGAGCTGGATGACTTGCCAGTAGCGGAATGTCTGACCTATCTCGAATACGATCGAAAAAGTCAACGGCTCCGGCAACATGTCCATACTGTTTGTACAGTAAATCTAAACCAACATCATCAGCTTGGGTCTCCTGTTGTTGAGAAAATTGGGCACGACTTAGGGCTTCTACAGTAGTGGTCGCGATCGAAGCGACTGAACCCATATCACCAAACAAACTCGAAAATACAATCTGAAGCAGTAAGGCATTGCCCAACCCTCGCAAATGATCGCGGTTTTTAAAATGCCCCAACTCATGCCCCAGGATCATCATTAATTCATTTTCAGATTCCGCATTGTCGAGCAACCCTTGATACACTAAAATTCGATCGCCGGGAACTGCAGCAGCATTAACAACAGGTTGGTCAATATAAAGAATTTGATAATTGCGGGCAGGATTACTCGGCGGAAGGTGGGATTCTAATTTATTTAAAAGATCATTTAATTGATCCTGAGTTTTTCCCGGTTTTGCTTGTTGGCTGTAAGCCGGAAGGACTAAATTTCCTAATTGCTGTTCAACACTGGGGGGAATCCACCAAACAATAGCACGACCTAAGGCAAATGTACCCCAAATAATCGCCATTAAACTCGCAATGCAAATCACAAAAAGTTTGAAAAGATCGCGAGATTGCGGCTCAGGATTCCGATCGCTATAGCTAGCACTACCGGGAGGAAGTTGCATAAGATCTATTGAATTAACTAGTTTGATTTTACGGGACGAAACGGATGAAGGAAATTAATTAACGATCCCAAATGTCGGGTTTGAATCCACAATTTACCTTGCCCACTAAACCGACAAACCAACCCCTCTCCGCCAAATATACTGGTTTTGAGACTCTTAAATGAAAGTCCGCCCAGCATCTCAACGTTGTAGCTTAGGGTATCTTCAAACGCGACAATATAGCCCGTATCTACAATATACGATCCGTTGACTGGGATTTCTAGAATTGCACCATAGGAACTAAACCAAACATCACCATTGCCGCTTGCTTTAATTAAAAACAGCGATTCACCGCTAAAGAATCCTTTCACCCCTTGAAATTTTGTATCGATCGTAATGGCTGGATCTGCGGCGACAAATCCACTAGATTGAATGAAAAGCGATCGGCCACTCTGGCAACGATAATGGGATAAATCCCCAGGAACACCCGGAGATAATAGTAGATCACCCGGTTTTTCTGGAGCAGTGAACTCACTCAAAAACAAAGATTCCCCGCCAAACATCCGGCCCACACTTTTCATAACGCCGCCACGCATTTTAGATTTCATGGTGATATGGCTATCCATTGCAGCCATCGCTCCGGCTTCGACAATGAGGCTCTGATTCGCAGCAAGCTTCACGCGCAAGGATGCGTAAGCGGGAGAATGTTCGATGTCGTAGGTGTACATGTGACTTAGGAGTTGTGAAGGGTGAATCAGGACGTGTGAATTTGGGATTAACGTGGAGGAAGTTGACTGCCTATTTCTCTGCCGAAGGAGCTAGGGTTGTGAGTCTGACAGTAGAGTTTGCCCTTTCCACTGAACCGACAAACTAAACCTTCGCCGCCGAAAATAGCGCCCCACCAACTAGAATTGGCTTTGCTAATGCGAAAGGTGAGGCTGTCTTCAAAAGCGACAATATGTCCAGTATCAACAACATATTCACCGTCTACATCAATTTCGTAGATTCCCCCGAAAGCATTGAGTAACACAACCCCATTACCACTCATTTTGAGCCAAAAAATTGACTCATCGCTGAAGAATCCTTTGACTCCTTGAAAGCCAAGTTCTAGGTCTATTCCCGGTGTACTGGCCAGGTATCCGGTGGATTGAACGAGTAGTGTTTTACCATTCATTTGATAGGAAAGCAGATCGCCCATAAATTTTGGTGCGAGGTAGAGTTCCCCGGCTTCACTGGTAGTCCGAAAGACGCTAAGGAAAAGTGATTCCCCGGCGACCATTCGCTTCAGCCCGCCCATAATGCCTCCACCTTTGCCTTTGCGCAGCGTGGTGCTGACATTCAGGTTGCTGCTCATGGCTACCATAGCTCCGGCTTCGGCAACGAGTTCTTCTTGCGGGTCCAGATTGATTTTGGCGATCGCGCTATCAGGCTGATGCAGTATTTCGAGTTTCATGGGGAATAGCGTATGAAAAGTGAACGGCGGATTATGTGAAGAAATACTATCGCAGAATCCTAGTCTCTGTAGATTTACTCCAACGATCGCAACGATAGGTTACGAATTGGACGAAGGCCGATCGCAGAGGACTAGAGTGATAGCAAATGTGAATCCTAGGGGGAATTTATGGACTATCCACACAGAATGCTTAAACATGATGAAACCGTCAGCCACATTCTAATCCTGTCGTTAGTGCTATTCACGGCATTCACGGCGATTTTATAGAGAAAACTCGGAAAGCGGAAAACCCTGCCTCTTTAGAGATGGGATGTAAGCAACACGCAGGACTTTAGTCCCCTTCTCCATCCTATCTCAGTTCCAATACTTGACAATCTTAGGCGTAACCGCACGGTACAAGATTAATAAAGGAGGCAAGAATGTTAGTCTTTGAATTCAAGACCTACGGCAAAAAACAACAGTTCATGGGCGTTGATGAAGCAATTCGCACGTCTCAATTTGTCCGTAATAGTTGTATCCGTCTATGGCTTGATGCGAAAGGAACGGGCAAGTTTGACCTCAATAAATACTGTGCAGTGTTGGCTAAGAATCTTGACTTTGCTAACAACCTAAACAGTATGGCTAGACAGTCCAGTGCTGAACGAGCGTGGTCTAGCATCGCCCGGTTTTACGACAATATCAAAAAAGGGGTGAAAGGTAAGAAGGTTGGGTTCCCCAAATTTCAAAAGGATTGTCGCTCTGTTGAATATAAAACCTCTGGCTGGAAACTTTCGGAAGACCGAAAATCAATCACGTTCACTGATAAATGTGGTGTCGGCAAGCTCAAGATGAAAGGC
>JAYVUU010000072.1:0-38320 GCA_043787635.1 Synechococcales cyanobacterium | reverse complement strand
CAAGGAATTCCTGCTGAGGTTTTACAACCCGGTGCGGGCGATTGGCAAGCAGGGCACATCTGTCTGAGCTTAGAGTTTAAACTCAGTACGACGCTTAGTACAGCCTCCCCTATTGAGAACAGTGTAGAATCAGACTCCAATGCGATCGCAGCAGCTCCGAGCACTGCGACTTCTGACATTCCAGCGATCGCGCCCGAAGTCTTAGAAATACCCGAAGCTTTAGAAATACCCGAAGCTCTGGACGATTTAGCTTTGGACTCTACCGACCTCGATGGGGCTGACTTAGATACAGGACTAGATGTGACTCACTTTGGAATGACTGATTTAGATGCTGATTTGAAGGACGACTTAGAGTCTGATCTGGATCACGGCTTAGATTTAAATACCGATGTTAGCTCCGACCTAGGCATAGATGAAGATTTAGAAATCGGGATGATGGATGATCTCGACGATGCATTTGGTAAAGACCTAGATTTGGGCGGATTGGATGGCCTGTCTGAAATGGCGCTGGATTCCAGTTTTGAAGAAAGTGTTGATACTGATTTGGATCTCTCAGGTTTTTCTGACATTGATGAATTGAGTAAGGGCATCAATGACGACTTGTCGTTTGATTCAGAAAGTCAACCTGCAAGTTCGGCAGGTCTAGAGGATTTAGATAGTCCCTGGGATTTAAATGATGATTTAGACGAAATGTTTTTGAAAAATTAAGTACTTTAGACCTAGATCTCAGGGTGATTCTAGAGTTAATCTCTAGTCATCCCCAGTTTGGTTAATAGTCATAGATTTTAACCATAAACTCAAAAGCCAGTGGAATTCGCTGGCTTTTTTATTGGAATGTCTTGGGCTTGTGCAGTGGAGCTGAACAAGAAAGTTTAAATCATCATAGAATAAAAAGTCTATTTAATTGCACTTTTGGAATAGTTCTGTGAGCTTAATTTTTATGAAAGTATAATTTACTCATTAATGAACTTATGCAGGTAGGGAATAGAGCAATTACGATCGTTGCACCATCATTTCAGTTAAACGCGATCGGCTTTGTTTGCTGATGCCAACTAAACGAATGTAGTCGCAACTGTGTTCATTTAAACAAGCGTCTACCGCCGCGATCGCATCACTTGCATTTTCTTCAAAGGTTCCATAACAGTTCCAAAATCCGGTTTGGAATCGGCGTTTATCCACATATTCAATCCCAACCCGATCGCCTTGGCTTAAAATTCGATTGATTTCACTAACAACATCGGGAGTTACACGAGTATTTGAACTTTGTCCGATCGGACTAGATGCTTGAGGCGTTGGAGAATGATGGACGGGTTCAGACGATCGGGGTTTAATACCTTGATTATATTCTTCAACTAAACGGAGTTCTTGAATTCGTCGCTGTTCACGGACTATAGAATTACCGACTTCAATCAAATGGTTTAATCCAAAATCAGGACTTTTGAATTCTGGTGGTTTTTCATTTGAATTAACAATTCTACTGGATAACCCATCTAAACCGACTGTACGAATGAATGCAGAAACTTGTTCATCATAGAGCCGCGATCGTAATGCACCGTAGAAATCAATGGATTGAGTAGGAAAAATATCAATTAATTTTGCCACATCGCCTTCACTGACCCGATCGCCTGCGAATATCCCAAACACAATACCGATTCGATCGTCCCGCGTTGGTTCCCAGTAGTATTTCTCCATTCGACCATCTCGAACCAATGGCGCATAGAGTGTCGAAAAATCATTCCCCGTAACAATAATGGGAATACGCTGGGTGGGAGATGCGTCATAGCTGCCCGGAAGCTGCACATTGGTTGGCGTATCGGCAATGTTCATCAGGGTGCCATTCACCAATTGCGTATTCACGGTGTACTGGGTCATTTGATCGACCCGTCCAATACCCGCATCAATATCCTGAATCACCAAGACCGCCATCTTCCCGCGCACCTTCACCATCTCGCCCGCCTCCCGATAGCGCATTCGGATTAACCGTGCCGGGTCGCCCGCATCAGGACTTTCCAGTTCGCCCGCTGACATTTGCACAACCGAAATTCCCATTTTCTCAAATACTAAATCGCACTGAAAGGTTTTTCCTTCTCCCTTACGACCGTGAACCCCAAGAATTAGCGGGACTTTGAGATTGGGGATATTGAGATAATTTTTGGTGATGTGAATGGCGAGCTTTTCAAGGAACGCAGGTGCGATGTAGAACGCCATGACAGGACCCGTCGGAGTACGAATCAATCATATCAGGAGAGGCGTTAACAGAATCTGCCCCTACACAACAATATAGGCTGAACTAACAGCCAAGGCTCGACCCGATCGGCTGAGTATTTGGTTAATCATAGCGACCACCTCAGCGCGGGTTGCTTCACGGGTGGGGGTAAACTGGGCGACATTAGGATAGTTCACAACCATCCGATTTTGAATGGCTGTTGCAACTACTGTTTGGGCATCAGCCGGAATACTAGCGCGATCGGTAAGTTTAGCCAATGTTGCAATATTTCCTCCCGAAAGCGATAACCCTACGACTAAGGCTTGAACTAATTGCAATCGAGTCATCTTTAGATCTGGAGAAAACGTTCCACTGGCATCCCCCACGAGAAACCCACCGGATACAATTTGATCAATGGCCTCCTTCGCCCAATGGGTATCGGGAACATCGCTAAAATTTTGTGTGGTGCGTCGAGCTGGAGGGTTGAGGGCACGGGCGGCGATGGTTGCAAACTGCGATCGGGTAATGGGGGCATCGGGTTTAAATGTGCCATCGGCATATCCTCGAACGTAGTCTTGCATTGCCATTGATACTATAAAGTTTTTTGCCCAATGCAAATCTAAGTCGGTAAATTGAACGAGTGCAATATCAGGTTTTACAATATAGTCAGAGACGATCGCAGGACTTCGGTTGATGGCAACTAATGCCTGATACATAATCCCAGCAAATTCAGCGCGGGTAATATCTCGATTGGGATTAAGTTGTTTAAGATTGGGATAGTTGACAACCATGCCGCGCTGAGTTGCAGTCGAGACAGAATCAATTGCATAGCTGGGAATGCTGGTCCGATCGCTATAAATTGACAGTACATTCAACACGCCACCACTTAAGCCTAGCCCATTCACCAAGGCGACGATCGCCTGTACACGGGTTAGATTTTGACCGGGGCGAAAGGTGCCATCGGGGAAGCCTGCGATGAAGCCCATACTATTTGCTTTTGCGATCGCAGCGGCACCCCAGAAGCTAGACGGGACATCGGCAAAGGTTGTGCTTTGTTGTTTAGCGGGCAGGTCAAAGGTCTTGGCTAAAACTGCTGCAAATTGGGCACGGGTAAGAACAGTTTCGGGTTTGAAGGTGCCATCAGGAAAGCCGCTAACAAATTGTTTATTGACTAGTGACTGAATGAATGATTCAGCCCAGTGACCGTGGATGTCAGACGGGGCGATCGAAGGTGTCCCGGTACTGACTGGAGGCGAAACAATGACAGGGGGATCGATTGGATCTAATGGCGGAGTCGCGATCGGCGGGGTGACGATCGGTGGATTGGTGCTGATGGGAGGAATTTCATTGGCGAGGAGTTCGATCGCGCTTTGGAGCCGAGTGGGGTTGAGTTGATTGCCAACAGAAATTATCGTGATTTGTGGATTGGTTGCATTTTGTAAATCAAATTCGCCATTGTCTCGGATGGCATTACCACCGGGTTCCTGCGGACTTCCCAGATCAGGCAGACAAGTTTCTAGAACAACTAGCCCCGTTTCAGCATTTCGTTCAATAATATTGTTTCTTAAAACTGGGCGCGCCATGCGGGACAGCACAACACCCGATCGATTTTCAACTATACGATTTCCGACTAGCAATGGCGCAGCATTATCACCGATCGCAATACCATATCCCGTATTTTGACAAACATTGTTCCGATATTCACCTTTAGCCTCACGAACAATGGAAATTCCGGCGGCGGCATTTTGGAAAAAAACACAATCGGTGACGATCGGTTTCGCGGTCCCCGTTGCAAAAATGCCTTCACGCTGACAGTTTACAAGAGTGCAATTGACAACACTTGGATTAGTGCTTTCAATCCAAATTCCTGTACCTCGGCTTTCATTGTTGGTAATGGTCACGCCTTTTAAGACCGATCGGCTTTCAAGTTTGAAGGTGATATTTTGTCCGCCAAAACTAGCGCTCAGATGGCGACCACTGCCTATAATTTGAATCCCTTTCCCCTTCTGACTTTCATCCCCCACAATTGTTACATTGCTCGGCACCTCAATGGGAAACACTTCACCCGTCGCAACGCTGTAGGTTCCGGTCATTAAGCGAATAGAACTGCCAGCGCTGGCTTGCTGAGTTGCTTTGGTGATGGTTTTGAGCGGTGTCGCCTGGGATCCAGACGCATTGTCGTTCCCAGTTGTGGGATTGACGTAAAGGAGGTTTGAAAGGGCTTGAACCATGGGATGTCGTTGGGATGAAGGGCTAAGCTGAACTGAGGGCTGAGTATAAATTCTATGCTTGCCCCTCACATTGTATCTAGCAACTCTGACTATGGATCGACCATTCCCAACAGCACAACCCCTCCAAACAAGGCACCTGATTACGGTCCCATTAAAATCACATTATCAATTACATGAATAATGCCATTGGTTGCTTCAATATCGGTCAGAACTGCCGACGCATTTTTTACTTCATTTTTCTTGAAATTCAACCGAATAGTGGTCCCCTCCAAAGACGTGACTTCAGACAATTGTTCTAAATCGGCTTTAGTATATTTCCCGGAAACAACATGGTAGGTTAAAATTCTGCCCAATTGCGGCGGATTTTGAACCAAACTTGTAATCGTTCCCGGTGGTAGTTTTTCAAACGCACTATTCAACGGTGCAAACACCGTGAAGGGTCCGGGGGATTGCAATGCTTCAACTAGTCCAGCAACTTTAACCGCAGTCACTAGAGTCGAAAAACGATCGTCGCTCACGGCGATTTCAACAATATCGGGCATGATAAATTTTTGGGGGTTTGAGTTTGAATTAGCGATGGTTTAGCGATAGTTTTGAGTTTGAATATCCCGAATTCGAGCCTCAGGTCGCAGGAATCGATCCATCTGGGCTTCAAAAAATTGACGATTCGCCATCAAATGTTCTGGGTCTTGATCGTCCAACGGATACAACAACGCTGCACGTAAAGCTTGAATCACCGCAGACGTTACACAATACATCGATCGTTGAAAACTTACGGCCAGTTGAACCAACGTGTCATCTTCACCCCGACAATGTTGTTTGTAATATTCTACTAAATAATCTGGGAGGAAATGCAACATATCTTGCGCCAAAAAGGTCGGCGGAATACCCGCAGTCCCGACTGGAAACTTGTCGGCATACAGTACGCCGTAGTGAAAATCGGGTTGACTATCTGGAACTTGTCCTGCTTGAGCGTTATAGGATTTCGTGCCTCGGAACGGTGCGGTGCGGTAGAAAACGGCTTCCACATAGGGTAAGGCCGCTTCGTAGAGCCAAGTGAATCCTTTTGATTTAGGAATAACTTCAAAGCATTCGCCTTTGATGTAAACATGGTGATAAATCGGACGACCCGCGATGGCAAAAATACCATTGACCAAGAAATCCATGGCCGCTGGAACACTGGTCATCTTCCCCTCGTCATACAAGTCCGACATTTCAAAAAACACCGGAGCCATCACTTCCCAAAACAAACCGAGATTTGAATAGTAGGACATTTGACGGCATTGCTCATAGAACATGTCGGGAAATAGTTTATACAACCCCAACATGGCTGGATTGCCTTTGAAATAGGCTTTGATGACCCGATCGCAGTTCTGTTTGTATTCATCAGTATCTAGAAACCCGTCAAATTGGTTCCAGGGTTTGTACATATCCCGATGCCAAAGCATCGATCGCATACATTCTTCAGCAAACTCCATATTGATCCGATCGTGCCAAAGATGATGCAATAGTTTTGGCAAGTTCTTCTTCAATTCACCCTGTGCCATAAACTCCCGCAATTCAGGATGGGCATCCCCGCAACCGCGCCAAATGCGAAGGTCGGCATTGTCTCCAGAATACTTGTTCTCACGATCGAGATATTCATCAGAAATGAGATATTTATTCCAAGGCAAGGGATCTAGAAAGACCTGTTCAGCAATGTAAAGCAAATCCCGCCAATAAAAATCCATGGGCACGGCATAGGCTTTGTATAGCCCAATGATCTGCATTAAATTCTCTGGCGTATCCGGCAACATCGAACCACCCGCTTCTAGACGATGAATGATTTCCGCTAGAGGATGGATAGATGGTGGAATTTTAGTGGAGGGGATGGCCGTTGCAGTCGTCATGTCAGTATCCTCAATGAAGTGTTAACTAAAACCAAGCACTAACTAAAACCAATTACTAATTAAGACACAAACGCGATCGCATCTGATGTCACCTGAGACCATCGTACTAACCAACTCGGCTGAATGCCTAGGAAGACAATGACGATCGTTAAGACAAATGCCGGAACATATTCCCAGCGTTCCACACGAGGATAATAAGCACTGCCACTATCGAGTTTGCCAAAGCAGGTTCGGTTGAGCAGAATTACAAAATAAACTGCCGTCAATGCAGTACCTAAAATCGCCACTAAGGTCTGTATTGGGAAAGCCGAGTAACTGCCTTGGAAGACCATAAACTCCGAAATAAAACCCACCATTCCCGGAATTCCGGCACTCGCCATCGAGGCCAAAATCAAGAGCGCGGCGATCATCGGTAAACCCCGAATCGGATTCAGTAAACCGTTTAACGATTCTAATTCGCGAGTACCGACTTTTGATTCAATGATGCCAATCAGATAAAACAGCAAGGCCAAAATCAAGCCATGGGCTACCATTTGCGAAATCACCCCGACCATACTCAACGGAGTCAGTGCAGCGGTTCCAAGGATGATATATCCCATATGGCCGATCGAACTGTAGGCCACCATGCGTTTGATATCATGCTGGGCGATCGCACAAAAACTACCATAAATAACCGTAATTGCGGCGATCGTTGCCATGACTGGAGCCACTGAAACCCAAGTTTCTGGGAACAATCCCACCGCAAATCGAATAATCCCGTAAGTTCCAAGTTTAGATAAAATCCCACCCAACATAATCGACACCGGAGCCGAAGATTCAACATAGGCATCGGGCAACCAAGAATGCAACGGCACCAACGGAGTCTTAATTCCGAAGCCAACCAACAACAGAGCAAGCAACACCAATTGAGTATTACGAGACAAATCTGTCGTGTTAATGGCGCTATATTCAAAACTAGTTGCACCCGTCAACCAGTTCATCGCAAGAAATGCAGCCAAAATCAGAATCCCTGACAATGCCGTATAGATCAAAAACTTAGTCGCCGCGTATTCTCGTTTCTCACTGCCCCAAATAACAATCAAAAGATAGAACGGAATCAGCTCGACTTCGTAGAACAGGAAGAACAGCATCAAGTTCTGAGCTAGAAAGGCACCAACTACCCCAGAATTCACCAGCAGCATCAAGGCATAAAACAACCGAGGACGCTTTAAATCCTCGCCCGGTTTCAGCCCCACAGAGCTATTAAACGCCAACAGCACCGTTAATAAGTTTGTTAATGCCACCAACGGAAACGACAATCCATCGATCGCCAAACTATAGTTCAAGCCCAGATCCGGCAGCCAGGGCAGAAACTCCTGCATCTGCAGACCGATATGGCTCAGGTCAAACATTACCCCGATCGCGATCGTCAACCCTAGACTAATTGAAGCAAACCCAATCGTGACCCAGCGGGATAGGGACGGCGACATCGCACCGGGATAAAACCCCACGATCGATGCCCCAAGCAAGGGTATGAGAATTAAAGCACTCAAAATCATAATCAATTCCTAACCCGCATTTAAAAGGGGATAACACAACCACAACCCAATTCCAACCAATCCTGCCACGATCGTCAACATGTAAAATTGCGATTGACCAGATGTGCTGTATTTCAAACTTTGACCACTGAGCAATGTGGCAAACCCAAAGAAATTTCCAATGCCATCAATCCAAATCCGATCGAAGCTAGATAATAACCGCGACGAAATAGCCACAAATCCGATAATAGTGTTGCGATACAATTGCGGCGTGTAAAAGTCATAGGCAAATAAATCTTGAAGTGACTGAGATGGAAGTTTTACAGGTTTTGGAATGGTTGGACTGAGATAAATCACTGCCGCTAATGCAATTCCTGAGACCGTTGACCCCACCAAGATCAGAGCATTGTCCTGACTGATTTCAGCCCAATGGGGTAACGCATCAGCCGTAAACAACACTAACGGTAAATGTAGAACTAGCCCCATGGCAATCGTCATGGGTAGAGTCATCCAATAATGCACTTCCGGCGATCGTTCCGTAAACTTTGTCGTCTGTCCCAGAAACACTTGGCAAAACACTCGCATGAACCCAAACGCAAGCATTGTGTTCACCACAATGACGAGTAGCGCTAGTCCGGGATGGGTGACACGCAACCCTTCCACAAGCTGCAACATGGCCCAAAAACCGCCAAACGGAGGCATTGCAACCAATCCCAAGGCACCAACAGCATAGCTCAAAGCCGAAATCGGACGACGACCAAATAGCCCCCCCAACTGCGTCACATCCTGCGTCACACTATTCCAAACCACCGCACTCGAACTCATGACCATTAGAGCCATTGCCAAGGCATGGGACAAACTCAAGAGCAATGCGGCTTGAATATTTCCAGTGCCTACTGCAATGAAAACACAGCCCATGAATACGCTGGTGGGATAGGACAAGGTGCGTTTAATATCAATTTGAGCGATCGCAATCAAGGATCCACCCACTGCCGTCAAGGCACCAATAAAAATTGCAAAATTCAACACGGCTGGAGACAGGGCGAGTACAGGATAAAGTTTCACCAATACCCAAGCTCCCACCTGCACCACCAGGGAATTTCTTAAAATCGTCCCAGGAACCGGACCCTCCATCGCTTCATCAAGCCACAAATGCAGTGGGAATTGGGCACATTTCCCCATCGGACCCGCCAGCAATGCCAAGCCCAACAGCGTCATCACCTTCGGATCGACGGTTGCCGTTTTTGCCCAAATCGCTAATTCGCTGTAGTTCCAAGTGCCAGCGATCGGCAACAATGCCACCACACCCATTAATAAAAATAGATCGCCTATCCGCTTCGTTAAGAAAGCATCCCGCGCCCCAGTGATCACCAAAGACTGGTTAAACCACAAGCCCAATAGTAGGTAGGTTCCGAGGGTTAGTAACTCCATCGCGATGTACGCAAAAAATAAGGAATCATTCAAAACCAGGAAATTCATCCCGGCCTCAAAGAATGCCAATAATGAGAAAAACCTAGCCCATCCCCAATCCAACTCCAAATAACCGATCGCGAACACCTGCGCCAGAAAATTTAGCCCCGTAATAACGGTACAAGCCGTCAGCGCGATCGGATCAACATGGAATGGGATCGACAAATCCAAATTCGCCACTTGCAGCCAAGGCACCGTAAAGTCAACCGCTGGGCTATCCCAGGCATAAAAGAGCGCAGCAGAGGCATGAGCAAACGCCAGAAACGACATCAACGCATTTACATATCCGGCGGGTCGTGGTCCTGTCCGTCTCGTGATGCCTGGGAACCAAATCACAGAAATCGCTGCACCCATCAGGGTATAAATCGGCAACAACCATATAGATTGAATTAAAGGATGTGACATTCCCGCTTCCCAACAACAACTATCGGACTGAATCTATGCTTCATTCTATCTTCATCGAGTATATACAATTAAACAAGGTGGTCAGATCTAAAGTTATTGAGCTTCTCTCTGATTATTCTGATTGTATGAATCGAGTTTTTCTTATGGGTAGGTACTCATCAACACATAGTATCAGTTAAGTTGATGGCAGGCTATTGAGTAAGTCATTGGGGTTGAGTGTTGGCTTGAGTTGTATTGAGGAGTCTATGGGGAGCTGGGAATCAGGTTCTAATGTTTCGCGGATGCAACGAGAGCGGGCATGGGTGGAGGTGAATGTGACGGCGATCGGGCATAATATTCGGCAAATTCGCGAGTTGCTAAAACCAGAAACCGACCTGATGGCCGTTGTAAAAGCCGATGCCTATGGTCATGGGGCAATCACTGTGGCGAAGACTGTGCTGAATGCTGGGGCGACTTGGCTTGGAGTTGCAACGATTCCTGAAGGCATTGAATTGCGAGAAGCCGAGATTGAGTCACCAATTTTAGTCCTGGGAGCCACTAATTTGCCGGAGCAGGTGAAGACCATTGCCCGTTGGAACCTGTCGCCAACCCTTTGCACTCTGAAACAAGCCTTAATTTTTTCAGAGGCGATCGGCGATACGGGTGCTCTGTCAGTTCATTTAAAAATTGATACAGGAATGTCGCGATTAGGGGTGCGTTGGACAGATGCATTGGAATTGCTTGACCTTGTAAAACAATTGCCAAATCTGAAAATTGCGGGCGTATATTCCCACTTTGCCACCGCCGACGATCCGGACCCAACGACTATGAATAACCAACGGCAGCGATTTGAATCAGTATTAAAAACTTGTCAAATTCCAGATAATATTATTCGTCATTTTGCAAATTCAGCCGCAACAATTGTCGATCCAACATTGCAATACAATATGGTTCGTACAGGTTTGATTACCTATGGATTATATCCAGCTGCCCATTTACGCGATCGGATTGATTTAATTCCAGCCTTACAGGTGAAAGCGCGGATTACTCAAGTCACCACAATTCCGGCAGGAACGGGGGTCAGCTATGGACATCGGTTTGTGAGTAAAAGGGAGATGACGATCGCAGTGATTGGGATTGGCTATGCCGATGGTGTGCCGCGTAATTTATCAAATCAAATGGAGGTATTGATTCGCGGAAAGCGGGTGAAACAAATTGGTTCGATTACCATGGATCAAATCATGTTGGATGTCACAGACATTTCAGATATGCAAGAAGGGGAAGTCGTAACACTACTGGGAAACGATGGGTTTGAGTTGATCAGGGCAGAGGATTGGGCGCAGAAACTAGGGACAATTTCTTGGGAGATTTTGTGTGGGTTTAAAAATCGATTGCCGCGAGTAATTATCAGGTAGGCTTGTTTGGGGACTCTAGGTCAAAATTGCGCCGCCAAGAAGCCGAGTATAACGATAATCAAGCTCTGCCTTCATCGCCGCCCACCGATCGAGGGTTGGATCCTTATCGATCGCATTTTGGGCTGCATCTCGCGCAATTTCCAAAACCTCTTGATCTTCCACCAAACTCGCCAAGGCAAAATCCGGCAATCCAGACTGCCGCGTACCCAAAACAGCACCGGGACCCCGGAATCGTAAATCCATTTCGGATATAAAAAAACCATCTTGAGATTGTTCCATGACGCTGAGGCGTTGACGTGCCGTGTCGCTTTTTGACGTACTGAGCAAAAGACAGAACGATTGCGCCGCCCCCCGCCCCACACGACCCCGCAACTGGTGCAATTGTGAAAGACCAAAGCGTTCAGCATGTTCAATTAACATAATGCTGGCATTGGGCACATCCACCCCAACCTCGACGACGGTAGTAGAGACTAGAATCTGGGTCGTCCGATCGCGAAAGGCTGCGATCGCCGCATTTTTATCAGCCGATGAAAGTTTACCGTGCAACAATCCAACGGTCAAATCTGGAAATACATTATCTTGCAGATCCGCATGAGCTTGAACTGCCGATTTTAGATCTAATTTTTCGGATTCTTCAACCAAAGGAAGGACCACATACACTTGCCGACCATCAGTAATTTCGCGGCGCATCAAATCATAGGCCGCTTGTCTATCTTTTCCAGCTAGGACGGTCGTTTTGATGGCTTTTCGACCGGGAGGCAGTTCATCAATTTGACTCACATCTAAATCACCATGCAACGTTAACGCCAATGTGCGGGGAATGGGAGTCGCGGTCATGGTAAGGACGTGGGGATTTTCGCCCTTTTGTTGCAATCGGGCGCGCTGGTGAACTCCAAATCGATGTTGTTCGTCAATTACGATTAAGCCTAGTTTGTGGAATTGAACGGGATCTTCAATTAAGGCATGGGTGCCAACCAGCAACGGCAGTTCTCCCGTTTGCAATTGCGCATGAATTTGTCTACGTTTTGCAGCACGAGTGGAGCCAGTCAATAATTCAACGGGCAAATGCAAAAGACCGAACCATTCAACAAGTTTGCGATAATGCTGTTCTGCTAACACTTCCGTCGGGGCCATAAATGCGCCTTGGTATCCGGCTTGAATGGCGGCGAGTAAGGCAATGACAGCGACGACTGTTTTACCAGATCCCACATCACCCTGAATCAAACGGTTCATGGGTGCGGGCTTGATCAGGTCATTCTGAATCTCATTTACAACACGAGTCTGAGCTTTGGTGAGTTCAAAGGGTAAACCCTTGTAGAACTCAGTGATTAAGGATCCTTCCGGTTGCAGAATGACGCTGGTTTGTTTGGCTTGTTCACGGTACCGACGGGACAGTAAGCCCAGTTGTAAGTAGAAAAATTCGTCAAATACCAATCGTTTTCGGGCTGCGTCTAGAGATTCACGATCGTCTGGAAAATGAATTTGGGCAATGGCTCGTTGAATTTCAGCCAGACCATATTGCGATCGTAATCCTTCTGGTAACGTTTCAGCGAGCTTGGTCGCCGCCGACAAGCCTGACTTCATGGCACGTCGCACCACATCTGCACTCACACCATCGGTCAGAGGATAAATCGGCAAAATCCGTCCGAGGGCATCGGAGTCTGCTTCGCCGTTAGATTCTAAAATTTCAATTTGAGGACTATCAAGGGTGAGTCCATATTGGGTTTCCTTGACCAGTCCAGATGCGGCAACAGCAGAGCCGATCGGGTGCATTTTCTTTTGTTGCTCTTGCCAACCGCGCCCCGAAAAACGACTGCCCATGAAAAAACGGCTTAGTTTCATGCGGCCCGAACTATCTTTAATCGTTAGGTCAAAAATAGTGAGCTTGTTATTTTTAACCGTGGTGAAGCAATTACACGATGCGATGGTCCCGACGATCGTAGCCGTTTCCCCTGCTTTGAGATCCCGGATTTTGGCTTGGCGAGCGTAGTCGATATGCTCGCGGGGATAGTAATAAAGCAAATCTCGAACCGTGATGATACCGAGTTTAGCCAGCTTTTCAGCGCTTTTAGGTCCGACTCCAGGCAGGTAGGCGACGGACTGTTCAAGTTCAGGAACCTTGTTAGATGAAGAGGCTTGTTTAGTAGAGTGGGTCGTACTGCGGATAATTGTTTTTGTTGCAGAGTCTTTGACAGGCTGTTGGACAGACTGTTCAGTTGATTGTTTAAGGCTGTAAACAGTCCGCCGGGTTTCTGCGACTAGGTGTTGTCGATCGGCGAACTCTAGATCCCCGTAACTAGAGTATTTTTCAGCCAAGGCTTGAAGCTTCTGCCGCTGCTCTGCAACCGATCGAAGGTCATCGAGGCGATCGAGGATGGGACTCGGTTTTCCCAAAGCGATCTGGAGAAATTCACTAAACCGATATTGATTGCCCTGAAGATCATTAAATCCAGCTTCAGCTTCAAAGGCGAGGGCTTTTTGGAGGCGGAGAAAGTCCATAGGGGCGAGCGATAAACAAGTTCAAGAATCTGAGTTTCCGCAAGGCCTATATGATAAATCATAGTGATGTCGTAAACTGCTAGCGATCGGAATGTTTGGGGCATACTGGTAGCCAACGTCTAAGAATCCTGGTTCGAGATCTATGGCTTCGACATGCGTGGTTTAGGTTTCGTTGAAAAATCTGATTGATGTTTCCATGACTGAAGGTTTCTTATGCAGGATGCGGCGGCTACCATGGCACGGCACTTGGCCCAAGACGAAGAGGCCACCCGGATATATAAGCTTCTGACCTATGTGAGCGAGGGCACTTGGGCCGGGGGAATTTTATCGCCGAGTGAAGCCATGATCCATCGGGTTTTGGGTCAACTCCTCAACCAATTTTCCGACTTGACCTTACTCCGATCGCACCTTCATGCCAGTGTCAACACCCTAAACAAACCTGCTGAATATTCTCAAATTGCTGACACTATTCTAGAGACAATTTCCTTAGTTCGAGGCAGCAGCGATGACCCAACCACGATGTTCCTAGATATCGTGGTCCCCGTTCCCAATCATCCGACTCCCCTTTACACCACTATGGCGGCTCAACTGCGCCAGCTTCCTAACCAAATTCGTCTAAAAAAGCTAGCGTTCTGTGCCGCCCAGTCCATCTGGGAAGGCGACATGATCAAGCTAGAGTCTATGAACTGGGTCGAGTTGAGCAAGATGGTTCATCAACGCCACACTACTCGTAAGGGCTTAAAAAAAGGGTTGCAACAGGTCGTAAGTCGATTGAGTAAGCCCGCTGAATATAGTCTACTCGCAGACACCTTAATCGATAATCTGGATGCTCTTTACCAAGTTCCGATCGCAGAGACTAGAGCAAGCAGCGCGGATGATTTAAACCTCATACCCAACGTCAAAACTAGCCGGGCTGAATCGCTAGCGGATTTAGAGGAGGCGAACGGAGACACCCACGTCTGTGGTCCCGCGCCTGCTGCCATAGTGGCCTCGCCTTGGGGAGATGATGATATGGGGAAAAGCATAGTCGAGGCGATCGACTGTGTGGTGTTTGATTTGCACTTTGACATTATGAAATTGGCAAATCCGCTACGTCTCAAGCATTTATTATTGATTTTGGTGAACAGTATTGAACCTGAAGACGCGATCGAAAGCATGACGCTGCGGCAACAAAGCACGATTCCATTGCTCGCGGTGGCATTTAGATCGTATCGGAAGCCAGAGATTCTAGCAATTAAATTGCGGGAGATTGCTCGAAAATTACCGGATCCTGATGAGTATGAAACTACGATCGAGGCAATGATGCGCGCATTTAAAGTGCGATCGTCAGCTTCAACCCCAGACGTTGGCACCACTCCAAAACGCATACCCGCCTAATGTGTGAGTCAGCCGGTCATCACAGGAATCTGTGTCTAGTCTTTTCAATTGATGAACCTTGTATTTCCCACCTATTAATTTTCTTTGGAATGACCAGTCATGACTCCTGAAGACCTTATCAGCCAATATAAATCGGGGGACATAGATTTTACAGGACTCGACCTTCACCACATTCAACTCCAAGGTGCAGACCTGATTGGAGCCAACTTTTCAGGCAGCAATCTCCAAGGCACTAACTTAGTTTTGGCTTTCCTCAGCCGGACTAACTTTCGCCAAGTCAATCTGCAAGGCAGTATCCTGCGTGGGGCAAATTTTAGCCAAGCGGACCTATCGAGCTGTGATTTTCGCGATGCGGATCTAATGGGCAGTAACCTGAGCCGCTCGGACCTTCGATGTTCAGACCTATCCCTGAGTACCTTACTCGATGCAAATCTGAGCGGAGCCGATTTACGAGGCGCAATTTTGAATGGTGCAGACCTGCGAAGTAGTTGTCTACGCAGCGCAAATCTACGGGAAGAAGGACGAGGGTTGCCGGGTGCTGACCTGCGGGGTGCAAATCTACAGTATGCAGATTTAAAAGGAGCCAATTTATCCGGGGTCAATCTCCAGCGGGCTAATCTAGCGGGGGCAAATTTAACAGAAGTTAGCTTGAAAGGAGCGAATTTAACCCAGGCTATCCTAACGGGAGCAAGGTTAACCAATGCATTTATGAGCGATGCCATTTTGACCGAGGCGAATTTGGCCGGGGCAACGCTGCAATATGCCAAGATGAACCGCGTAGATCTAACTAAGGCAATTTTGACCGATGCAATTTTGACTGATGCAACTCTAAATGGCGCGAAGCTAAACCAAGCTAATTTACAAAATAGTAAGATGGCTCGAGTTCGGTTAAACAAGGCTGAGTTAGGTCGCACCAATTTAAAAGATGCCTTACTTTCAGAAGCGAATCTAATCGAAGCCTATCTGGGGCGAGCAGATTTACGTGGAGCGGATTTGCGTGGGGCAAACTTAATTCGAGCTGAAATTAGCAGTGCTTTGATGACTGGAACTAACTTTGAGGGGGCAACGTTGCCGGATGGAAGCATCCAAGATTAGCTATTGTTTGCATAGACTGTACAATAAAAATTCTAATAATTTTATATTGATCCTATGAATCATCGCTGGGTACTACAGAAGTGGGTTTTCCGATCGCTGATCCTGAACCTGGTCGTGGCGATCGCCTATGCAGTTGGTGTAGAACTTAGTGAAAAATTTGCAACTTTACCCGGCTCAGTTGCATCGGTTTGGTTTCCTTCAGGGATGACATTAGCGCTTGTTTATTTACTAGGCAATCGCGTACTTGTAGGAATTGCTACCGGATCGATTCTCGCTATTTCTTTAGATTTATTACAAATAGATTCGTCAATATCAATCTTTAATTTTTTATTGGTTAATGTCGGCTGTGCTTTGGGCAATTGTTTACAGCCATTAATTGCCACTCATTTAATTAGGAAATTTACAAAACACAAGAATATTTTTAGTCACGTTGATACCGTTATTTTATATGCTGTCGCAGCGATTTTTTCGCCAATGGTGTCTGCAACAATTGGGATGACTAGTCTTTGTTTGGCGGGCTTAGTTCCTTGGCTTAATTATGGTGTTGGTTGGCTGACATGGTGGATTGCAAGTGCGATCGCGCATTTAATCTTTACTCCAACAATTCTGCTATGCAAAAAATCACAAAAAGCCGAGCACCGACTAAATCTATGGGAAATCGGATTAATGCTGGTTTCTTTTTTAATAGTCAGTTGGACTAGTTTTGGACATGGCTATCGAGTAGAGTATTTACTCTTGCCGATATTGATCTGGACATCTGGTCGCTGCGGCACATTTTTTGCAAGTTTGCTGGTCAGTGTAGTTTCTCTAATTGCTATTTTTGCTTCTGTTCATGGCTATGGATTTTGTAACAGAAGTTCCCCAAATGAATCACTACTGCTATTACAGTCATTTATGGCAGTATTCGCATTAACCTCGCTAATTTTATCGGCAGTGATCGATGAGCGAACAGAAGTGCAATTATTGCTCATACAATCTATTGAAGATCTTGAGCGTCAGGTCATTGAGCGAACTGCAAAATTGCAACACAGTGAAACGTCTCTCAAACAAGCAAATCTGGAATTAGAAAAGCTTATTAATCTTGATGCCTTGACCCAAGTTTCTAATCGGCGCTGCTTTGACGATCGCATCAGATTTGAATGGGAAAGACTGAGCCGAGAGCAGCAGCCAATGTCTTTATTGTTACTTGATATTGATTACTTTAAACGCTACAACGACTGCTACGGACATCAATGCGGCGATAAGTGTTTAACAATGATCGCCCAGGCTCTAGAAAGAACGTTGCATCGTCCTGCCGATCTTCTAGCACGCTATGGTGGTGAAGAATTTGTCGCCATTTTGCCAAATACTGAAATTAATGGCGCAATCACAGTTGCTGAGGAAATACGCATGGTGGTCGCTAATCTAGATATTCTTCACCAAAACTCTGACATCAGCGATCGGGTTACGGTTAGTATCGGCATTACTAGTCTGATTCCTAGCCCTACGCAAAAATCATCTACACTAATCAACCAAGCCGATATTGCCCTGTATCAGGCCAAGCAGCAGGGGCGCAACAGGGCGATCGTTTTTAGCGAATAGGTTGAAAAATAACAGGCTGTGTCCCTCCAGATCCGGGTTCAAAGACCCGTAGGGGCATGGCTCGCCGTGCCCCAAACCTAACGAAAAAAGCAAATAAAAAATCGCCCCCTCTCTACAAGATCTTATCCGATCGTCGCCAACACCTCATTCAGAGTTTTGCTCGGACGCATGACCCGATCGCATTTCTCAGCATCAGGATGATAATATCCCCCAAGGTCGATCGCGTTTCCCTGGGCTGCGTTGAGTTCAGTTACGATCGTAGTCTCATTAGCTTTTAATTGATTGGCTAAATCGACAAATTTCGCACTTAACGCAGGGTTTTGGGTTTGAGTTGCGATCGCCTCTGCCCAATACATTGCCAAGTAGAAATGACTACCACGATTATCGAGTTCATTCACGTTTGCAGAAGGCGATTTACCATTTTCGAGAAATTTACTATTCGCTTGATCTAATGTTTGCGCCAAAATTAACGCATCATCATTATTAGTTTTTGTCGCCAAATCTTCCAACGCAACAGACAGGGCTAAAAACTCACCCAACGAATCCCAACGCAAATGTCCTTCAGAAACAAACTGCTGTACATGTTTCGGCGCAGAACCGCCCGCCCCCGTTTCAAACAAGCCCCCACCTGCAAGCAAAGGAACAATAGACAACATTTTTGCACTGGTTCCTAATTCTAAAATTGGAAATAAATCAGTTAAATAATCTCGCAATACATTTCCAGTAACCGAGATTACATTTTTACCTGCTTTGATTTGTTCACAAGTGAAACGCATCGCAGCAACAGGTGACAAGATTTTAATATCTAATCCAGCCGTGTCATGTTGAGGTAGATAGTTATTGATTTTAGCAATCACATTTGCATCGTGGGCACGATCGGAATCTAGCCAAAACACAGTGGGAACTCCCGTAGCTCTGGCCCGATTCACCGCCAGCTTCACCCAATCTTGAATCGGTAAATCCCGCGTCTGACACATTCGCCAAATGTCACCCTTTTCAACTGAATGTTCTATCAAGGTCTCACCCGATTCATTCACCACACGCACCATTCCATCAGCAGGAATTTCAAAGGTTTTATCGTGGGAACCATATTCTTCAGCTTTCTGGGCCATCAACCCAACGTTCGCCACATTTCCCATAGTCGTCACATCAAATGCGCCATTTTCCTGACAGAATTTGATACATTCTTGATAAATAGTCGCATAGCACCGATCGGGAATTATTGCTTTTGTATCATGAGCTTTGCCATCAATGCCCCACATTTGCCCAGAAGAACGAATTGCCGCCGCCATAGATGCATCAATGATCACGTCACTTGGCACATGCAAATTAGTAATGCCCAACTCTGAATTGACCATAGCCAATCTTGCACGGCTTGTATAGGTTGATTGAATATCAGCTTCGATCGCAGACTTCAAATCTTCTGGTAGTTGCTTAATCTTTGAATAAACATCGCCTAACCCATTCTTAGGATTCACACCTAATTGAGTAAATGTCTCTGCATACTTTGCAAATACATCTTTGAAATAGACCGTTACCGCATGACCAAACAAAATCGGGTCAGAAACCTTCATCATTGTTGCTTTCACATGCAATGACAACAGAATATCTTCTGCCTTTGCAGCACTCATAGCATTTTCATAGAACGATCGTAGCGCCCCCACCGACATCACCGCCGCATCAATCAATTCACCAGCAGTAACATTGGTTTTCTCTTTTAAAACAGTCGCACCAGAACTCGTCACCAATTCAATTCTGACAATTCCCGCCGCCTTAACGACTACCGATTTTTCACTACCATAGAAATCCCCAGCATCCATATGAACGACATGCGATCGGGACTCTTTTTTCCATTCACCCACTCGGTGAGGATTCTTTTGAGCATATTTTTTTACCGCCCCCGCCACACGACGATCGGAATTCCCTTCACGTAAGACTGGATTGACTGCACTTCCAATCACCTTGGCATACCGCAATTTGATCGCTTTTTCAGCCTCGTTTTGGGGTTCCGAGGGGTAGTTGGGAATAGTGTAGCCTTGAGCCTGAAGTTCTTGAATGACGGCGAGAAGTTGGGGCAGGGATGCGCTGATATTGGGCAATTTAATGATGTTGGCTTCTGGCGTTTTCGCGAGTTCTCCAAGTTGTTCCAGCGCATCAGGCTGGCGTTGTTCGGGGCGAAGATATTCGGGGAAATTGGCGAGAACCCGTCCGGCAAGGGAGATATCGCGGGTTTCGACTGTGATATTCGCGGCGTTGGTAAAAGCTTGGACGATCGGTAAAAACGAGTAGGTCGCTAGGGCAGGAGCTTCGTCAGTGAAGGTATAAATAATGGCGGCAGACTTGGTCATAACGGTTCCTATAGCGAGTTGCAACGGTTCATTTTTACACATCCAGACCGCAAAAAAAGACCGTCAAAAACATCGCGAATCAATGATCTGATTTGTAAATTGTATTGAAGCATAGGGACATATGGCAGTCTGAAATCATTTGTAAGATCCTAATCTTTTCGCCCTGAAACCCCCAATTCTGGGGGCTATAATTTTTTCTCTAACTCTCCCAAACTTGGGGACCGGGGGGCGGATCGCCCGAATCTCATTAATCACTTGGGATTGCTACAGAAATGGGTTTAATTCTCAGGATTATTCATTAATAAACTCCCAACTACTTCAATCAAACGCTCAGGTGTACCGATCGGTAACGATAAAAAAGATAACGGACGTAACTGCGGCAGTTCTTCCAGGGTCGCCCGATCGTTCTCCGTCACCAAAATCAAAAGTTTAGCCTTGGGATCATTCATGCCCCGTGCCTTCTCATTTAGTTGTAATAAAAGGCTCTCCTCGATCGTTCCATTCACCATCACTAACACCGGAGTCACCGCATCAAAATGCCCGACCGCCGTCTCACCATCCGCCATCCATGTCACCTGATACCCCATGGGAGTCAAGGAGTCACAAACTAAATTCGCCACCCGCTCCACCTGCTCCACCAATAAAATATGCTGCGACACCGCACAACCCGCCGCTCGACTCGGACGCGAAGCACGAGTATAATCCACCGCACTGCGAATCTGTGAGGGCAGATGGACTGTAAAAGTCGAACCCTTGCCCACGGATGATTCCACCTCAATAGTGCCGCCATGCAACTCCACCAACTGCTTCGTCAGTACCAACCCAAGCCCCGTACCTTCATAACTAGGTTGCCGACAAAAATCTAATTGTTGAAACGTCTCAAAAATCACCGATCGGTGTTCAAGTGGAATTCCAACGCCATTGTCTACCACCTGTACAAAAATGTCCGATTCATTTCCCCAAAGCCGTAACACCACATTGCCGCCCTCTGGCGTGAACTTGATGGCATTGCTTAGAAGATTAGTCAAAATCTGGCGAACCCGATAGGAATCGGCTGCAAAACCATGGGTCGTCGTCTCGTGATAATGCAAATGGTCGTCTAGAGAAAGCTGAATCTGCTTCGCTTCAGCGCTAGAAATAAATTCTTGAACCAACTGCGCTGCCAAATCACCCATTACCAGAGTGCTGGAATTGAGTCCGGTTTGACCACTTTCAAGCTGGTGCAAATCCAACATATCACCAATAATTTCCCTCGATCCAGTCCACAACCTGAGACAGAAACAGTTCATCCCGTACATGCTGAGTCTGTTCTAACATATTTCCCTCCAGACTTGCAGGCGGAAAACGCGAGTCTGCATACAACCCGACCACTGTACGAGGTCAATGACATATCGAAGCCATGGTGTAGTCATATTGTCTTGCTTTACTATGGCAACAGAGTTCCTACTACTTCACATCAGTTAATAATGAACGTTAATCATACAAGTATTGACTGGACTCCCAAAAAAGTGACCCGCGCCATCAAAAAACAATTTAACAATTTCTTTAAGCCCATACTGAAGTTTCTGACTATGGGCTTTGTTACACTATCGCTATTAATAATCTATGTACAAAAAATTGAAGTCGTCTGGATGGAGGTTGTACAAGTTCCCATGATGCTCCCCCATCTGGCTCCTGAACTTGAGGGCTACCGGATTGTCCAAATTACAGATGTCCATGCTGATGATTGGATGACTGCCGATCGGATTGCAACGATTGCCCGTCAAATTAATGACCAACAGCCCGATCTGATTGTGCTGACTGGAGACTTTGTGACTGGGGATGCCGATCGTTATTCTCCGGCTCTGAAAAGCTTTTCACAACTCAACGCTCCCGATGGTTCTATCGCAATTTTGGGTAACCATGACGAAGGTACCAACCCGCAGCTAATCACCAATGTGCTGGAATCGAGTGGTGTTCGAGTGCTACAAAATCAAGTCGTCACAATCACCAGCAAAGGCGCGCCTTTAAACGTTGCGGGGCTGGGCGATGCTTGGAGCGGTAAAGATGACATGGGGAAAGTTTTACAGCAACTTCCCGGCATTGGAGCATCGATCATGCTGACCCATGAACCTGATATCGCCGATCGGACCGCCGAAACTGGAAAGTTTGACCTACAACTTTCTGGACACTCCCACGGCGGGCAAGTCAGTTTACCGTTTGTCAAACTCATAACGCCGCCAATGGGCCACAAATACCCGGCTGGTCAATACCAAATCGCAGATTTGATTCAATACACCAGTCGCGGGGTGGGAACCTCAGGAATCCGGGTTCGATTCAACTGTCGCCCCGAAATCACAGTACTGACGCTCCATGCACCCACTCCTGAGTCCACTAATATTCTGTGATGAACTTGTCGCAAACATCTGTGCTAATCTTTAGGCCGCCACTACAGTCGTCTTTTCAGACCCTCCTGGCAATGTCATTCTGCACGATCGAGATTCCGAAGCAGCTGCCACTTTAGATTCAATAATCCAGGATTTGATCCGGTCATCGTTGACGAACAAGGTATCAAGTGCAGGAACTGTTATTCTTCTTAGCCCATGGGTAATCTCTTCTCCCGCTAGATAGACGTTTAGCATGCAGCCTGTCCGATGATCCCAAAATGTTCGACCATTTTCTGACGTATGACTGATGCGCTGGTGGGTGTAGACATTTATGAAGTGATCATAACCCTCAGGCGACATGATCAATTCAATAGATGTTCCGGTAGTAGGGGATGCCGTTCTTAGTGCCACCGCTGATTGTCCAGTAATGGCATGGTCAATGCGCATCCGACTTAAACTACGAGACAAGAAAATAATGCTGTTTAATAGGTCTCCGCATTGTGAGTAGCTTAGCGAGCGACTAGATTTTTTTGCTAAGAACGACGTTACTGGTGACTGAGCTAACCCCTGATTTTTTAGTGAAGTGGCAACATTTCGAGTCATTGTGCTTGATTCAGAAATCATTAGAATCCCCTTTCAACTAGCCTAGTTAAATTAATCGACTGGCAAATGCGTGGAGACGACTTTATATTCAGGAAAATAATATTTGGAAAATCAACCTAGGTCTTCACATCTTGAGGGAATTACACAAGCATTCTCGAAGAATCGACATTGCTTGAGGTCTTGGGCATAAGCAACTAGATGTGTACTACAAAGCGAGCTTGGGCTGTAGCTTACAAGCCACAACTCATTATGTTTTTGACAAGTATAAAAAGAGCTATCATTGAACCAAAGGATATTTCATACAGCCTCTGCATACACGGTACCCACAAACTGTATGTTGATTTACATTTATGAGCCGTGTGAACAGGTTACAAAACTATATACTAATCTGTGATCTGTGTCACCATACTGCCTGGTTAAGTTTTTAGATGTCGTCCTCACCACAAAGCAATGTTTCCCAAGAACGATACCGACCTAGGTGTCAATATATCTGAGGCGAACACCCAACATTTTTTCGATCTTTGCTCTATCATGTACGGCCGCGGTAATGATGTGAGAACTGATGGAAGTCGTATTTCATCCAGAATGCCCAGATGTCCTTGTTAACTGCTCTATGAGTTTTGCCGAATCCAAGACCTTTCCGTAGAGGTCAGAGAACCCACTGAAAAACTAGCATCAAAACAATTCTCGGCAGCAGCAATTAGTGCACCCATGACCTGATCGGTCGGCGGTAGTTCTAGATAATCAGAACTTCGATCGGGCTGACCAAATACTGTCTCGAACAGTTCAGCATTTGGGGTTAGTCGCATAGAACCGTGCTGAAGAATCGTCTGACCCGATCGTTTTTGGGCACTACCAATTAGCTTCTGCCCCGTTGGTAAGACTAAATCTGCACCCGTTGCCGTCGCAAAACAATCAGAATTGTGGATGTAGCCGCGCACTGCGTTGCCGTAGGAAAGATCCTGGGAGAGCGATCGCCAACCCTGAATCAAAAACTCACAGATTTGGCGATAACTCTCGACTCGATTATTAGCAAAACCGGATGCAATTACCGCATAGGTCAAATCACCTTGATGCAAAACAGCCCGTCCGCCTGTTGGTCGTCGCACTAGGGCAACGGGCGCGCCTAAAAATGTTAGGTCATTCCAATGCTTCGGATAGTTGTGCTGGTGATAGCCTAGGGAAATGGCGATCGGATCCCACTGATAAAACCGCAGCGTTGGCGGACTGTCCCCAGACTCAACCCCACAAAAAATAGCTTCATCGATCGCCATTTGGGTTACCCCATGGTCACAGGAAAACGGGAGCAATCTCCAGGCATCACGTGACATTAAGCCGCAGGGAATTCAGCAGTCAGGCGATCGTCGTGCTGGTCTGCAATCCCCGCCACAATTGTGATCGCACGGGAAATTTCTGCCGCAGACAAATCTTCAACGCTACGAGTGGTCATCACAGAAACCTGGCTCTCGGCGATCGCAAACCGAGCCTCCAAGGTGGTATTCCAATTGAGTTCTAAGAGCTGTCGAGTCAGTGCCGCTTCGTTCTTAACGGGCAATCTCAACACCTCAGACCAAACTGTCAGGGCATCCTCACTTCTGCTACCCGTAAGCTGAACAAAGACTTCCACACTGCCATACTGAAACTTCCAGAGATGGCCAGTTTTTCCGTGACTAACCAGCGCCGTATCCCCGCTATCTAGGCTATCGATTACCACTTCAATAGCATCTACAAGGCTCAGGTTCGGACCTAAAGCATTTGTCTCACCAGATGAAGAAGACTCTAAAATGTCAGAAGTCGGGGAAGCTGAAGTCATAAATACCCGTTAGGTGCTCTGTTATCCGTGCAACTCCTCTATGATGTCACTGAATTTCTAAAAGTTGATCTCTGCCATTCAAATCTTCCACAGTCTCTCGCCTCGGAACTACGACATGCCTGAATTCCCGATCGAAAAATCCAGCGCTTCCAACTCAGCAAGTTTTATCTTGATTGCGAAATTGTTCGGAGGGTCAACGGCGCTTGCGCTTGCGATCAAATATGTGATGCCTGCTCTGAATATTGTGGCTAGCGATCGGCTTGCCCTCGGAATCATTTTGCTGCCCAGCTTGCTAATTGCGATCGCTTTGGGCCTCAGATCCAGGGACACAGATTGACCTGAGTTGGCGGGCTTTAGTCTGTTGGCGTTGTCTGAAGCGTTCTTGATTTCGGTGCTGCTGGGTATCCGTCAAATGATCATGGCAACTCGGACAGGATAGCCCTGGTCGATAGAGGGGCGATCGCATTTCGTCGGGTGAAACGGGATAGCCACAGGCTACACAAATCTCATGGGTTCCCGGATGAACACCGTGGGTGACTGAAACCCGCTGATCAAAGACAAAACATTCGCCTTCCCAAAGACTTTCTTCTGGGGCAATTTCTTCGAGATATTTTAAAATGCCGCCTTCGAGATGATAAACCGTCTTAAACCCGGCGGACAGCATATAGGCTGAGGCTTTTTCACACCGAATTCCACCCGTACAAAACATCGCAACTTTTGTGTGCTGTGTGGAATTTAAGTGAGTTTCGACATAACTTGGAAATTCACGAAACGAGTCAAGATTGGGATCGACTGCGCCTGCGAACGTTCCCGTAGAAACTTCAAAGGCTTTTCGCGTATCAATGACCAACACCTCTGGATCCTGAATCAGCGCATTCCAATCTTGGGGTTTGACATAGGTTCCAGCTCGATCGCTGGGATTAACATCAGGTCTACCCAACGTCACGATTTCCGGCTTCACTTTCACCTTTAACCGATCGAACGGGGCACGATCGCTTTCTGATTCTTTAGTGGTGAGATCGCAGAGGCGAGGGTCTTGACGTAAAAAATCAATAAATGCTGTGAGATGAGTACGATCGCTACAAACCGTTCCATTAATGCCTTCTTGAGCCAGTAGAATACTGCCGTAAATATTATTTTGCTGACAGTAGACCAAAATCTGCGATCGAACCATTTCGCAATCGGGCAGGGCAACAAATTTATAAAATGTGGCAATCGCGTAAGACATAAGAATTAAAACATCGATCGAATAGTGGGATGGAATCGCCCTAAATCAATATATCCTCAATAGGCACGTCCACCGTCTTCTTGTTGGTCTTATTGTTAGTTTGCAGGATTATTTTAGCTATGACGACTCGGGACCAAGATGCCTTAATTTCACCGTATATCCGTCCGATCGGTGGACCTTCAGAGCATCCAATCGTAAATCAAACAACACATCAAAAAGTTCGACTCGGAATTATGGCATCCGGTAGTGGGAGCAACTTTGAAGCGATCGTTCAAGCCATCCATTCTGGTCAATTGAACGCCGAAGTTCCTATTCTAATTTACAACAATTCCACGGCAACCGTCATTGAGCGTGCAATACGTTTAGGCATTCCGTCCATCTGTCTAGACCATCGACAATTTGCAACTCGGGAATTATTGGATCAGGCGATCGTTGGAGTCCTGGTGAGCTATCGAGTGGACTGGGTCGTGATGGCAGGTTGGATGCGGATTGTTACCCCGGTTCTGATTAACACCTTTCCAAATCGAGTTTTGAACATCCATCCCAGCTTGTTGCCGAGTTTTAAGGGGAGCAAGGCGATCGAACAAGCCTTTGAGTCTGGCGTGAAAATTACGGGTTGTACGGTTCATCACGTGGTCACAGAAGTGGATAGTGGCGACATCGTGATGCAGGCCGCCGTTCCAGTTTTAGCCAGCGATACCTTAACAACTCTGCAAGCCCGACTCCAAACCCAGGAACATAAGATTTACCCGGCAGCCATTGCGATCGCGGTCAGGCAAGAGGTCAGCGCAAACTAAAGCAGGCAATGCGGTTCTAAATGCAGATTTAGCGACTAATTTTGTAGCGCAAAGGCAGCCCAAGACAGATGGGGACTGCTTTTTTATTGAAAAATTTTCCCGTACACAACAACATGCACCTACATCCGTCATCCATGCTCCGGACAGCTTTTCACAATCTTTCAAGTAGACCCTAGATCGAACTGTGAAAAACTGGGATTTGTACCCTAGAACATCTGTGGGATCGGGGACGATGTCTTAGGGACTGGAACTACTGGCTGCGTTGGTTGAGTCGTGGGCAGACCTGGATTAACTTGGACAGAGCTACTCTGTGGAACGTAAGTATTGAGCAAATCGCTTAAGGGTCTTAAAACCACATCTTTACGATAGTCAGTCGCATCCAGACACGTCACAAGACCTTCAGAGATCCTTCGCTCCAGGGGTGCATTACGGAAGCCGACAACGCATTGACCAAAACGCTCTGGTAACAAACTTCGACGACACGCATCCAAAACATCACTCATCGGAGCCTGCGTTCCATCAGAATTACGAATGTCATTAACACAGGTCGCTAACTCCAAAGGACGGCGAACTCGACGACAGGCATCAAGTGCCGACACTGCCATAATCGGATTGACCGTTGGTCCAGTAATGCGTGCTACACAGGTTCCAACCGTATCGGGGTGTAATGCTTCAGCACAGCCTTGACCAATAGAAACTGGGTCTAGCTTGGCATTGCTGAGATCTTTTGTGCAGGCGTTGTAAGGATTTGCTTGGGCTGGAGACGGGATGCTTAACGAGATGCCTGGGGCGACGATCGCGTAGGTTAACCCAATCCAGACCATTCTACTTCTAAAACTCAAGCGTTCAAACTTCAACATAGGCTCCACTAGCACTCACAAATTCTAGTTACAACGGCTTTGTATCCTGTTTTAACCTTTGCACATATTCAGTCAACATCTCAGTCGACATGGAGCTAAACATGTCAATAGGCTTAATCCGCATCCATACAAACCCGTGCAATGAACTACAGTTATCTAAAGGATAGTATATGCCCCTTCAGACGCTGTAACCCTCTAGCGCTGGTCACATTATTTTATCCACTTAAAAAACAGCAAGAGAAGGAATCCCATGCATCTGAGTGAACTGACCCATCCTAATCAGTTACACGGACTGTCGATCCGAGAACTTCAAGAAATCGCCCGACAAATTCGTGATAAACATCTTCAGACCGTTGCCGCGACGGGCGGTCATCTAGGGCCGGGACTCGGCGTTGTAGAACTTACCCTGGCGCTCTATCAGACCTTGGATCTCGATCGGGATAAAGTCGTTTGGGACGTTGGACATCAAGCCTATCCCCACAAACTCATTACTGGGCGATACAACCAATTCAGCACCATTCGTCAGAAGAATGGACTATCGGGTTATCTCAATTTAGGGGAAAGCAAGTTTGACCATTTCGGCGCAGGTCACGCATCCACCAGCATTTCAGCAGCTCTGGGCATGGCGCTCGCACGGGAAGCTAAGGGTGACAATTATAAATGTGTGGCGGTGATTGGCGATGGTTCTCTAACGGGTGGCATGGCGCTTGAGGCGATTAATCATGCGGGACACCTGAAGACTAATTTGTTGGTGGTGCTAAACGATAACGAGATGTCGATTTCTCCCAATGTCGGCGCAATTCCCCGGTATTTGAACAAAATTCGCCTCAGTTCGCCGATGCAGTTCCTCACCGATAACATCGAAGGTCAGGTGAGAAATTTACCCTTTGCGCCAGAATTGAACCGGGTTAAAGAAGGCATGAAGCGGTTGGCGGTGCCTAAGGTCGGTGCTGTATTTGAAGAACTCGGTTTTACCTACATGGGACCTGTTGACGGTCATAATCTAGAGGATTTGATCGCAACTTTCAAGGAAGCGCACAAAATTACGGGTCCGGTCATTGTCCATGTGGCGACGACCAAGGGGAAAGGGTATGAAATCGCCGAAAAAGATCAGGTGGGCTACCACGCTCAAAACCCGTTTAATTTAGCGACGGGCAAGGCCGCTCCATCGTCTAAGCCCAAACCCCCGAGCTATTCCAAGGTTTTTGGGGAAACGCTTTCAAAACTTGCGGAAAACGATCGGCGAATTATTGGCATCACAGCGGCTATGGCGACCGGAACCGGGCTGGATATTTTCCAAAGACGGGTTCCTGATCAATATATTGATGTGGGCATTGCAGAACAACATGCTGTGACGCTTGCGGCTGGGTTGGCAACGCAGGGAATGATTCCTGTGGCAACGATTTATTCGACGTTTCTACAACGGGCCTTTGACCAGATTATTCACGATGTTTGTATTCAGAATTTGCATGTGTTTTTCTGTCTCGATCGGGCTGGAATTGTCGGTTCAGATGGACCCACCCATCAAGGGATGTATGACATTGCCTATCTCCGCCTGATTCCAAACATGACGCTGATGGCTCCGAAAGATGAGGCGGAGCTGCAGCGGATGATTGTGACGGGGATTGAGCACAATGGTCCGATCGCGATGCGGTATCCTCGTGGAAATGGGAATGGCGCGCCGTTGATGGAAGAAGGTTGGGAGGCGTTGGAGATTGGTAAGGGTGAGCTATTGCGTCAGGGTGACGATGTGCTGATTTGTGCCTATGGTTCGATGGTTTACCCGGCGATGCAAACTGCCGAAATTCTGGGTGAACATGGAATTGAAGCGACGGTGATTAATGCCCGCTTTGTTAAACCGCTGGATAAGGTTCTCATTCATCCCTTGGCTCAAAAAATTGGTCGAGTGGTGACGATGGAAGAGGGCTGCATTATGGGTGGGTTTGGCAGTGCGATCGTAGAGTCTCTTCTGGAGGCAGAAATTTGTATTCCCGTGACTCGAATTGGCATTGAGGATATTTTGGTGGAACATGCCACACCAGAAGAGTCTAAGGCTGACAATAATTTAAACCCAAATCAAATGACCGATCGGATTCTGAAGCTGTTCGCGAAGGTTTCAGTTACGGTTTAGGAGAATTTAATTGGTTGAGCAGGATGGGAGATAATTCAACTCTCCCATCCTGTTTAGTATTTGGGGGATTAAGACTACGATCGTAGATTTCACGCGATATACTGAAATTAGTATCCAGTAATAATTAATACTAATGACTGAACCCAATCAAGTTGACGACAATCAATTACCTGTAAATCAAACAATGGAACTCGAGAAAGAACTCGAAAAAGTACCCGATAAAATACTCTGTCCCCATTGCCTAAGGACTGCGACTAACAAAATAAAATGTCAGGGAATTTGCGTAGCTGATAGTGATTACTAATCATTTTTAAATTTCATCAATATCACTAAACGGATATAGAATTTCTCCTTGTCGTAGATGAATTCTAACTGCTCATCTAAACAAAATTTGTAATCCAAAATCATGCGAATTATCGGTCTAATGAGCGGCACATCGGTCGATGGAATTGATGCGGCACTCGTCGAAATTGAAGACGATCGGGACTCCTTGACTATCCATCTGCTTCAAGCCCAAACCTATCCCTACAGTGAAGCACTCCGATCGCAAATTCTTGACGTATGCAGCGGAAAACCCATGAGCATGGAAGCCTTGGCAACCCTCGATGATGCGATCGCCCAAGAATTTGCCCAAGCCGCACTCGCCATCAACCACGGGCACCCAAAAGCCCACCTCATCGGCTCCCACGGCCAAACCGTCTTTCATCGCCCCCGCAACCCACAAGCCACAGAAACCCTCGGCTACAGTCTCCAACTCGGACGGGGAGCCTTAATTGCACATTTAACCCAAATTCAAACCATCAGCAACTTCCGCGCCGCCGATATTGCCGTCCAAGGCCAAGGTGCACCCCTCGTTCCCCCGATCGATGCCGCACTTCTCACTCATCCCTCTCACTCCCGCGCCATTCAAAACATTGGTGGAATCGGCAACGTCACCTACCTACCCGCTCGCAATGCCATCCAAACACCTATTTTGGGCTGGGATACCGGGCCCGGCAACATGCTACTAGACTTAGCCATTACTCAATTCACCGACGGTAAACAAAGCTACGACACTGATGGGGCTTGGGCTGCAACGGGCGAGATTTACGACGAACTCGTAACACATTGGCTAACTCAGCCCTTTTTTAGCCAAGCCCCACCCAAGTCCACCGGACGCGAACAGTTTAGTGCTGCATACCTAGAATTCTGTCATCACGATGCCACCCCCTTTTCATTAATGCCCCAAGACTTCCTCGCAACCCTGACAGAACTCACCGCCCGATCGATCGCCCAAAGCTATCAACAATTTCTCCCCGCATTGCCAGATGAAGTTCTGTTGTGTGGTGGCGGGAGTCGTAATGGCTACCTGAAATCTCGCATTCAAGCCAATTTACCGACCGCTCAAATCCTTACGACCGATGAAGCCGGAATTAATGCTGAGGCCAAAGAAGCGATCGCCTTTGCTGTCCTAGCCTACTGGCGACACCATGGGCAATGCGGCAACCTTCCAGCCGTCACAGGGGCGACACAATCCGTACTCTTAGGAGAAGTTCACTCCATTACACCTAATATCCCTGTGTTAGCATAAGCGCGAATTCTGTTGCGCTTGTCGATCGGACAAAATAAGCCTGTGACCCACACCTTTTTACTGGAAGCCGGAACCTGGAATCTTCAGGGGACTTGGCTAGACAAAGAATCAACGCCCGTTCCGGTTAAGGGCAGAATTATTATTCAATGGGGCCGGGATGGCTGGTTCAACATGGTCACCCGTCTCGTTTTTGTCGATAGCGATCGGGAAAAGATTGAATTTCAATACCGAGGTCGGTTTGACACCGGAAATCAACGATATACCTATGTCCTTCAACATACCGAACTTGGACGAGTCGAAGGGGAAGGTTGGATTGTGCCCGAATCGATTATTCAGCGCTACTGGGCGATCGGCGATCGGCAACGGCGGAGTGGCTTTGAAACCTTGTACCGAGTCGCCGACGATCGCTACCATTTCTCCAGTGGCATCATGACCGGACACTACCTCACCAGTGCCCTCGAAGCCATCATCGAACGCGCTTAGAGAGTAGACCCCAACGAATCTAAAAAATTAGCCGATCGCAATCGTCGATTTTCTAGACTCTTGTGTCGATACTAGATAACAAAGATGGAGGCTCGCCGCTTCTATCCCCGTGTAAATTGTGCCTTCTCTCCTGTAATGGTTCCTCCAATGTCCACGCCTGCTACCAAACTCGAACTGCTCAACGATCGCTATCAAATGTTGGAGCTGATAGGAAAAGGAGCCATGGGACGCGTTTACAAAGCTCGTGACATGAGGCTGGGCGGGGCACTCGTCGCTGTAAAAGTACTATCCAAAGGACTGCTCAGCGACAAAATGTGTGATAGATTGCGGACTGAAGCCAGTATTTGCGCCCAACTTGGTCAAAAAAGTATTCACATCGTCCGAGTCAGCGACTACGACTTCGACAGCGATGGCGTACCGTACTACGTCATGGAGTACTTACAAGGCGATGGTCTAAATCAAATTATCCGAAGACAGCCCCTAGAAACCCAGCATTTCTTCGCGGTGGCTCGTCAGGTCTGTCTGGGATTGCAGGCAGCTCACCAAGGCATTGATGTTGATGGTGTACTCTGCCCGATTATTCACCGAGATATCAAACCTAGCAATATTTTGGTCATGCAAGACCAGAGCCTTGGCGAATTAGTCAAAGTATTGGACTTTGGGATTTCTCAAGTTCTCCAAGGAGACGCAAGCCAAACCAGTACGTTCATGGGCACGATGGTCTATTCGTCTCCTGAGCAAATGGAGGGCCGTGAACTAGATGTCCGATCGGATATTTACAGTCTCGGCATCATGATGTTTGAGATGCTAACCGGCCAGATTCCACTTCAAGCCGAAACCCATACGTTTGCTGGATGGTACCGTGCCCACACCAGTCAAATTCCTCGCAGCTTTCAATCTGCCCAGCCCAGAATCAATCTCCCTCACGTCCTGGAGTCATTAATCTTCGGCTGTCTCGCGAAGGATCCGGTACATCGGCCCCAGTCGGTGATTGAGATTCTCAAACAACTAGAGTCAATAGAGGAAAACTACAATGTCTCGAAACAAAGTAACTCTAAAAGCCCTCCTCCTCCTAAAGTACACACTGCCCCACCGATTACTCCAAGCCAGATGGGGGCTGTTAAAGACTCTAACCTAATAAAACCACTGCTGACCATGTCTGTGATGGATGAGTTGTACCAGAATGCCCTCTGGCCGAGCGACAAACCCGGCAATCGGTTAATTACCTTCACACGAAGTTTAGAGATTTGTCAAAAGAGATTGCCGTTAGTTTGGGCAATGCTGCCGGACGTTGAGGTGAAGCAACTGCGAGATCACGCGACGTATAGTCGAACCTACAAAAACATGATTTGCCTACCTGCACCGCACCCCATGGCGCTGTGGATGACGGCTCTTTACAATCGAGTGGGGCACCCCGATCGTTCCGCCCGTTGGTTTCCGCAGTATTTAGATCTAGCCACAGCCCAGGGTCGGGATGTATTAAAGCTTCTGGGTGAGCGTGGTCGATATCACCTGCTGGTATTCACTGAAGGACAACCAGAACGCTGCTCGTTAGTGATTGAGATGCCCTTGAATACACAGATGCAGTCGTTAATTCAGGAATGGTCGCTTTTGAATGGGACTTGGAGATCCCTGGGGGATCCAAACACCAGTAGAGGAATTTTAAAAGTAGAGTTCGACAAGCTAAAAACGAAGGTAGATAGTGATCTGAGTCGGTTTACATACTAGAGAAACATTGTTACCAAAACATAGATTCAATTAGCTTTTGTTTGCCCACCCGCAACGCTAAAAGAATATGAATCGGAATGAATGTGAGTACGATCGGAACCGTCATAAAATGGGCAATCCGCAATGCCTGCCAGTCATCGCCAAAGAGTTTGACGATCCAATCAAATTGGGCTGATTTGTACATGCCAACACCACTCAGAATCGCAATTAGCAATACTGGCACAATTAGACTATATGCAATTCGGTGCCAGGAGTAGGCAAGGCGCTGGGGGTTGCGGCTTTGGGCGATCGCCTGTAGGTCTTTCCCCCCGACAAATCGAATTTTCCAGCGCTGACTGAACAGAATATAAATCCCATAGGCTAAAAGATTCAGTGAGAACAAGGTCATGGCCGCGAAATGCCAATCTCGCCCGCCCGCTAACCAGCCACCCAACAATAATGCGGGAGGAATGTGAATCCCCGATCGTCCTCCAAAGACAGGGTTCGCGTCGTAGATTTGTAAACCACTAAGCAACATCATAATGACACTGGCTAAATTTACCCAATGCAACACTTTGATGGCGATCGATTGAGGCGGCAAGGTCTTCATGGGATCTCAACGAGTGTATATTCAACGCATACCCAACACACTAACCCAATAGCGCAAAAATTTCGACTGCTGCCCGATCGCACACTCCGATCGGACCCAGACCTTGCTGAACTTCTTTGTAATCGTGAAGAACCTGCGCTCTTGCAGGTCCGGACAGTAATGCTATTGATTCTTTGACAATCCGATCGACGTTGGCTTCTTCCTGCAAAAGTTCAGGCACAACCGTTCGCATTAGCACTAGGTTAACGGGCGATGCAAAGGGGATTTTGACCTTGAGAATATTTCGGCCCGCCCAGGCGGTGAAACGACTAATTCGGTAAATGACGACTTGCGGAACATTTAAAAGCGCAAGCTCTAGATTTACCGTGCCCGATTTTGTAATAGCCAGATCCGCCGCTGCGATCGCCATCTGGGTATCTTCTCTAGAAATTAGTCTCGCATTTAACCCATAGGATTGAACCGCAACTTCAATGGCTTCGCGGTACCGATCGAGAGCCAGGGGAATATAAAATTTGACATTAGGAATACGGGATTGAATCGCTTGGGCCGCCTCAAAAATTGTCGGCATCAGAAACGTTAACTCTTGCTTGCGGGAGGCGGGAGATAGAACGATCGCCTGCTCTGCGGGTGAAATGCCTAACGTCTTGCGGGCTACTTCGCGACTGGGGGCAGATTGAAGCCGATCGACCAGGGGATGACCGACCCAGGTGACGCTCGCCCCTTGCTTTTTGTAATATCGTGCTTCTTCTGGAAAGATTGCGAGCAACCGATCTGTAATCCCGACGATCTGATTCGTGTTTTTGTCATTCATCGACCAAACCCATTCCTGGGGCGCAATGTAGTAGACAATTGGGCAGGTTGGAAACTGCGATCGGATAGATTTTCCCATACCAAGATTGGCCCCCACATAGTCAATCAAGATGACAAGATCCGGGGGACGTTCTCGAAGCTGTTGCTTTGCATAGCGCTGCATCTTAAACGTCGGTAAAATGTAGGGCACAGCTTCCAGCAATCCAATGGAACTTAAGGCAATCGTATTGCCTAAAAGATGGGCACCCGCGACTTGCATTCGATCGCCGCCCAAGGCCACAATCTCCAAGTCAATGCCTTCCAGCTTCGCGTGTCTGAGCAACGCCGTCACAAGCAGTGAACCTTGGAGATCGCCAGACACTTCCCCGGTACTGATAAAAATCCGTTTTTTCACAGCTCACCCTCGACCCGGAATCAAGCCCCGACGACCCGATAACTGGGACAGGTGAATGAACTTACTTAGATGCTCGACATAATCGTTTGTGTTCAACGCGTCCAGTTTTTCAAGAGATTCAGCAAACGTATAGTCCGATCGGTACAGAAGTCTAAAGGCTTGCTTCAACGATCGAAGGACTTCCCCATCCTGCAAATCGCCAACGCCTGCCCGCTGTAGCCCTACTAGATTCAAAGCCCGCACTCGCGAGGGATTACCTTCAATCATCGTAAACGGCGGCACATCGCGATCGATGCGGGTCATGCCCCCCACCATGGATAAACGACCAATATGGACAAATTGGTGGACCCCCAAAACGCCGCTAATTCTGGCTCCAGATTCGACATGAACATGTCCAGCGAGAGCGACGGAATTGGCAATAATCACATTATCTTCTACTACGCAATTATGGCCGATGTGGGTATAGCCCATGATCAGATTATCATTGCCAATCTGGGTAATTTCGTCACCGCGTGTCGGACGGTGAATGGTGACATATTCACGAATTTGGTTGCCGTCGCCAATCCGCACCGGACCAAGGGATCCGTCGTATTTCAAATCTTGCGGCTCTAGCCCGATCGCGGCCCCCGGAAATAGCTGATTTCGTTCGCCAATGTGGGTGTCCCCATCAAGGACAACGTGGGGGGCAATGACCGTACCTGCACCAACCTTGACCTTAGGACCAATGACCGCGTAGGGTCCAACTTGGACCGTTGGATGAAGTTCAGCGCCGGAATGGATAACAGCAGTCGGATGAATCAGGGTTGCCATAGAACCTATCGCAGGGTGTAATCGCCTGACAAATATCAGTAGTGAGCCACGGTTCCAAGTCAGTCAAAATCAAAAACGTTTCAGGTTGAAGATCTTAACTGTTGTTTACACAAGCTGACGATCGTAGGCGGTTTGAGGTGATAAACGGTGTGTGTGAGGTGCTGAGTAAGACAATTAGACCACAGAGTTTCTTTTACGACATGCATCGCATGAACTTATGAGCCAACGTTCTATTCCACAAGGGCAAACATCAAGTCTCCCTCGCAGGCTAGCTTACCCTCAACCTCAGCGCGTCCTTTCATCTTTCCAAAACGACGACCCCGAAGAGAAATCAGTTCCACAGTCATGATGAGTTGGTCTCCGGGCACCACAGGGCGACGAAATCTAACGTTATCAATCCCGGCAAACATAAACAGACCAGCGGGCATATCTGCCATCTGTCGCAGAACTACGCCGCCCACTTGAGCCATGGCCTCAACGATCAAAACTCCCGGCATAATGGGCCGACCTGGGAAATGACCTTGAAATTGGGGTTCATTCATCGTCACATTCTTGAGACCCACGGCCAGTTTTCCGGGCACAAAGTCAATAATCCGATCGACTAATGCAAAGGGAAATCGATGGGGCAACATCTCATGAATTTCTTCAACGGAGAAGGTTGTTTTGATGGGTGCTGTGTTGGGGGCACTGTCTGATGCAATATCGGGGACGACTTCGCTGATGGTGGTTGGGTCTAGAGTCGTGGGCATAGTATTTTGGGGCGTGATTAATTTAAAGCGCGACCAATTTCTGGGCTAATTGGGTATGGAGACGATGGCTGGCTTTGTAGGCTAGGTAGTGGGCGATCGGCAAATCAGCAACCAAGCTCAAGTCACCGATTAAGTCTAAGAGTTTATGACGAACGGGTTCATTTGCAAATCGCAAGGGCGGGTTAATCCAACCTTCAGGGCCGCAAACTAAGGCATTGTCTAGACTTCCGCCTTTGATTAGACCAGCGGCTTGAAGCTGTTCGATTTGATGGGCAAGTCCGAATGTGCGGGCTGGGGCGATCGCTGTTGAAAATGACTCGATCGCTCGCGACCAACTGTACCACTGATTTCCAATGGCCTTTAGCTCAAAGTCAATTCCATAACTAAACCGGAGTTCAGTCGAGGGGATGGCTGCGACAAATGTATCGCCCTCGTGAATCCAGATTGGCTCCTGAAGTACAGACCGATCGTATTCGTTACCGATCGTTTGAGTTCCTGCGGATTCAATAGCCCTTATCCATTCAAGGGCAGACCCATCCAGCAGAGGCATCTCACCCCCATCCACCTCAATACAAAGGTCCGTAATCCCCAGTCCCCACAGTGCAGCCAAAAGATGCTCCACAGTGCGAACACGAGCATTGGGGGTGACCAGTTCGGTAGAGAGCATGGTGTGTTGAACTAGATTCACCTGGGCGGGGATTTCAGTCCGATCGGGTAAGTCCGATCGGACAAACCGAATTCCTGAACCCGGAACAGCAGGCAACAGGGTCACGGTAGTGATTTCACCGGAATGTAGCCCAATGCCTTGGCACGTGACCGCACTCATTAACGTTGTGGGAGTAATGGTCTCCATTAGAAGCGTTCACCAATCCCGAAGTGGAATCGACCTTGACCCCGATCGCTAAATCCGTAGTCAATCCGAATCGGGCCTAGGGGGGACTGAATCCGCAGTCCGAGTCCGTAGCCAACGCCGCTGCCCGGTTTACCTCGCAGCCCAGCCGGATTTCCCTTAATCGAGCTTCCGGTTCCAAAATCAGTTCCACCATCGACAAACAGCGCCCCGGAAATCACAGAAAACACAGGAAAGCGATATTCGAGTGTCCCTTGAATGAAACTCTTACCCGCTCCTACGTCGCCTTCTTCATAACCCCGGATAGAATTACTTCCTCCAAGAGAGAATGCTTCATAGGGAGGTAGTGTCCCCAGCGCTGTTCCGGCTTGAATATTGAAGGCAAAACTCTGAGGGCAATCAGGGACCGCAGCATTGGCACGACATCCCGGCGAAAATTTCAGGAGACGAGTTGGAATGTATTGGCTGTAGCTGCCCCGTAGACGGTTGAAGAAAATACTGCCACTGCCAACCGGAACGGATTGTTC
>JAYVUU010000071.1:0-11229 GCA_043787635.1 Synechococcales cyanobacterium | reverse complement strand
CTTTTCAAGGGGGCTAGGGGGATCGGGTCTTCCAATACTAACGAAAAGACTTCTCAAAATTTATCTTCCTTCACATGTACTTAGTTCTGATTTTCCTATGCAGTTTTTATTCCGTGGCTTCGTTTCTGTAGCCGTCTCATTACTTTTGCTCTGGTTCACCATCACTCCGGCGGAGGCATTCATGTTTAAATTTTCAGGCACACGCCCCAACAATCTCGGCGTTCGTAATGGCACCCTCGCCGCTTGTCCAGCGTCTCCCAACTGTGTCAGCACCTATGCAACAGATGCCGAACACCAGATTGCACCGCTAAAATTCCTCGGCGGAAATACGATCGCGACCCTGAAAGCTGCGGTCTTAGCCCAACCTGGCGCGGTAGTTATTTCTGAAACGGAAAATTATCTCTATGCCGAATTCACGTCTTCATTGATGGGATTTGTGGATGATGTGGAATTTTATGTTGATGAAACGTCGGGCACCGTGCAAGCGCGATCGGCCTCTCGACTAGGTGAATCAGATCTGGGGGTGAATCGTAAACGGATTGAGGCGATCCGATCGTTGATGTAAATTCCCTTTTCTCAACTAATTTTTTCAACTTACTCACTAGATCAGGGCGCTTCATGACGTTGAAACGGATATTTCTTATTGGACTAACGGCGATCGCGCTTCTTATCATGGGCACCGATCTAGTTGAAAGCTTTGGTAAACCTCAATTTAATAGCCGTCTGGCACTTTACGAATCAGACTTGCGACTGCACTTAGCCGAACTTCGTACCGACGGAACTGACGACACCAGTGTCCAGCTCAAAAAAATGGTGGAAGACTCCACGTCGCCGATCGTCGCCGCAGCAACGGTATATCAAGAGTCTCGCGGACAGGTGCAATCGAGTCTAAAAACGATCGCCGCCCAGCTTGAAACCGCCAACGATGCCAACGCGATCGCCCTAGCTAAAACAGAACAAATCAAACAACAAACCAATCTCGAAGATCTAACCCTGCGGCTTGGATTACTGCAAACTCGCAATGGCAAACTCGAAAGTGCTCAAAACCTCTGGACCGAGCTAACCACCGACTCCAAAACCTCTGTCGCGACCCAGCAACTGTCTAACATTTTGATAGGTTTATGGAATGATCCATCCCAAGTTTTGACTGATGCTACCGATCGGCTGAATACCCTTGAAGGTTGGTATCGCTATGCGGCCTTCGATCGGTTTTATACGGTGAATCAACAACCGGATCAACGCGCTGCACTCAAAACCAAAGAACAAATCACTGCCCAATCTGTTCTCGTTAAACTCAGCATCACAGGCATCACGGCAACCGCATCGATCGGCACCGGGATTTTGCTATTCCTCGGCGTAATCGGTCAGCGATTGGTCAAAGGTAAAGACGGTTGGATTGCGGGATTGAATGAAACCAAATGGACGGTGCCGTGGGATTGGGAAGACACTTGGCTCGTCATGGTGGCTGGGTTTTTCTTAGTCGGGCAATTGATTGTCGGATTTTTGATTGCGCCCTTGATCCGATCGGGGTTGCAAGTTTTAAAAATTCAGTTTGATATTAGCCCCGACATCCTGCAAGGGTTGGGAGTCCTTGGAAGCTACGGCGCATTGGCGGGCGGTGCCTTGACGGTGTTGTACTTAACCATCAAGCCCCACTTGCCCCTAGAAGATAATTGGTTCCGCTTTAATTTAAAAGGCAATTGGTTTCCCTGGGGCTTAGGCGGCTATCTCGTGGCGTTCCCATTGGTGCTAGGAGTGAGCATTCTAAACAGTCAGATTTGGCAAGGTCAAGGCGGCAGTAATCCATTGCTTCCGTTGTTGTTGGGCAGCAAAGATCCGATCGCATTGGGCTTATTTTTTATTACAACCGCGATCGCCGCCCCAATCTTTGAAGAACTTCTATTTCGCGGATTTTTGTTGCCATCCTTAACCCGATATTTCAGTACAACGACGGCTATTGTCTTGAGTGGTTTTATCTTTGCCTTAGTTCACCTGAGCCTATCGGAAGTCTTGCCTTTGACCGTTCTCGGTATTCTGCTTGGCTTTGTCTACGCCCGCACCCAAAATCTACTTACGTCTATGATGCTCCATAGTCTTTGGAATAGTGGAACCCTGATTAGTTTGTTTGTCTTGGGCAGCGCCGGACGATAGTTTTTGCGTTGAGAGCAAAAGACCCGATCCCCCTACATCCCCCTTAAAAAGGGGGACTATGAAATAAGGTTTGCTCTTGTTCCCCCTTTTTAAGGGGGCTAGGGGGATCGGATTTCAATGTCACAGCCTTTACCCGCTTAAACCATCTCTTAACTGAACACATTAAAACTATGGCCGAACCCACCCCACCCAGTGCGAATCGCAAGCAGATCGGTAATTTTACGATTTGTTTTTGTATTGGCATGGCCTATTTCAATACATTCTCAACACTAGACTTAGGTCCGGTGTTGAGTGGCCCGATCGCCGCTGGTCCGATCGCTCTTCTTACCGCTTGGAAACTAGGATTATTCAAGTCAAAAGACCGATCGCACATCAATTCAGACCACTAACTAACGTCCTTCAGTCCACTACATTTGAGTCCCTATGATTGCCACCGCTGACGCACCTCTCCCCACCATCCCCACTGAAACCATCACCCTAGATGTTGGCGGCATGATGTGTGCGGGATGCGTCAGCGCCGTTACCCGTAAACTCAAGCAACAAGTTGGCGTTCAAGATGCCGTCGTTAATCTAATTACCGAAGTCGCTACCGTCACGGTCCTACCTACTCTTACCGCCGAAGTCCTCACCGTCGCCCTCACTCAAGCCGGATTTCCTACCACCGCCCGATCGCACCAAATCGGCAAACGCCGCACCGACCAACTTGCCGCCCTGACCCAACGCCGTAACGAACAAGCTTCAAAACAACGTCAACGCCTCGCGATCGCTCTCACCTTAGTTCTAGTTTCCAGTGCTGGACATCTGGGTCACGCAGTCGGTCGGCCGCTACCGGGACTGGGGAACGACGGGTTTCATGCAGTACTAGCAGGACTAGCGCTATCTATTCCGGGACGGGAAATTTTATTTGATGGTCTAAAGGGGCTGTTTAAAAATTCGCCCAACATGAATACATTGATTGCCCTGGGATCGATCCTTGCCTTTGGGAGTAGCTTGGTGGCCTTGGTCTATCCGGCGATCGGTTGGGAGTGCTTTTTTGACGAACCCGTCATGTTAATTGGGTTTATTTTGCTGGGTCGATCGTTGGAAGCTTGGGCCAGACGTGAAGCCCTGTCATCGTTTCAAGCCCTAATTTCACTCCAGCCCCAAACTGCACGGCTCGTTCGCAACACTACGATCGCAAGTGATAAGAAGCCCCTCAGCGCTCTAAATCCAGCCCCGAATCCTAGCGAGGCGATCGTAATTCCGGTGGAACATTTACGGCTTGGGGAATGGGTGCAAGTCTTGCCCGGAGAGCAGATTCCAGTTGATGGCGTTTTAGTTTTGGGAAGCAGCACCATTGACGAATCAATGTTGACCGGAGAAGCAATTCCAGTTGAGAAAACCATCGGCGATCGACTAAGTGCAGGAACCCTAAATCGATCGGGTCTGATTACCCTAGAAATCACCCAACTCAGTAGCAACACACAGCTTGCGAAAATTATTCAATGGGTTGAAGAAGCCCAAACTCGCCGTGCGCCTGTGCAACAACTAGCCGATCGGATTGCGGGATATTTCACCTACATCGTGTTAGCCCTAGCAGTATTGACGTTCTTCGGTTGGTATGGTTTCGGTCAATCCTTACTTCTAGACAGCCAAAACGGGATGCCCGGATTGGACCACATGGCTGGAATGCATGGAATCGATCGCCTACCGCCATCACCGCTATTAATGAGTCTCAAACTCGCTATTTCCCTAATGGTTGTCGCCTGTCCCTGTGCTCTCGGTCTCGCGACTCCCACAGCCTTAATCGTTGGATCCAGCTTAGGCGCACAGCGAGGACTATTGATTCGGGGCGGCGATGTATTACAGCAGGTTGAACGGCTCGATACTGTGATTTTTGACAAAACAGGCACGCTGACCTTAGGCTGCACTGAGGTTCAAGATATTTTACCGATCGCCCCACTCCTGACCTCCGATCGCCTTCTCCAACTTGCCGCCACCCTCGAATCCGGTACCCAACACCCCCTCGCCCTCGCCATTCTCACCGCCGCCCGAAATCGCAAGCTCACTCTACTCTCAATATCCAATAGCCAAACGATCGCAGGCTGTGGGGTTCAGGCAACGATGGCAAATCAGCCCTACAGATTAGGGACAAGCGCTTGGCTGATGACGGCGGGCGTTAGGGTCGAATCTTCAGTTCTTCAACAAGCCGAGCAATTGGGCAAAGAGGGCAAAACTGTAATTTTTATCGCCCAAGACCGTCAACTTCTCGGCTTAATTACCGTCACCGATACCCTACGTCCTGAAGCCAGCGCCACTATTCAAGCGCTGCAAAATCAAGGACTACAGGTGATGCTGCTCACGGGCGATCGGCTCGCTGTAGCCCAATCGATCGCCCTCCAAGTCGGTATCCCCCAAGACCAGATCATTGCCGAAGTCCTACCTCAAGAAAAAGCCGCCGCGATCGCTAAATTGCAGCAAAACGGGCACTGTGTTGCCATGGTCGGAGACGGTATCAACGATGCGCCTGCCCTCGCTCAAGCCGATGTAGGCATAGCACTGAAAGGTGGAACAGACGTGGCCTCCGAAACCGCTGGGATTGTCTTACTGCGCGATCGGCTTTCTGATGTACTAGCAGCGCTGACCCTAAGCCGGATGACATTAAGAACCATTTATGTGAATCTAGGTTGGGCGATGGTTTACAACATCATTTCCATTCCAATTGCTGCCGGATTGCTGTTACCGACCTGGAACATTATTTTAACCCCTGGGCAAGCAAGCATCTTAATGGCCGTGAGTTCAATAACTGTCGTCGGAAATTCGATTCTTTTGCGGTATTGGGCTAGTCGAGCCAGATCGTGAACGACCGTTTTAGGGTCGCTGCATTGACATCACAATCTTTTAAAATTACCCATAAGTCTCACGGAATCGTAGTCTAATTGGAATAGCTTCTACCTTACTTGGATAGTTCAGTCGTCATGCCTTCAGAACAGCAAAACAACCACATGCTCATCATTGAAGATGACAAGGGTCGCCGGGAATTCAACCTTGATGGTCCGGTCTATTCGATCGGACGCGACCCCAGATGTGATGTTCGTCTGGTGTCTCAGTTCGTCTCCCGTCGCCATGCCACCTTGGTTCAACTTTCTAAAGAAGACGGCTCCTACTATTATCGGATTGTGGATGGAAATCTTCGGGGACAGGGGAGCGCCAACGGTCTACTCGTCAACGGTCGCAAGCTTCAGTCCCACGATTTAAAGAATTCTGATGAAATCACCTTTGGTCCCCAAGTTCGGGCTATCTATTACCTTCTGAAGCGCGAGCATATCCAGATCGTACCGCCTGATGAGTTTGATATTACATTGATCAGTCCCGGTATGATTTTTGATCCTGAGGACGATAACTATCTTTCAGACAAAGACATCGATAGTGGTGGTGATACGCTCATCAACTAACTTCGACGATCCCCACGGCTGCCCTCCGCCAACAAGTCTTCAACCCGCAACCTGCACCCACCCAAGGACCGTTTGACTTGCGGCGCAGGCTCCTATCGTAACCACCTTCACCTACCGAGCCTCCTCCTCGCTGGTGAAACTCGCCAGCACAGTCCAGTCTCCCCCGACCTGAATTGCCGTATTGATTGCCTCAAACATCACCGCACAATGATTACCCATTTGAAGCGGCAACTCTTCATTTCTCACCACTAGTTTGAGCTGTACAGCATCAGGGGTGGCAGTGGTCCGATCGATTAATATCTCCACCGTGACCAACTTTGCAAAGGGCACCTTCCCCGGAATCTCGCGCGCCATCACATACTCAGGCGTGTCATAGATCATGTTGAGATTGCAACTTTTAAGCACTTTTTCCAGGCTTGCATGGAGATCTCCAATTTGGATTCCCAAGGTAAATAAAGCGGGATACCGAGACATACCGAACCTCCAACCTGTCAGACAAGTCGTAACGAATACCGTCTACACGATACGGCAAAGCTTCCATTTGGTTCAAGTTAAATTGGGTACTTCCGAGGAGGTAAACTTCTGAGGGTTGTTGTGGGCTTGGGAAATGGGTGGCATGAAGGGACGATTTGTTGTGTTGGAAGGGGGAGAAGGGTGCGGAAAAACCACCCAAATTAAATGCCTTGAAGCCTGGTTGCGCCAACGATCGGACCTCCCCTTTACTAAAATAGAACTGACGCGTGAACCAGGGGGCAGCCCACTTTGTCAAAAAATTCGCCAGGTTCTGCTGATGCCAGATCGTGATGAAGCGATGCAGAATCGGACGGAGCTGCTGCTTTATGCTGCCGATCGTGCCCAACATGTGGACGCTTGGTTACGGCCTTGGCTAAACGATGGAGCCTTGGTTTTATGCGATCGATACACCGCGTCAACTATGGCTTATCAGGGCTATGGACGGGGTTTAGACCAAGCTCTAATCGGTCAAATCAATCAAATTGCAACGGGGGGCTTAGAGCCAGATTTGACGCTGTGGTTAGATTTGGATCCAGAAATTGGCTTAGCGCGGGCACAAATTAGGGGAACCCGCGATCGGATTGAGCAAGCAGATTTGCAATTTCACCAAAATGTCCGCTCGGGGTTCGCAGCCCTACACCAACAGCAACTCTCAAGGCCCGATCGGTTTATTCGGATTGATGCAAACCAGCCAATTGAGAGCGTAACCCAGGATCTTCAAGCCGTCTGCGATCGGGTATTGAAGTCTTGGATCCACCTCTAAAGTGGTCTTGGCTTCATGTAAACAAGGGCCGATCGCCAAACTATGGTGGGTTGGTCGTAGTGGTCCAGGAGACAAATGCAGTAGGGATCTTGCCAACGCACTTTTCCCGTTAATAAATCGCCTGTAATAAGCTTAAGTTCGACCTCGTTGCTGTCTTTAATTAGGGCTTGGACTTGGCGAACACTGGGCAGTGAGGTTTCTAGTTCAATACTCATAACAAACTTTTTGGCTGTAAACTTTGACTCCAGTTTACCCGCCCGTAAGAATTTCAGCCCACGCCCCGTTACAATTCGCTGAAACCCAATCCCTTAGAATTCAACACACTGCATTCAACACATCACCATGACGACATTATCTTTTGTGAAATATCACGGACTCGGCAATGATTTTATTTTGGTGGACAATCGCCATAGTTCAGAGCCGATCGTTACGCCAGAACAAGCCGAAACGCTGTGCGATCGTCATTTTGGCATCGGAGCCGATGGCGTAATTTTTGCGCTACCCGGTCAAAATGGTACCGATTACACGATGCGCATTTACAACTCCGATGGATCCGAGCCGGAGATGTGTGGTAACGGCATTCGCTGTATGGCGAGATTTTTAGGCGATCTCGAAGGCGCTGAAGCCAAGTCTAGCTACACCGTTCATACTTTAGCCGGACTCATTACTCCCAAACTTGAATCCAACGGTCAAATCACGGTCGATATGGGTTGCCCTCGACTCATCCCCGCACAGATTCCTACGACCCTCGCGGGCGGCGGTGATACTGTTGTGGGTCAGGCATTGGAGGTAGACGGTCAAGTGTGGAGCGTCACTTGTGTCAGCATGGGCAATCCGCATTGCATGACCTTTGTTGAGAATGTGGCGGCGATCGACCTAGAAAAAATTGGCCCATTGTTTGAACATCATGTCGTCTTTCCACAGCGAACGAATACTGAATTTGTCGAAGTTGTCAGCCGAGACTATCTGAAAATGCGGGTTTGGGAGCGCGGAGCGGGGATTACGCTGGCCTGTGGAACGGGGGCTTGTGCCACGCTGGTGGCAGCGGTTTTGAATGACAAAGCCGACCGGATTTGCACCATTGAGCTACCGGGTGGACCCTTGAAAATTGAGTGGGCCAGCGACAACAGAATCTTTATGACTGGACCAGCGGAACGGGTTTTTGCAGGGCAAGTTGAGATTTAGGGTCTTTACTGGGGGATCTGTGGTGTACACACAGCTTGACTTATTTATGTTGGCATTGAAACCCGATCCCCCTAGCCCCCTTGAAAAGGGGGAACAAGAGCAACCCTTGTTTTGAGGTCGTGCTTTTTAAAGCTGCTCTATGTACGCGTAGCTCACTCTTGTTCCCCAGAATTAGGGATTTTGAACACTCTTGTCCCCCCAGAATTGGGGGCTAGGGGGCGGTTCGGCAGAGGCTAGTCTTTTACTTATTGGTACTAAAAAACTCTTCTCTTCTAAGGCACTAAGCCACTAAGGCATTACTAGAGTCCGATCGCCAAGTTGCTGCATCACAGAACCGGATAACCCTGACCACAATGGGGTTGTCACATCTGCGGCATTCAATGCGCCTGCGACCCAGTTATTGCAGGTGTGGGCAATTGAATAAGATCCAGTGGCTTCATAAAATCCCGCCGCATCGACAAAGCCATCCTGAATTCGATCGATTTTTACGCCCCGAAACGATCGCCTGACATAGTTCACAAGGTTTAAATATTGGGTCTGGGTTAAGCCGACGCATTTGGTTTGGTAGCCCGGTTCGATCGGAATATTTAGATAACCATTGATATGAATCGCGGTGGGATTGCCGGGAAGAAAAAGCGTCCGCACTAATCGAGGCAGTTGAATTTTGTCCAGACTCGGCGTGTTCATATAAAAATCCCGATCGCCCCAGCCAAACTTGAGATAGTGATAATCATTACGTTTTTCGCGGCCTATGGTTTCGAGGGTGACTACCGATCGCCAATCAAATGCTGAATTTTCCACAGGAAGCACTAAATCCACATGCATCGCATCCGCCACCAGATACACTGGATAGGGCGAATTTGTACAGGTATTCACCTGTGTTCCAGTTCGACGGGGAAGGTGAGCGGCGATCGTTAAAGCCAGCACGGTGATTGTGCAACTGATGGCGGTCCATTTTAGACAGTGCTTTAAGTTACGATTCTTCAGTTTTTTGATAACTTGTTTTTTAAATATGATTCTGATCATTCAAGTATTCTCTTCCCCCTGTTCATTTTATTCATATTACGATTGAGGTTTAGGTCATGCTTTTCTTTGGTAAAAAAAGTGTCATTACTGAAAAACGAATTTTACTTAAAAAAGTAACTTGGCTAAAATTTACTGAGATATTGAATGAACTGGGCAACGATCGGACGGTGAATTTGACCTACGATCGGGGGCGATTAGAACTAATGACCCCGCAGGATATTCACGATCGGGCGCGGCGATTATTAGATTCATTATTGATTGTTATGGCGGATGAAGCGGATGAAACCTTGTATGGGTTAGGATCAATTTTGCTGGTGAATCCTGAAAATGGGCAGGCGATTCAGCCCTTTGCTGCCTACTATTTTGACTATCCGCCCGTGCCGATTACAGGGCTAGAGCTAGATGTGACTAATATTGCACCTCCCGATTTAATCATAGACGTAGTACTGGGGGAGGGCACTATTCCACGGTTGCCAATGGTGGAATCTATGGGTGTTTCTGAGGTGTGGCGTTACCGATCGCAGGTGACCGAAGGGGCGGTACAAGGCGAGTTGGAGATTTGGCACCTTACGTCAGCAGGCTATCGATTAACTGAAATGAGTTTGGCGTTTCCTGAATTAAGTGTGATGCGGATTCAAGCATTTATTACAGAAAGCGATACTTTGGGGTTGTCAAAGGCATTAACGTTATTACGCAGTGAATTTGTAAAGTAAATTGATTGATTCTCTAGTCAACTCTGGGATTTTTAGTGGAATCGAAGGGCACACCATGAATACAATGGCCTCGCAATCGCTCAAAATCGGAGAACTTGCCAAACGATCGCAAGTCTCCGTCGGAACCTTGCGCTATTACGAAAGTTTGGGTTTGATTGTTCCGATCGATCGTGCCGCCAATAACTACCGCTATTACAGCCCTGAAACGCTGCAACATGTTCAATTTATAAAAAAAGCACAGTCTTTAAATTTCAGTTTGGCAGACATTCAAAATATTTTGAACCTTCGGCGTAGTGGCGAATCGCCTTGTCGTTTAGTTGATCAATTGCTAAATGAAAAAATTGAACAATTAGACCAAAAAATTCAAAGTGCGATCGCCTTCAAACGAGAACTAGAAACCTTTCGCGATCGAGTCTCGAACATTCCGCCCACATCTTCAGACGACCCTACCATCTGTCAACATATCAGCGCGGTATTATTGCCCTAGAGTTCCAACGCGATCGAACCAACTCCACCGCCCAACCGATCGCCTCGGCCATACTGGTTCCATCTGCAATCCCGCGTCCTGCAATATCAAAAGCCGTACCATGATCCGGCGACGTGCGGACAAAGGGCAATCCGATCGTGGTATTCACCGCCCGATCGAAGGCCATCAACTTCACCGGAATTAATCCCTGATCGTGATACAGCGCCAAAAAACCATCGGCGACACCATCCGTTTTTCCATGGAACCACGCCTGACCGGGCTTCACCCACATGGTATCCGGTGGCAACAATCCAATCAGCGTCACGCTTGGAAATTTCGATCGCATCTCCTCCAGCCACCCATTAATCCAGTTCATCTCCTCCATCCCTAACTGACCCAATTCTCCGCTATGGGGATTTAACCCCGCGATCGCGATCGTCGGAGTCTTGAGCTGAAAATCCTGCTGTAAATGTTCAATTAAAAGTTCTAACTTCTCAGTCATCAACGTCGGAGTTAACGCCATCGGAACGTGACTCAGCGGAATATGGGTCGTGGCTAACAACGCCCGTAGAATCCAACCCGACTGCGGCGATCGCCCCACAAACGCCATCCCAAACCGATCGGATCCTGACCTCTCCGCCAGAACTTCCGTTTGACCCGGATACAAATGCCCCGCCATCGTCCAAGCCGACTTTGCGATCGGAGCCGTCACAATGGCATCAAACTCGCCCTGATTCGTCGCCGCGATCGCCGCTGCCAACGCCCGAAATCCACCATCGCCGCTAGCCGCGTTCCCCACGCCCAGTTCTAAGCCAGTTCGATCGATCGGCACCTCCAATACTGGATAGCTATCTGGATCCGGCACATCACAGCCCGATCGACAAAGCTGCTGGTAGGTATTCTGAAAAATAGTCCGATCGCCGCAAAGTGTGACCTCTGCCGTCCCAGCCACAACTTGGCTTAGTGCTTTCAAAATTA
>JAYVUU010000070.1:0-15213 GCA_043787635.1 Synechococcales cyanobacterium | reverse complement strand
GCTAGCCGAACAATCAAACGCGAAGTATATAAAGTAGCAGGCATAGCAGCGTTGATAAATCAAATAACAGAATGATTAAATCAAAAAAATACGATCGATCTTCTCATGACAAGTAAGACCGATCCATGGTGTTCTAACGCAGCTTAAACCGCAATCATGGGGGTTTCAATTGAGATTGAATCTAGTTCCACCGGATTCCAGATTTGGCCATCCAGTGCCATTTGTTCAATCAAACTCGCCAAACGCAGTGCTTTCAGTGCCTGTTCGCCGCCCACAAATGGAGGAAGACCGCCCCGAACACAGGCGATAAAGTGCTCTAGCTCAGCATAGAGGGGTTCAACCCGACCGATCGCAACTTTTTCAACAATGCCATCTTGACGATATAAGGTGGGGCGAGAAAAACTGGTGGGACCAAGACTTGACGGGATTCCAGTGTTCGATCGGTGAATCTGAATTTCATTGTTTAGAAAATCGGCTTCTGTTAGCGATCGTTTTGAATGGGCCGAAATTCGGCGTATTTTACGATGGGTAATCTTACTAGCCGTCAACGTCGCCACGATGCCATTGGCAAACCCCAGGGTCGCAGTCACATAGTCTAGGTATTGGGAGGTTTGGCTGGCACGACTGCCGCTGGCGGTCAATCGAACGACGGGCGAGTTGGCGAGTTCCAGACAGAGATCGATGTCATGGATCATTAAATCTAAAACCACCGAGACATCATTGGCCCGATCGCTGTAGGGACTCATGCGATGGGCTTCCAAGGACACGAGTTCTTCGGTTTTTAAGACATTACTCAATTCTTGAAAGACAGGATTAAATCGCTCAATATGGCCGACCTGCAACAAACACCCCCGATCGGCTGCCGTATTGACCAAGGATTCGGCTTCTGCGATGGTTGCCGCGATCGGTTTCTCAATCAAAACATGAACCCCGGCTTTCAGGGCCGCTAGTCCTACCGCATGATGAAACCGAGTCGGCACCGCAATACAAACGGCATCGACATGGAGCAATAACTCACGATAATCCTCAAAAAAGTGGGTCTGGTACCGACTAGCCGTATCGATTCCACGATCGACATTCACATCTGAAATGCCCACAAGTTTGATATCTTTCATCAAACTTAGAACTCGGACATGATGTTGTCCCATATTCCCAATGCCCACAACCCCCACACGGAAAGGCTCTGGATAGGTTTTATGCGGCAAGGTACTAGAATCTCCCATGAATCGCTTCGTCACGTTTGTTACTCCTCTACCACCACAAAATAATAAGTCTCGAAGCCATAACTGAGCCAAGCACAAGGGCAAAAACCCGCTATTCAGACCTCTCAGCCGCCTCAAACGGTCCCAGAATACTAGCACAGTCATTCTGTCTAATATGAATCTTAGGTGACAGATCAAGTTCCCGATAATCGAAATCCTACACTGACACTAGATGTTCAGTTCTGGCACTCTCTGCTAAGGTCTCTTCGGTCAATGCCTCTAGTGCCAATTCCGTATATCGGGTCGAGTGCAGCTTAATTTGGTTCTGAATCGCCCACTCGGCTAAATCGCTAAAGGACCGATCGCGGTACTGACCGTAGCGTTCTTGTTTACTGCGGACCTTCGTTGGCAATGTCGGTAAAATGCCAAAATTTGGAGGCATGGGCTGAAAATGTTTCGGCGATGCAGAGCTAATAAATTCAAACAGTGCCCCCATCATGGTGGTAACAGGCAATGCGATCGGGTCTTTGCCCAACACCAGCCTTGCCGCATTGGTTCCAGCCAACCAGCCGCCTGCACTCGCTGCCGTATAGCCCTCGGTTCCACTAATTTGACCAGCGGTGAACAGAGTTGGTCGCGATTTGAACTGAAGGGTTGAATGCAGTAATTCTGGCGAATTGATGAAGGTATTACGGTGCATCACTCCCATTCTTACAAATTCAGCATTCTCCAATCCTGGGATCATCTGAAATACACGCTTTTGTTCACCCCATTTCAGATTGGTTTGGAAGCCGACCATATTCCAAAGCTGACCTGCCTTATCTTCCTGGCGCAGTTGAACTACGGCATAGGGGCGCAGTTGTTTGTTTTCCTTAAAATCACCCTTGCGCGCATCAAACAAGCCCACGGGTTTGAGCGGACCATACCGCATGGTGTCTTCGCCCCGTTTTCCCATTTCTTCGATGGGTAAACAAGCTTCAAAAAACTTCGCTGTTTCTCGTTCAAAATCTTTTAATTCTGCTTGTTCAGCAGCACATAGAGCGTGCCAAAATGCCAAATATTGAGGCTTATCCATCGGACAATTTAAATAGGCTGCTTCACCGCGATCGTATCGTGAGGCCAAAAATGCCACATCCCAATTAATCGATTCACCCACGACGATCGGACTGGCTGCATCAAAAAAGCTCATGTATTCCATCCCCGTCACCCGCCGCAGATCATCCGCTAGGGCATCAGTGGTCAACGGTCCGGTGGTCAATACCACGACACCATCAGAGGGAATCGACTGCACTTCGTCGCGTCTTAACTCAATTAAGGGATGATTCGCCAGGGTTTGGGTTAAGTCATCGCCAAATACTCCCCGATCGACCGCCAATGCCCCACCCGCCGGAACATGATGTTCATCAGCTTTCTGCATCACAATTGATCCCAAACGTCGTAGTTCCTCATGAACCAACCCGGAGGCTCGATCGGGCGACTGTGCCCCAAAGGAATTACTACAAACTAGCTCCGCTAGGTGCTCGCTGTGATGAGCCGGACTTTTTACCAGCGGACGCATCTCATGCAACACCACAGGAAGACCCGCCTGAGCAATTTGCCAAGCGGCTTCGGTCCCAGCAAGACCACCGCCAATGACATGAATCGGTTTGTACTGCATTGTGGATTGCATTGTGCGTTTGAATTTAAGTGAAGAGACTACCCATTACCATAGCATTCTCACTTAGATTCCAGCGGAGGAACTCGCGATCGTACCCTCTATTTTGAGACGATCGTCCCCTTAGGATAAAGATTGACCTTCTTTGCCAAACCGAGCAATTGTAAACTCCGAATCGCCATCCAAGTGGTATCAATTTCCCACCAGTGGAATCCCGATTTTGCGACATGGGGATAGGCGTGGTGATTATTATGCCAGCCTTCACCGTAGGTCAAAATCGACACCCACCAAAGATTTCGGGACCCATCTTTAGCCGCAAAATTTCGATATCCTTGGTCATGACAAGCCGAATTTACAAACCATGTTGAATGCCACAAGAGGACCGATCGGACAAAGATTCCATAGACCACAAAGGACCATCCACCTAAGGCATATAGTCCCAATCCTAAGGGCACCTGTAGGGCTAAAAAGTATCGATCGAGAAAGCGGTAAAATCCTTGTCTCGCTAGGTCTGGAGCATGATGACTATACAGTTTTGGATCAAAGCTTTCGGGGCTAGGGTAAAGAATCCAAGCAATGTGGCTCCACCAAAAACCGCGACTTGCGGAGTAAGGATCTTTATTCAGATCTTCAGTATGGGCATGGTGTTGACGATGCCCCCCGACCCAGAAAATTGGTCCGCCTTGAATAGCTAAAGCCCCAAACGTCGCAATGATGTACTCCAACCAACGCGGCACCCGAAAGCTTCGGTGGCTAAGCATCCGATGATATCCCATGCAAATACCAATCCCACCAAACAACCAATGCAACAACAGTGCAACCCCCAAAGCAGACCAAGAAAATGTTAAAGGAGCAGCAATCAATGCAATTAGGTGGAAAAGACTAAAAAACAAAACATTTGTCCAATTCAGCGCAGTAGAACCGCCGATCGAGTCAGTTCGAGTTGTCATAATATTTTTCGGGGTTGAAGGTTTGATGCTTGAAAATAGTGCAGTAAGATTGCAAGCAGCACTGCAAGTTTCGCTTACAATTACCTTAGCAAGCTTTTTTGAAAAATGCAAGTATTGCTTACAAAGTCTTCGATCGTCCCTTTTCCTATAGAAACTATGGCTTCCTCTTCAACGCGTCAACGTCTAATCCAGTCAGCGCTTGCGCTATTTACAAGTGGCGGTATCAGTGCCGCAACAACCCGACAGATTGCAGAAGCGGCGGCGGTGAACGAGGTGACGCTTTTTCGACAATTTGGCAATAAACAGGGGTTGATATTGGCGGTAATTGAGGAGTCGGACAGCTTTCAGAACTTGGGGACGATCGTTCATCAAGTTCCGGCTTCTGGAGATGTAGCCCAATGTCTTCGGGATTATGCAAGTGCCACTTTGGAGGTGTGCGATCGGTCCTCGGAACTGCTGCGATCGTTTCTTGGGGAACCTGATGCGGCTATTGCAACCCGCCGCGCTCTCACCAATCGCCTGAGTGCGGCTAATCAACAGATCAGCCAATATTTCTCAGAGACGGCTCCGGGGGTTGATATTACTATTTTTAACAGTGCGCTTCTGGGATATGTGATGGCGGAGTTGACGCTTGATGCTCATGGTTTATGGCGCGATCGGGCTGATTTTCTCGATCGGTTAATTCAGACTTGTCTCTGTGAATCTGGCGTTTCCGACCGTATTTCCGATCGACCCTTATCCGGTTTAGTGGAAGATTTACCCGATCACTGGGTCCATCAAATCTTGGACCGATCGCGTAAATTAGGCGTTCAAGAATTCGCCTTAGCCTATGTGCTGCTAGGTTCTGGACTTTCTCCAGAGGAAGTTTCGGGGCTGAATCGTCAGCAATATATCAGCGATCGGGATCAAAGCTATCTGCAAGTTAAGCTTACATCGAAATTTTGCCCCATTCCTCTCAATCAATGGATTCTCGGCAAACGCTATGGCTCCTATAGTAGTAATCCCCTTACAAAATGGCTGAAACAACGCAAAGATGAACACCATTCATTGTTTGTTTTAGAGGGACAACCCCTATCGAGCGGGCAGATTTCGGAGCTTTGGCAAGCTTGGTGTGAGGGTTTATTGCGGGCTGGGGGAGGGATGCCGACGGTGCTACAGGCCCAACAGACTTGGTGTGTAGACCTGTTGATGCGCGGGATTACGCCAGAGAACTTGAGCATTCTCACGGGCTGGACAACCGCACAACTTCAGCCCTACATCGATCGATCGGGCGTTAAACTCACCTTAGCTCAGGCTATGCAATTGGATAAAAAGCCACATTAAAGACAAATCAGGTGTTTGACTGCTAAAAACTTTCCTCTAAGACGCTTGGATCATTGTCGAACAGAGAGTCCAAGCGGAAAATCACGCAGGTCAATGGTTATTTAAAGAAAATGCGTAAGATGGTAGGAGTACTGTTAAGAATTATTATGAACATCACCTGGTTAATGGTTTTAGGCGCGGCAGGGTTAGCAGCGATTTATTTACTTAGTCCCCGTCAGTACGAATCTGGGGAGTCCGTGGCGACGGCCTACGATGAGTGGACAGAAGATGGAATTTTGGAATTTTATTGGGGTGAGCATATTCACCTTGGGCACTATGGCAATCCGGTAAGACGCAAAGACTTTTTGGCGGCGAAGTCAGATTTTGTTCATGAAATGGTGAAGTGGGGCGGACTAGATCAATTTCCGGTGGGCACGACCGTTTTGGATGTGGGCTGTGGGATTGGGGGAAGCAGTCGAATTTTGGCGCGTGAGTATGGGTTTAAAGTGACGGGAATTACGATTAGTCCAGGGCAGGTTCGGCGGGCTACGGAGTTGACTCCCTCAGGGGTGACGGCAACGTTTCAGCGGGATGATGCGATGGATTTATCCTTTGCCGATGGCAGTTTTGATGTGGTGTGGTGTATTGAAGCGGGTCCACACATGCCAGATAAGGCGGGGTTTGCGCGGGAGCTAATGCGGGTGTTGAAGCCGGGTGGAGTGTTGGTGGTGGCGGATTGGAATCAGCGGGATGCGCGGAAGAAGCCGCTGGTGTTGTGGGAGCGTTGGGTGATGAAGCAGCTTTTGGATCAGTGGGCGCATCCAGAGTTTGCAAGTATCGAGGGGTTTGCGGAGTTATTGGAGCAAACAGGGCTGTCGAAGTCAGGCATGGTGACGACGGCGGATTGGACTCGTGAGACCTTGCCCTCGTGGTTGGATTCGATTTGGCAGGGAGTTGTGCGGCCAGCGGGGTTGATTAAGTTTGGGGTTCCGGGGTTTATAAAATCATTGCGAGAAGTGCCTACGTTAATGCTGATGCGCCTTGCGTTTGGTCGGGGTTTGTGTCGATTTGGAATGTTTCGATCGGTCCGATCGTAGTTGAATTGAGAAGAACGTATTGAGATAGGGTCAGACCGATTGTATTTCAATACGTTTTTGAAATAGATCTCATCGAAGTCGAGCGATTAACTGTCGCCTCTTCTGCTCAAATTCATATTCTGAAAGCAAGCCTTCTTGCCGTAGCCGATCGAGTTCCCGGACCGCTTCTGCCATCTTAGCCGCCGGACTTACGTTGACGGTCAAGGTTGGCTCAACTGCTTTTACTGTACTAGATAGCTTCACAGCGCCACTGTCTGCGGGGATGGAATCAGCATTGACTCCTTGATTAAAATTGTGCTGAAACTGCGCTTCATCTTGGACCAAATACCATATGCCTTCCACTACGCCTGCGATCCAAGGAATTGGTGTGAATAGACCAAAAAACAGATACACCATACCCCAGCCGTATTCTTTTAAGTAGAACCGATGCAGACCCGCAAAATGGACATCTCCAAACCCAGGAACTGCAAGGGGGGCTATGCCGACGATCGCCCAGATTACGGCAACTTTTCGATTTTTAAGACGCTGGAGCATAACAGGGGTAAATCGTTGATCATCAAGTGGTGAAGTTAGGAGGTTTTCAGTCATTTGAACAGATCACACCCATACAGTATCTAGGGTACTCGAAAGTTTTCAATTTTATCGATGAGTGGGATTCCAAGACCTGTAGTCATTGGTAGGCTTGGACTGTTAGCAAATTTTCTGGTCCTACCGATTGCCCGATCGATCGTACAATTGGTCTCTGTTACATTGCGATCGTCCCTATGACCTACATTCCCCTTCACCACAAGTATCGCCCTCAAACCTTTGCACAACTGGTGGGCCAAGAGGCGATCGCAACCACTCTCAGCAGCGCCCTCACTCAAAACCGTATTGCCCCAGCCTACCTTTTCACAGGCGCACGGGGAACAGGTAAAACATCAAGTGCCCGAATTTTTGCAAAATCGCTCAATTGTATTGCAGGCACGAGTCCAACCCCAACGCCTTGCGGAGTTTGTGAAGTCTGTCAAGAAATTACTAAAGGCAATGCTCTAGATGTAATTGAAATTGATGCGGCCAGTAATACTGGAGTCGATAGTATTCGAGAATTGATTGAACGATCGCAATTTGCGCCCGTTCGTTGTCGTTATAAGGTTTATATTATTGACGAATGTTTGACAGGTGATGCCTTGGTAATGACCGATGCGGGGTTAATGCGGATTGATGATCCATCACTACAGGGAAGACAAGCACTGAGTTACAACGAGAACAAGCAAGAGTGGGAATTTAAGCCAATTCTCCGATGGCTTGATCAAGGAATTCGTCAGACAATAAAACTTAGAACTAAATCATCGCGTGAGATTCAATGCACGGGTAATCATTTAATTAGGACGGAAAACGGATGGATTCCAGCCAAAGACGTAAAAGAAGGAATGAAAATCTTATCCCCTGCACCTGTGGCTGTGGGGAATCTATTTATGAATATGGAACTGATGGTCGCATCCGGCGCTATGCAAGAGGACACCAGTTTCGCGGAAATACCTATGGGGCAAAGATCTACGATCGGGACAGCATCTTACAACATGTTGAACCCCTGCGCCCCGATTGTGCCTGTGGTTGTAGAAACAAACTCATCGTTCCAGAGTTTCTTCAACAAAAAGGAAAAGGCATTCAAAGTATTCAAACTCAATGGTCTAGACATCCTTACCTCAAAGGTCATGGACTTTGGAATAAGCGTACTCAAAACTTCATATCAGAATCAGAGACGATCGATACAACCATTTTGGGATTGGTCTATGGAACACTTTTGGGGGATGCCTCAATTGGCTTTCCAAATACCCACAGCCGCTTTCCCCGGATTGCTTGGACTCATGGGATTAAACAAATCGAATGGCTTCGGTACAAGACGGAAAGACTGTCCGCACTTCGTCCAAGATTACGGACTACCAACAATGCAGGCTATGGGGAACAATCAACCGTCGCCTATACCCAATGCCACCCAGAACTCAATTCAGTCTTTTCAACCGTCAAACCAAATGGCGATCGAAAGTTCGTCACCCTCGATTGGCTCAATGCTATTACACCTGAAGGCATGGCTTGGTGGTACATGGACGATGGCTCCCTCTCCGTCAGTTCTTGGGGAAGTCCAACAATTCAGCTTCATACCGAAGGGTTTTCTGAAGCCGAACAATTTATTCTGTCTGAATGGCTCTTGGATCGAGGCTATGAAGCCAAAATTCAAAAATTCACTCGAAAGTCAACAGGAAATCAATATCAACTCCTACGTCTCAACGCCAAAGCATCAAGACGATGGATTTCTGACTTTAAACAATTTTCGATTCCCTCAATGGACTACAAATTTCGAGATCGTTGAGTCGATCGAACCTAGCATTTTCGAGAATGTTTATGACATCGAAGTTAAAGATAATCATAACTTTGTTGCCAATGGATTACTCGTTCATAACTGCCACATGTTAACGAGTGCTGCGTTCAATGCCTTGTTGAAAACATTAGAAGAGCCGCCCGATCGGGTTATCTTTGTCCTAGCAACTACCGACCCTCAACGTGTTATCCCAACCATTATTTCCCGTTGCCAACGGTTTGATTTTAGACGAATTCCACTAGATTCTTTAGTTCAACATTTAGTTCATATCGCAAAACAAGAAAACATTTCGATCGCCCCCGCAGCCCTCCATCTCGTCGGACAAATTTCTCAAGGTGGATTGCGCGATGCTGAAAGTTTGTTAGACCAATTGAGTTTGTCGCCGGATGAAGTTTCGGTGGATAAAGTTTGGGATTTAGTCGGCGCGGTTCCTGAACGAGATTTAATGGCATTGGTTCAAGCGATCGCCAGTGACAATGCTGAAACCATGCTCGACCAAACTCGTAAACTTATGGATCGTGGGCGAGAGCCGATGATTGTGTTGCAAAATTTGGCGAGTTTCTATCGTGATTTGTTAATTGCAAAAACGGCCCCCACTCGTAATGATTTAGCCGCAATTACGCCACCCACTTGGGTACAAATGACCACGTTTGCAAACGGCGCAGAGATTGCTTGGATATTACAAGGTCAACAGCATTTACGGTCCGCAGAAGTTCAAATCAAACATACAACTCAGCCTAGACTTTGGTTAGAAATAACATTAATGGGATTACTCCCCAGTGCCTTGGGTTCAACGGTAACACCAACCAACACATCTCGGATTCCAACCGTAGCCCGATCGCAGGCTGCACCCATCGCCCAGCCGCAAGCACTTCCACAAGTGCAACAGTCAACACCTATCGCTCAGCATCAAACCAGGTCTGAAGTACCGCCAAAAATTGTACCGATTGCAACTCGATCGCAAACCCCACCCGACGGCGATCGAGATTTAGGCACCCTGTGGCAAGAAATTCTTTCTAATGTCGAAGCCGCTTCTGCTCGTGCAGTCTTTAGTACAAATTGTTATGTTGTAGAACTCAAGGGTCAAGAAATTAAAATTGGTATTCTTCAAAGATCCAGTGAAGCTATTGTCAAAGATCGATCGCCCCAACTCGGAAAAGCCTGTAGCAAGACCCTAAAAGTCACCGTGAAAATGACCTTTGTTGTCACTGAAGGGAAAGCCCCAGAAGGAGAAGCCCCCAAAGTTCACCCTTTGCCGATCGAACCGACGATCGCCCCGCTACCCACTCCGCCTCAGAACGTAATCCCCATCACGCGCCAAACCACACCAAAGCCCGCTCCTGTGATTTATGACCATGGGGTCAAGGAGAACACTAATGGTGCACCATCCTGGGAAGTTGATGAATTGACTAAAGCCACGAAAAGTCTGGCTATGGCATTTGATGGAAAGATCGTTACCCTAGATGATGAAATTGATGTGATTGAGGAACCAGAAACAATACTGCCAACGATCGTACAAATCATTGGCAGTGACGCTCTAGAAGAACTCGAAGATGACGAAGATGACGACGACGTAGACTTTTAATCTGTGACGTATAACCCGTCATTGAAACCGCTACGATCGTTTAAAACTCAGCATCCAATGCCACGCGGAATGTTGTACTGGGTTCATAGATTCGATTTGTTTTTTCATAGGTTCCACCCAAAAGATTTTGGACATAGAACGTCATTCCGATTTGGGGTGTAAAGGGTACGCGGGCATTCAGATCTACATTGAGCCAAGACGGAGAATAGCTATCAGCAGTATCACCCGGATTGAGAAACAACGATCGTCTCGAACCACTGTAGTAATTGTTTAACAGATTAACCTTCCAACCGCGATGGTCATACCCTAGCCCAAACTGCGCCGCAGAAAACGGAATCTGACTAAGTTGTCGTCCCGTATCAGCCCCCGTAGCAATGCGAGCATCCGTGTAGGTATAGTTGAGAAAGGTTCGCCATTTTTGGGTGATTTGATATTGCAGTGCTAATTCAAGACCATTAGTATTGACCAGCCCGATATTTTGCCATTTACTCGTTTGACTAATGCTTGTGGGCTGAGTTGCGATACGATCGTTTAGGCTGCTTCCAAAATAGGTCACTTGTCCCGTGAATTTATCAGTCAATTTAAGATCTGCACCAACAGTCCAGGAACTCCCAAATTCGGGCTTAAGTTGATCATTAGGAAGCCAGCGATGAACCGTATCATAAGCGTAGAGTTGGTCAAGTCCCGGCAACCGTCGCACAGAAACCCAACTGCTCCGTAAATTAAGGGCTTCTGTTACCGACCAATTTAATCCCAGACTAGGATTGAGCGCGCTTCCCGCCCGATCGGTGAAGTTCTGCCGGAGTCCTAATTCTGCTTGAACATTACGACCGAGATCAATTGTTCCTAATGCAAATAATGACGGCAAAAATCGGGATTGTTCAATTCTGCCATTGAATGCACTGGCGGCTGGATTGCTACTATTTGCCGTCGAATTCAAAGATTCATTCTTAATATCTGTGCCCCAACGAAGCTTTACTCCTTTTGCGAGTTGCCAATCATGATCAAGTCGAACGGTAAATGCTCTTGAATCTAAGTCTCCAGTTCGGAAGAATGTCGCGCCTGTCGGTCCATAGGTATTGAAATAATCCCGATTGTAGCCGATCGTAGTGTTTAGGATTGAATCCTTTGATAATTCCGATCGTAAATTTAACCCAATATTGTATGCATCATGATCAAGGCGATCGCGTTGTAATGGGAACCCAAAGTAAATCAATCCCTTTTGGCTAGTGATCTTAGTCGCATCAAATGTCAATGTATTACGGGGATCAAGCGCTGCACTAATTCGGGCATAGTAATTATTTGTAGCAGTGTCCGCGTTGAAAAGTTTGCCATTAGGTCCACGATTTGCAGCACCTACAGGGACATCATAGTTATTGTCAGCGCGACCTTGCTCATACCTAAAGGCATAGTCTAAACCTTTACTAGATCCGACATAGCCAATACGATAGTTCTGTTGCCCAAAGGAACCCAATGTTACACCTAGGGTAAACTTCGGGGTTTGGCTTCCGGGTTTTGTAATGATATTAACCACGCCGCCAAACGCTTCCGATCCATAGAGTGTAGAGGCACTACCGCTAGAAAGTTCTATTCGATCGATCGTACTTGTCGGAATACTATTGAGATCAATATTGCCGTGATAGGTATTGTTATTGGTCCCGATCGATCGGCCATTTAGAAGATAAACCGATTGATTAATACTAGCCCCGCGATAACTTCCGCCTGTGTGAATATCTGCGGCGAATCCGGTATCGTTAACGGCAAATCCAGGCTGGTTTCTGAGAACTTCTGAAACACTACGACTACCCTGGTTTTTAATCTGTTCTTGATTGACTTTGTAAACTGGAGTCGCAGTGGGCTTATCTTTTTTCTTGCCAGTAATAATAAGTTCTTCTTCAGGGGCTTCAGATTTCTCGCTTTGAGCCAAGAGTTCATGGGCTTGATGGCTGGTTTTTGGCAGATCTCGGAGGCGGACGATCGGAGGTTCGGCAAGTGCTGGAGTACTTAAAAGAATAAAACTGCCGAATCCGATCGTTGAGATTTTAAGCTTGGAACACATGTTACTTTTCTGAAGAAGATAAACTTATCCAATCTTGTATTGACTCCATGGACTCTGTCAAAAGACAGCCCGTCATACTAGGGAGTTGGCTTAAGGAGTTGGCGATGTTACAGGTTCAGGTCCGGGAGATGCTATGGATTCAGGAGCTAGGGGCACAGGCGCGATATCTTGACGTACAGGTTCAGGCGTAGATTCAGGAACGGATCCAGGTAAGGGAGCGGGCGCTACAGACTCAGGAATAATAGGTTCGATCGCGGGGGCTAAAGGCTCAAGTTCAGCAGGCACAGGCACAACGGGAGACGGAACGGTTGTGGGTATAGGCTCAGGTACAGCAAGTTCAGGTTTAATAGGTTTGCGATTTTCTTGTTCTTGAAGGGCACGCTCACGGGCGATCGTATCCTGTTCGGATTGCCGCTGTTCGGATTGCCGCTGTTCAGATTGTTGTTGTTGTTGACGGCGAGAGTCCTGCTGACGCTGGAAGTCCGACCCCTCCTGCTGAGATGTTACCCGGATAGTCGTTCGCCCCCCGTCTTCAGATGCTTCATATTTACGGCGGCTGACGGCTTCGAGAGCTTTACGATCGAGTTCGAGATCACCGCTAGATTGTAAAAGTTTAGGAATAACGGTACCGTCTTTGCCAATTTCTTGACTAATACGCAGGGTTCCCTCTGCACCAAGGTATTCACTTAAGCCACAGTTTTCGATGCATTTTGGTCCCTTTTTAGCAAGATTTGGTTGAGCAGTAGGATTCATCACCACAGGAACGATCGGTTTTAATCCGTTCGATGGTTTTTGGTTCAGCTTAGTTTGATTAAGACCATTCGGTAATCCTGCCCCCTTGCCATTCCCGAATCCATTCCCCGATCCATTGCCACTTCCCAACCCGTTGCCGCTGCCTGTTCCATTTCCCAGTCCGTTACCGTTGCCTTTTCCGACTGCACCATTAGCGGCATTAGAATTGAGAGAATTGAGCCTTCCAGTATTACGATCGCCCTTACTCCCCTTACCATTAGCGCTACTATCAAATTGACCTAATTTTGATGGCGGCACGGTAGTCTTTTTGTCTGGTTTAGGATCAGGTTTAGATTCACTTTGAGACTTTTCTTCAGGCTTTTTTTTGATTTCTGGCTTGGTTTCTTGTGAAACTTCCGGTAAGGCTTCTGTCACCGAATCTACGGATTTCAAATCAGGCTCGATCGGTGCGGCTATGTTTTCCACTGGGCTGGATTCAGGGATAAAAAATGGATTGCCTAAAACTGCAATGTTGTTACCGTCCACATTACCGCTCACCGCTTCAACACTCCCCTGGAATCGTAAAAACGCAGAACCGCCACCCCCATTCCCCCCAGATTCTAATGAATTCTCTTTTGGGGCATCTTCCACAATGATTTCAACCTCTTCTGGGGGCGAATTAACCATATTCTTAGCGATCGAACCTGCATAAACCAAAACCAAACCAAGATGCAGAACTAGGGCGATCGGAACCGTATATCTAAAAGAGTGGACCTGTCGTCGTCGTTCTTGCTCACGCTGCTGTAACGATGATGAAATAGAAGACTTAGATAGAGATGAGGATTCCATGGGAGAACTAAATCTGAACTACGACAGGCTGTCTTATTGAGAAATACTTGCACTAGATACAGTAACCATACCATAATCTTTCTGGAGTCATGGGTCTTGAATGGGGCGTGAAGGAATCTGGGATGGGTCTATTTAGTCTATTGTTTACAACTGCCGGAGTTGTATTGTTTCCCCTACTGGGATTTTCGATTTTTGTAATTGCATCGGCGATCGAACGGGGAATATTTTGGTTGAAAATCTCGCGACAGCAGCCGAAATTTGCAAAAGAATTGGTTGCCCTATATCAAAAACAGCCAGAACTCGCGGTGGAAAAAGCTCAACGAAATCTAGATTTACCCCTTGCTCGGATTATGTTGGCAGCATTACAATTAAAGAATCCGAGTATGGACACTTTCCGATTAGCCATAGAGACGGAATTGCGATCGGAGATACCGGGACTGAAGCGATTTATGAATTGGTATGAAATGATTATCGGACTATCACCGTTATTAGGACTATTGGGTACGGTAACGGGATTGATTCAAGCATTTAGTGGATTGAACATTGGAGATGTGGGCGGGACTAAAAGTGCTGTAGTATCAGCCGGAATTGCAGAAGCATTAGTAACCACCGCCGCCGGAATTGTCGTAGCCACGATCGCACTTGTTGTCATCACTATTTTCCGAAGTGCGTATCAACGTCAAATGACCTTACTAGAGGAATGTGCAGGGCAAATGGAATTGGTGCAGCGCTGTCGGTTAGAAAATAGGATTGAAATGGTGGAAGTTGTATGATTCGTACTCCAATTGAATCCGATCGACCGATCGAGGTCTCTACAACACTTGTGCCATTGATGGATGTAGTATTTGCGATTTTGACATTTTTTATTATGTCTACCTTGTACTTAACAAAATCAGAAGGGTTAATTGTAAATTTACCCAAAGCATCCCAATCCCAGCAGCAACAACAAACGAGGGTCAATGTTACTGTTCTGTCGAATGGAACACTGGCACTCAATAAAAATATTATTTCACTTGATCAACTTGAAACCAATGTTCGGTCCTTAATGCTAGCGAACCAGCAAACGAGCGTGATTATTAATGCAGACAAAAGCGTTGAGCATGGAAACATTGTGGCAGTCTTGGATCAAGTGAAGAAAATTGACGGTGTCAAAATTGCGATCGCCACTAAAAAGTAGTTAGTTGCCTCAGAAACAAAAATACTAACGTCTGCGTCGATCTAGAAAGCCGCTCTGAAGGAAGTCGATCGTTACTAAGATATCTGAACACAAATCGACCAAGATTGCAGCTTCCCTCTATTCAGACCTGCCACATACACAGCAAGTCTGAAACCTGTCCTCAGCCAGACCCAATCCCCCTAAATCCCCCTTTTCAAGGGGGACTATGAAATAAGTCTTACTCTTGTTCCCCCTTTTCAAGGGG
>JAYVUU010000069.1:0-27490 GCA_043787635.1 Synechococcales cyanobacterium | reverse complement strand
GGCTGTTCCTCCGGTTGAAACAATCCTAATACCCGCTCAATGGTCTTAACAGCGCTGTTGGTGTGCAGGGTGCCCATGACTAGGTGTCCAGTTTGGGCTGCTTTGAGGGCGGTAGTAACCGTTTCCTTATCTCGCATTTCCCCCACCAGAATGCAGTCAGGATCCTCCCGCAGTGCAGCCTTGAGGGCATTATCAAACTTGTGGGTATTGATGCCAACTTCGCGGTGTTTGATCAGTGATTTTTGGCTTTTGTGAATAAATTCGATCGGATCCTCAATCGTAATGATGTGCTTCGGCATCTCCTTGTTCATGTAATCCACCATCGCAGCCATGGTGGTGGATTTGCCGGAACCCGTCGGACCCGTGACCAGAATTAACCCCTTGTGATAGTGACAAACATCCTTAAATATAGTGGGTAAGTTAAGCTGCTCCATGGTCAGAATTTTCAGCGGAATCAACCGCATGACCATAGACGGACCGTGCAAGGCATCAAAAATATTGATCCGGACCCGCGCGAAGTCGTATTGCGTTGCGCCGTCAAAATCTAGCGTTCGTTCAAATTTTTCGACATCTTCATCGCTCAAGACCTCGCGGATCCAACTGTAGAATGTATCCCGATCGGTCACCGGATATTCAGTCGTCAGCATTTCACCGCGCTCTCGGAATCTCGGCACTTCCCCTACACCCAAGTGCAAATCCGAAATTCCTTCATCAAAGGCTCGGCGTACAATTTGCAGGAGAGTCGGCGAGCCTTGAGATGGACCCGATCGACCTGTGTTGGTAAAGGGAGAAACGGCAGCACCGGGCGAGGGGGTTGCTGGCGAAGGGGGAGGAGAGGATTGAACGTGCGCAGCGGGGTGGGCGAGAGGGACAGCCAGCGGCATGGATAGCGGCTGAGTCATGGTCGCGGGGAACGCCTGCGTTTCTGTCGGTGCTGAAAAATTTGGGAGGAGCTGGGTGTGAGTTGGGTCATCCCCTCGCGATACTGTTGTGGGCGTTGAGGCGGGTGTGAAAAATTCCGTTGCTTCAGCCTCGCCCGGAGCCATCACGACCGACAGCACCGATGAACCGCGCATGGGAGGCGGGGGCGCGATCGGGACACGGGGCGGGGGCGGGGGAGTAACGGCGGAACGCTGCGATTCTGGAGTCATAGGGCTAGGTTGATTGGGGTGAAAAAAATGTTGTGCCTACAATTCCCCCAGAATGGCCAATCGGTTTTGGCCCAATGGCTTAGACGGATTGATCCACGACGCGAGGTAGGCCCATGCTGTAATTTAGCGCTCGGACATTCAGATTGTAGGAGATTTCTCCCGCTTGGAGCATCGATCGGACCAAATGTTCCAGGTCTGAGCCAATGCGACGAAGGTTGTAGTCCGTTAGATCTGCCCCACTGTAGGACTCGACCAGCTCATCAAACTTCTGATAGACCTTTTGTAGCGTATCCGTGGACCAGATAAATTCATTGTCTGGATCTACATCCATGGTGAGCACCGTGTCGCTGGGTATCAGTTCGCTATCCTGAATTTCTGCGGTAAAAATATGAATGTGTCGGGTTGTAGACTTTAGAATGGTCATCATAGGAATTTACCCTTAGATCGGTTTCAGTGCTTCTTTCTGGACCCAGACATTGTAAACCGATCGCTGGCTAATCTGTATCTGATGACTCATCTGTGAAAACGTTAAAGACCCATATTGATGACAAATGGATCTCACCCCATAGACCCTCTCCCTACCGTTTCGGTACTCGGTTATGCAATTTCTCAAACTGCTTTTCATTCGTCATGCTGAGTCCACGGGCAATATTGAAAAACGGATGCAGGGTCAGGGTGAATATCCCTTAACGGAAAAAGGTCAGCAACAAGCCGAAAAGCTGGGTCAACTTCTTCTGCGCGAAGGTTGGACTCCCTCCCATATCTACAGCAGTCCCCTCAGACGAACCCTGCAAACCACCAAAATCGCTCTGGCTCCCTTTCAAGACCGATCGCCTGCCTTTGTCCGAGATTGGACTAACAGCGTTAGCGCGGCAGAAGACCCGGAGCCGATCATCATTGCCTACATGGATGACCTGCGAGAATTTCACAATGGCATTTTTCAAGGGTTAACCTGGATTGAAGCCAAGGCCCGCCATCCTGAACTCTGCGCTAGGCTAGAATCTACGCCGGAATGGATCCAAGTGCCCGAAGCCGAGTCGTTGGTGGAGGTTCGCGATCGTGCCCACCGTTTTATTTGTAAGATTCTCAACCGCCACAAAAATAATGACAAGTTGTGGATTGTGAGTCACAGCGGTTTTCTGCCCCATCTGATCGCGGAGCTTCTGGGTATGGACCGATCGTGGCGAATTTCGTCTCACAATACGGCGATGTTTGAATTTTGGATCGATCGCGATCGATGGCACCTACAAAATGAGAATCGGCTAAACACGGATCTTTGGCAAATTCGACGGTTTAATGATTATCGTCATTTGATGGACGACTAGCCAGACGAGATTAAATCCAAACCTTAATGATTTAATGCTGTTGGAGCTAAAGAGTTGTGTTTAGATGAGTGGTATATTTTGGACCCTTGTTTTAAGCCATCATGTCTACTGTTACTAATCCCGCCAATGATGTTCGCAAGCAAGCCCACCAAGGGAGTGTCGCGGCAATTATTCAAGTGCTAAACCAAGAACTTTCTGATCTGGGAGTGCGAACGCGGGCGGTCTACGACGGTGGATTACTACAGCTCCTATGTGAAGCCGATACACCAACTCAACTCGATCAAGAGACGTTGCCCGATCGGATTAAGCAGATTCTGGAATTACTGGCCCCTCGTGGAGTACGTCGAGTCAACATCAATAGCCGTATTGTTCGTGAGCAGCAGCTTTTGTGGCTGGATGAAATTAGCCGAGAACCAGAAAAGCTCCTTTGGTACAAGGAAGTTACTCTAGTTCGACCTAATTTTCTCAAGACCACAATGGAAGATCTCAAGGAATCCATGGCTAGCCGATCGGATCAAATTGGGGGGCCATCCGCTCGTCAACAGCGGGAAAAAAAACAATACTGGCGGGGCATTCTTGGGGGAATCGGAGTGACGACTGTATTACTTTTTCTGGGCGGGGGAGTTTTCAGTCTGATTAACAAACCCAGTGAAACAACTTCGATAACGACCAATCCACCCAAGCCGATCGACGTTCAACCCCGCGCCGCTAAACAACCCGAATCAAAACCGACCGATAGTCCAGAGGCATTCCCGACGGCTGTTCGTCTTGCTGAGGAAAGCGTGGCATTAGGCAGCAAAGCGCAAACGCCAGAAGAATGGCAAACGATCGCAGATAAGTGGGGTAAAGCCTCGGACCTAATGTCTCAAGTGCCGCCAACCGATAAGTATTATACGATCGCCCAAGACCGCACAGTTCGCTACAAAAACAACCAAGAGTCCGCGCTAAATAAAGCTAGGTAATCGTACAAGTCCTAATCCACACTGCGACCTTTTTTACGGGGTTCTGACGACGATCGGCTATTGGGAATCGAAACTGGAGCTTGGTCGATCGCGCGACTAACTTGACGATGGGCTTGAAAATAGTTCAGCCACTCACTCGGCGCATCCATCGTCTCGCCCCCATGCTTCGTCCATCGCGATCGGACTTTGCACAAAATCGGTGTATTCACACAAGCCCCCGACACAATCACCTGTCCTTTCGTTAGTGCAGGCAACTCCTTCAGCAAATCTCGCCCCGCAGCTTCAACGCCATACTTCAAGCTGTCTTGGTCCACCGGATTAATAATTCGCATAATAAACTGACTCATACACTGGGACAACACATCCGCATCAATTTTCCCTGGACGCTGCGTAATTAATCCCACACCCATCCCAAATTTTCGCCCCTCACTTAGAATAGTCCGCAAAATCTGCTTACAGCGCGACGGTTCATGAGCCGGGGCAAATCGATGGGCCTCTTCAATCAGCATAAAAACCGGATAGGGCAAGTAACTCTCATCTCCTGGCTGAACTTTTTCACGGGCCGTATTCATGCGCGCTTGGTTGGTTTGCCGCAGCACCGCCGCACAAATGACCTGTTGTTCTTCCTGGGAAATTTCATTCATCTGTAACACTGTCACCTGACCGGGCTGAAACAAATCCCGTGGCGCGACCGTATGCTCAAACGTGTGGAAATATTGCGATCGGTCCAACCCTTCCAGTTTCCACTCCAACGCCTGAACCGACGATCCCATTTTTTCATTCCCCTCATCATCTACCTGAGTGTCGGCCTCTCGCACCGATGCAATCAAATCCTGTACGCTCCATCTCGCCTCGCCCTGACGATGGCGTTGCAAAAGCTTAAATGCCTTGCCCAAAATAGCCTGCTGCCGTTCACTCATTCCTGGTAGCAGCATTAGCAAGTCGTAATAATCCAACGACGATAAGCGAATCCGAATATGTTCTGGGGTCATCATCTTCACCTTGGGCTGGTAGCCATCACTCGGATCAAAAAAACGATCGTTCGTCTGCATTTCCTGAAGCGTGCCATATTCGCCGTGCGGGTCAAAAATTAAGACCGCCGCCCGATTTTGCGGAGCCATCAGCTCTTCAATCAGCACGCCCGCCGTGTAGGATTTCCCGGATCCCGTCCCGGCCAAAATCGCCATGTGGGTACTGACCAACTCCTTCACATCGATCGCCACAGGCACTGCATTTGCACCCCGCAACAAAATAGAACCAATGTGGGCCGAACCCGGTTCACCCACCTGTTTTTTGCTTAAAATCCGCTTCAGCATGTCATCGCTGGCCAAGATCACCTTCGCCCCCGGATTGGGACTGCGCCGGGGATTCATAAATCCCAGTCCTTTCTCAAAGTGGCCAATTACATCAACGGTCACCTCGTAAATTTCGGGGTTTAGGTCCGTGAAGCCCACCAACGCCGCGATCGTTTGCGGACTAATTTCAGTATCAGCAAAGATACGATCGGGTAAATGCTCAATCAAAGACCGATCGGAAATCTTACCCAAAATCGACAGCGGGCGATCGGGCTGTCCTGCTGCCCCCTCATCGGCTTCCGGAGACAGTTCATAGTACACATACTCGCCAATCTTCACATGCCGCGTATCTGAGGTGATAAACACGTACTGATTGCCCGTTTCACCTGGCCCTTTGACAGTGCCCACGACATAGGAAGATAATGATGATGAGGTCACAGCGAAAGAGTCCTGTTACTGATAACGTTCAGGTGTACTATAGCGGATCCCGATCGCAGTAATCCAGCCGCAGTTCGCTGTACCCACATCCATAACCTTAATGGGTCATGGGGAAAATACGGATACGCATACTCCAAAGAAACGGTATATTTGTGGGAAATCTAAATGCTCATCTGTGTTGGGTATGTTAGCGAGTTTACAGATGAAATTCGGACAGTATCTCAGATTCCACATTCCAGCCTTTCACATCGACGCTTAGAGAAAATTTGTTAACCCTCTCGGATTCATCCTCCATGTTCATGGGTAACTGCAATCCCATCCTAGAATCAACCTTCTCTACTGTTCCAGTGTTGGACAATGCAAGCTATTGGAAAGAACAGTACCATCGTCAAGTCGCAGGGCAGGCTTTGACTAAGGCGCTAACCAACGAAATTCGAAATTCTTCAGAGCTTTCCGTAATCTATCAAACTGCTCTTCGGGGAATGGCTGATTTATTTGGGGTGTCGCAGGCCGTAATTTTAAGGCTACGGTTTTGGGATCCACGCCAGATGCTAAAAGTTGCCGATCGGTTGCCTAAAACCCGTGTTTTGGTCGAGTCGGTTTGGTCCATCTCCCCATCGGCTGCACCAACAGCTCCGAACCTGGCTTACTGGATTAGTGAATGTCAGGTTACACAAGCAGCCATGAAGGGTTTTCCTAGACTATTGTATGTGCCCACATTGGATGATTTTGAGACAATTCTAGTTGCCCCAACGGTTGTTACAGACTTACTGAATCCCCAGAAGCATCCTGCCCTATTAATGCTGCCCTTAGAAAATAAAGGAAAGCTGCTTGGATTTTTAGCACTTCAACAGGATCAGGCTCGCCAATGGACAGCGGCTGAAATTGACTTCATCGAATTGATTTCAGGACAAATCACCTCAGCGATTGTTCAAACTGAAACTCTGCGTCAAGTAGAATCTCTGGTGGAAGACAGAACGGCTCAGCTCCGGCATAGCGTCGAGTTGCAGGGAAAGCTGTATGAAGTAAACCGAAAACAGATTGAACGTCTGCTGGAAATGAATAAGCGGATGGATGAGTTTCTGAGTACCCTGAGTCATGAACTGCGGACACCATTGACCAGTATGATGCTGGCGATTCGGATGCTTCGAGAATTAACCCCTTCCCCAGAACAACAATCGCAATACCTTACGATCTTGGAACAGCAATGTGTCCAAGAGACTAATCTGATCAATGATTTGTTGGCTTTGCAAGAACTAGAAACCGAACAGGTTGTGATGCCGATGCAGGTCGTAGATCTCCCCCGTCTCACCCAGGAACTCAAATTGAGTTTTGAGCAACGCTGGGCGGGAAAAGGGCTGTTGTTAGATATTGAGTCCGTCCCGGAAATTCGTCTATCGACTGATACGGAGAGTTTAAATCGTGTGCTGTTAGAGCTTCTGACCAATGCCGGAAAGTATGGCAATGCGAATACTCAGATCACCATGACGTTTAAGAAAATAGGGAAGCAACTTGAGATTGCTATCAGTAACTTTGGTTCAGGGATCACGGCGGCAGAAATGCCCTATATTTTTGAAAAGTTCCGACGAGGTCATGGGATTACCGATAGTATGGTTGCGGGGACAGGGCTGGGACTGGCGCTTGTCAAAAGTCTTGTCCAGCATCTAAGGGGAACGATTATGGCTGAAAGTACGATCGTTACTGAAAAAAAGACCGATGACGACCCACTCTACATGACCACCTTTACGGTCTTGCTGCCGCTATCGCCGGATCCATTCATCCATTACCTATGTTAGTCACGTCATCTCCCCCTCTACTTCGATGGCAGCGTCCAGACTATTCTCCTATTGCGAGACGAGTTGATGTGTCGTTTTCTGCGGCTAAGTTGAGCTGGTATTTATGGTTGGATAGCCAAGGAATTCATCGATCGCCCCAGTCTCGTCATCAGCGAGCGGAATGGCTGGTTGCGACTCTTTTAGAACTGGGTCCGACCTTTATTAAAATTGGGCAGGCGCTGTCTACTCGGGCAGATTTGTTGCCGTTGGAGTACGTCAAAGCCCTGACTCGATTGCAAGATCAGGTGCCGGAGTTTCCGGTTGAACAGGCGATCGCCATCATTGAAGCTGAGTTTGATACATCCCTTGCCAGTCTCTACAAGGAGTTTGATCTAATTCCGATCGCCGCCGCCAGTCTTGGGCAAGTCCATCGTGCCAGATTGCATACGGGCGAGGAGGTGTGCGTTAAGATCCAGCGCCCAGGGTTGCAGCGTTTGTTTGATTTAGATTTTGCGGTATTGAAGCAACTGATGGCGCTTGTAAAACGGGTGTTGCCAAATTCCCACTATGTAGATTTTGATGCAATTTATGCTGAATTCACAGATATTCTCTACAAAGAAATTGACTACGTGAATGAAGGCTTAAATGCCGATCGGTTCCGTCTAAATTTTTCGGACCATCCCTATATTCTGGTTCCCAAGATCCATCCCCGCTTCACGACCAAGCGAGTTTTGACTATGGAATATTTACCGGGAATTAAGGTAAACGATCGGGCGGGTCTCGAAGCTGCGGGTCTCAATCCTAAGGAGATTAACCACATTGGCATTTGCTCCTACATGAAGCAGTTATTACAGGATGGATTTTTTCAAGCCGACCCCCATCCTGGAAACATGGCGGTTAGTGCGGATGGGAAGCTAATTTTTTATGATTTTGGCATGATGGGTGAGGTTCAGTCGATCAATCAAGATCAGATGATCCAGACATTTTTTGCAGTGCTAAGGAAAGATACAGACCAAGTCGTTTCGACATTGACCGATATGGGGCTGATTGAGTCCATGACTGACATGACTCCGGTGCGCCGAATCATTAAGTTTTTGTTGGAACGGTTTACGGAAAAACCGATCGAGATTCAGGCTTTTAAAAGTTTACGCAATGAAATGTACAGTCTATTTGAACAGCAGCCCTTCCGGTTGCCTGCTCGGATGACCTTTATCATTAAGGCGTTGACGACCCTGGATGGCGTTGCACGGGATCTGGACCCGCAGTATAATTTATTGGTCGCAGCAAAACCGTTTGTTAAAACATTGGCGACAACATCCCCGGAAAATCGGACTAAGGGCGTTGGGGTGTTGGCGAAACAGGCGAAAAGTTACTTGTCTTATCAACTCAATAAGCCCAGTGGGACTGAAGTTGCGATCGCACGGCTCGAGTCGCGTCTGTCGGAAGGGGACTTACAGGTCCAAGTTCGATCTGTGGAGGGCGATCGGGCGATTAAGGCATTGAATTTGACCATGACAGCGATATTGTATGCCTGTATTACCGGGTTTTCGGGATTGATTGGGACAATGCTTCTAGTCTCTACGGCCTATAAAGGGGGGGCAATCTTTGCATTTGTGATTGCGGGAGTGTCTGGAGTGATACTAATTCGGAAGTTAATTGAGTTGGCGGTCCGATCGAAGTTGGATCAATTAGCTAGAGGGTAGTTTGATTGTCGAATTTCAATTTATTCAACTAAAAGCGCTGGGAAGATTCGATCGTTTGTTCCTGGATCAAATAAAACCATTTGTTTTAAGTTAAACTTTAAAGGAATCACGTCTCCAACAGCAGGGGATGTTTCATGGATTGATTGCAGGAATGCGATCGGGAATACGCCGCCTTTCATCGGCATCTCGGCATTAATTGCACGCATCTCGTGATCGCAGGGTTCAATATGGGTCACTGTTGCAGACACATGGGATAGGGCAGGTTCAATTTTGATACTCTGGGGCGCGATTCCAAAATAAAACCATTGACCGGATTGTAATTGACCTTTTAACGCACGCCTTAACGCGATCGTGGCTGGAATCATCCGATCGCCCACCTGAAACCCGTCACCTGTAAACGGTACACCGAATACATTCAGGGGCGGATTGCTTAATGCTGCCTCTGTGAGGTTTTTGGGGAGTGGTGGCAGATCAGGAATTGGAGTTCTGGGAGACATTATTTTTGGGGATAGCAGCCGGAGAGGTTCGGACCGTAGGTCAACCTCAAAAAGACAACTAAATCTCTCGTTTGAGGTTGACCCACCCGTTTAATTAACCGTCTAGTCAATGCTGATAGAGGTTGGACGACCCGGATCCCCACTTGGCATGATGGGCGCACCTGCTTGACGGAAATCGCTGTACAGCTTGTCGCGCCAATTCCAGAAGGTGTCGTATAGATCATTATCCGCAATACCCGGCACACCTTGACCTTTAACCGCTTCGGGCGCACTGATATAGGTGCCAGTCGGGAACTTGATGTACATACTGAGAGCTGCCACGGTGAAATCGGCTAGCGTCGGTGCATCGCCGACCAAATAAGGCTGCTCTGACAAAATAGAACAAAGCCAGGATAAGTTTTGACGAATGTCGTCCTTGAACTTATCTGCGGATAGACCCACGGGCGCACCCACCCCCGCTAAGAAATCAAACGGCGGCATGGAGCCGACTAGATTTTTGAACACATCAGGAGTCGTACTGGGTAACAATGCCGATCGGAAACTAGGGCTTTGGGTCATGCTGGTGAGTAATCCTTTTCGGGCGTTCATCCCAAAAATCTCATCGGCCCACTGTTCCATAATCATCACGTGCCCGCGTAACTTACCCTCAGTTGGGATAATCGGCTTATCGCTATATTTTCGATCGAGATACTCTGCGATCGCCGTGGAATCGGCGATGACTGTGCCATCATCCTTCAACACAGGCACTTTTCGTTGCCCCGACATTTTAAAAACTTCGAGCTGGCCAATGGCTGGAATCACTTCAACTTTTTTATACTCCAGACCCTTATAGTCCAAGATAAATCGGACTTTCTCGGCGTAGCTGGACATTTCAAATTGGTATAGTTCAATCATGGTTCGTTCGAGATGGCTGGGTCATTGAGATCTTAACGTGAAATTCAAGCGACAGAGAATTCTTGACAGGTTCAGGTCTAAAGAGACTGAGCGTTTTCGCTATCAGGAGATTCTACGATCGTTGCCATAAACCTTTGCCCACAGCGGGTGGGACGGACCCTGTTGCTGAATTTTGAGAACCCGTTGCTGAAGCCAAGATTGTTCAGCCTCTGGCAATCCCCAAAGAATATTACGACTTTGCCAAATCAAAACACTCAGCGTCATGCCGATGCATAGTCCCAGTCCGATCGTCGCCAACGGATGAAACATAATTCCCACGCGAATCGCCGACCAAGTGAAATACTCCAACGCCACCTCCCACACTTTCCGCATCTGCCAAATACTCCAGCTCCCCACTGTCAGCCATAGCCCCGCAACAACCGCCCATCGCCCCCACACCGTCAACCGATGAAGACTCTCCATGGCTTGCTTTATTTGGGGATCGATCGGCGATTTGGGAGAAGACGTTGAGTTCACGGTGAGGTTAAATGACGGGGATTTCCAAATTCGATAGACTTAAGGTACAGGGTTGGCATTGGGTGGCAGAGTTCCCGCTGGGATTGGCGGCGGCGATGGCAGTGCTGGCTGAGTCGGGGTTGGAGAGGGAGTCGTCCTAGGAACCGTTTTTTTAGTTTTCACGGACGGAGTAGACAAGGGCAATGGTTTAGCCGGTTGGGGGGAGACGGGAGTTAATGGCTGAACGGGAGCCATTCCTTCTTGGAATAGGTCTGGCGTTGACGCGGAACCGAAGCCCAGCAAAATCTGAGACATGCGGTAGTAGGTAGCCCAGACTCGCGCATCGGGTCTATTTTGCCATTGCGATCGGCTAACTTCAACCCGCATAACAGGTGCCTCCAGCCTTTGATTTTGACCAATGACAAGAATGACGATCGAATTCATGGCGGTATCCCGATCGAAGCTCTGTTGAAGAGCAGTCCGCAGGATCAATTCCGATCGGCGAATAAACACATCATAGGGTTCACTTTTGAGACGTTCAACTCGAAGTTCTTGGCGAGTGGTGTATGCATTGGTCGCCTGGGAGCTAGGCACAAGATTGACGACAACACTCAAACCTAGGACCGCGCATAGAAGAAATGATTTACTACTCAATCGAATATTCATCCGCCTAGACCCAAGAACACAACACGATTGCTTACATTGTGCGTCATCTTTAGGAAGATTGCGACCTGAAAAGGCGATCGAGGAATGGTCAAAAACGTCCGATCGCCTCAAAGATTAGGTTATTTTCGAGACAAATCTAGCAATCACTCGCCTTGAAATTATGGCTGACGACAAACCTGGAATCTATTTTTGAAATCTTTTGGTCCCGTGTAGCCTGAATTTTTGGCTAGATCAGCCAAGGTTTGACGACCCGCGTAGAACTTGCCGCCTACTTCCCAACTGGGGAACCCAAAGGACTGTCCAGTTTGCTTTTCAGCTTCTGGACGGATGCTCGTACAAGCTTTTGGGTCAGCATTTTTACCATCGTCGGCACATTCAACATAGCTAAATTCTTTCATCGCCTCTTTACCAAAAAGCTGCTTCTGTTCGCAACAGTGGGGGCACCAATAGGCTCCATACATCTTCGCCCCGGTTGCTTTTAAGTGCTTAGCCAGTTGGGTTTCAGAGTCGCCTGACGTGGTGTCGACCAAGAAGAACGTATTGCCAGCACCGTTGGTAATCGCTGCCGTGCTAGGAGCTGTTGAGGTCAGACTTCCGGTCCCAGAAAAGGTGACAACCAGCGTCGCAATTCCCACCAAAATTCCCTGAAATACCAGCGTCCCCCGATCGTCCCAGTCTCGCCCCAACAGGGTCACACCAAACATAATGACGGCGAAGGTCGCGGACGCTAGGCAAAAGGGGCAGACTCCGGCGAGTCCCAACGGTGCCACGAATTGCGAAAACATGATGTACATCAGCCAGCCGCTAAACAGAGCCATGCCCGTTGTCCCTAGGAATAGCAGCATCCAAGTGTTGTCTTCTAAGCTGCGCTTCAGCGATCGGTTGCGTTCTTCATTCACGAACAGAGGTGCGATCGCTAGAACGAGTATCCCCGCATAGGCAAGCATCCCAAACAAGGACAACGGTTGCCCAAAAAACATGGCATAGGGACTCGCCAGCACTCGGCAGCTTCCCGTCGCACAAAGCGTCTCCCCACCAAAAAACTTCATGTAGGTCAAGTAGGCGGTGTTCAGCAAGCCTAGACCTGCAACCCCACCAATAATGGGGCGCGCCCAGGTTTGAATCAATGGCGTTGAACGGCGGCGACTGGTCATCAAAATCTCCGTGAAACCCCGCCATTTTAGGGCGGGGAGGTAGAGGAGCGTCAGCTTTGCTGACAACTCCATGTGTGCATCAAACAGAAAATCAAGCGGCTACAATGCGCCATGAATTGAACGCGAGAAACTTGCAATCCGCAGGTTTGGCACCCTGCGTTAGTCGCTTGCCAGAGCTAAGGCTATGTAGGCTAATGCGAAGTTTTTTAGGGTCTTCACCGCCGATGTAACATTTGCCGTATTTGGGATGTTTAACAATTCCGCCACGCTTTAGCCCTTGGGATATGGAACCACCGTAAGGACGGCGATACCCATCTTTACCCGGGTTAAAAACGTGCAATTGACGACGGTAAATCCGAATCGGCTTGCACTCCATGACCAGCGTGTTGTCTGGTACAGAGTCACCACCAACCAAGAGATACGCCAACACCCAAGAGTCAACGCAATGAGCGTCAAACCCGTTAGATAATTTAGCCTTGGACTTTTTGAGTCCTAATTCTTGGCGGGTTGTATAGGTGTCGTTGTAGCCGTCAAACTTAGTTAATTCGGCAATTTTACGAAGCTCGGAATAACACCACTGCTTCCCCACTTCAAGGGGGGAGAATGATGTATTCCAACGGTTGCAGCCTTTCTTGGTCGTCGCCTTGATGTCCTCAATCCCGATATGGGAAACCGGGAACAACGCCGCATAGACTTTCACCACTCGGATCTTGAATTGCCATCGTGCTTTAGTGCTGGGCGGAATCCCGCCACGCTTGCGATTAAGACGATTCTTGCGATAAGGCGTTTTTCGATTACGTCTGGCGCGTCTCGCATTGGTACTAGCGTCCTCAGAATCTTTTACCCAATCAACAGCGTGAAATTGTTGATTCAGGTAAGTGTGGGCCTGAGACTTGACCGTGTACCCTTCACGCTTGGAACCGGGGTCGATGCCTACTGCTACGGGTTGATGTTGACGGGCGGATGGCTCAACGTTTAAGCGAACACAGAATATCCCTTTACGAAAAAACGGTGTCGCGTTCCCAGACTTAACCCAACGATCTGCACGAGCAGAAGTTGTAGGCATTAAGGGGTGTTGGTTTAAATCGACTACTGGGACATATTGCATGGTTTAGATTTGGCGATAAGCCGAATGTGTAAATCCCTTCGACCTTGGAAAGCGGAGAGGATGCAGGTTAGGAAAAGCGCCCGCAACGTCCTACAGGGTGCTACCCCTTAGCGAACTCAAGTGACCTTCTCAGGTCTTGTCTAGTCCTAGTTCGAGCTTTCGCTCTCCCTTGTGTTCAACCTTTAGCAAGGTCTTGTACAAGCCCCGTCGCTCTAGAGCGGGGTTAGTGACGGTCTCTTCCACACCAAAACTGATGTCTATTTTTTACTTATCCATTGTACTCACGGTTTTTGCTGTGCGATCGGCGTCCCCCGTGAGAAACCCAATGATTTCAAAGATTTCAGAAATAAGACTTGCCAACATGAATAAGGTTTGCTAACTTGATTAAGCGCTCGAAAAAAGTTAGCAAGCCGGGATAGCTCAGTTGGTAGAGCAGTGGATTGAAAATCCACGTGTCCGGAGTTCAAATCTCCGTCCTGGCATACGGTTCATAGACAACTAGCAACTGAAGACTCCCAAATCGCCATACGCTTCTCTATGAGACTCTAGACTACCAACATGGTATAGTTAACGATGTTATCCATAGTCTTGGGGTGTTGGTGTAACGATCGACATGGTACGCCGATACTCTACTGTCGCAGAAAATGGAATTTAAACATCATAAATAATTGAATAGATGAAATTATCACAAACTTACGGCCTCACCCCAGAACAAGAAAAAAAATTCGATAGAGATATTGCGACATTCTCTGGCAAGGCGTTCGATGAATACAAATCACTACATGGAGGATTTATAGATGATGATGATGAAACTCGTTTCAGGCTTATTCAGGTTGTACAACTGATTAATCCATGTAGTTTTAAGCTTGTCTGGATAGCGAGCGAAAGTGAAGGACGGGAAGAAGAAATTTTTGAACCGATGGCTGTTGGTCTGTTTGAGGCGGTCTTTCCTCTCTGCTCTGGAGTGGACCATCTTGGTAATGGGAAATTCTATCTAGAGAAATGTCAAGTCATATCCGGACTGTATTGCTTGGATGACGGTTCTCTGATGGTGGGTTGTTTGTCTGGTGATGGACACTACGAACTCGTCACTAAAACTGATGGAACGACTCATCAGGCGCTAAAGTGTTAATAACAAATGAGTCGTTCTGGTCATTCTCCAACAGCAAAAATGGCTCTATCAATCTCACTATTGAGGAGGCATCACACTGTTAATCAGTTTCACAAATCACCATAATCAGTATGTCAGACCTATCGTTTGAACGCACCCGTTTCCTCTACCGTCTCTCCATAGCTCTCATCATAATCATGACCCTTGTCTCGATCGCTGACATCTTCAGACAGTAATTGGGAAATAATTAGTAGCTAGAGCACTGAGGTGAATGACCGAAGTCCATATTTGAATTTTGGATGCGCTAGCTTTAAACAAGTTTGTTTGATTTAACTACGGACTTTTGGGCAAGCGGAGGGACTGGATGTTTCACAAGCGCTGAGGCAAGGGTGCTGGTATGCCTCTTCAGTCGTTAGATCTGGTGGAATTTGGCCAAAGACCATGTCGCAGCTGTAGTCCTCGAAGTTGGGCGTTAAGGTGACGGGAATGCCGAAATCATCTGTGAAAAAAGCTTGGGTAGGTAGCTTACACATATTGACACACATAGCAACGCACTCGCTTTGTTCTAGATAGCGACATTTTACAATGTGAACATTGCTAAGTTGCAGCTGGGTCGTGCCATCTGGATTTGTGATTTCAGCTTCGCGAACTTCACAAGGACCAACCAGCCAGGTAAATAACTTTGTGGCAAACCAAGCATTCAATTCACAAACTAACCGAGTTGGCGTAACCAATGTGCGAATGAACCACCGCACAACGGACGGAACCAACGATCGCAGCACTACCGTCACAAGAGATTGCTGCTCGGAAGCATTTCGTCCCCGCATGATTCGTTGGGACAGGTCTACAAACCCGTCATAACCGGGAAGAGGGGTTTTCTGACCGACTGCATTAGACATTTTTTTTGCAAAAAGCCAGATAAATGCGCGATCGATCGCGTTGTCCTGATAGACAGTTTTCTCTGGAGCTTGAAGGTTTGAGTTCATGGTGAGTTTGGGGGAGATCAAGGAGAGATGTAGCCGGAACACACGTCAAGCATCATTCATTGTACGGTCAGAGATTATGGTAAGTTCAGGTGAGGAACCTAGACTTCTCTCAGTTTAGACTTTACATTCAAGCTTTGCCCTACTATTTCTGCCTAGAGCTATGTCCGTTACTACGATCGCCCAACAATTTTCTCGTTCTGGACCAGTGGCGGATATTAGAACCTTAGGAAATGGCAATATTAACGACACCTTTCTAGTTGCGGAGCAAACGGGCGATCGGTTTGTACTTCAGCGCATCAATACTCAAGTGTTTCGTCATCCACAATGGGTGATGGAGAATATGAAAATTGTGACGGAGACTATTCATCGCAAACTTCAAGCCAGAAAACTTAGCAGCGATCGATTAGAACGGCGATGGGAGACCCCACGGGTCATTTTGACAAACTCTGGGGCGGATCATTTTGTAGATGAAGTTCAGGCGTTTTGGAGAGCCATTAGTTTTATTGACCAAGCAGAAACGATCGACCGAATCGAAGATTCTAATCATGCGGTCGAGGTTGGCATTGCACTCGGAACGTTTCACGGATTGGTTGGCGATATTGCAGCGGCGGATTTGCATGACACCTTAGAAGGCTTTCATCTGACCCCTGTATATTTGGAACAGTATCACCGAGTTTTATTGAATTCTACATTGCAAAAAACGCCAGAAATTGATCGGTGTTTGGAATGGGTCCGCGATCGAACTTCATTTGCGACCATTCTCGAAGATGCAAAACGATCGGGAAAATTAGTACTCCGAATTATGCATGGCGATCCAAAGGTGAACAATGTCATGTTTGACTCAATCACCCATCAGGCAATCAGTATGGTGGACCTCGATACGGTAAAGCCGGGATTGATTCACTATGATATTGGTGATTGTTTGCGATCGGGTTGCAATGTAATGGGCGAAGAGGCAGAAAATTGGGAAGAGGTTCAGTTTGATATTGGCTTGTGCGAGATGATTTTGCAAGGCTATCTACTACAGGTTAAAGAAATTCTCACGAGTTTTGATTATGATTTTATTTATGATTCAATCCGATTGATAACCTTTGAATTGGGTTTGCGCTTTTTGACGGATCATTTAGCAGGGAATACCTATTTCAAAGTAAATTATCCTAGTCATAATTTACAGCGGGCGATGGTTCAATTCCAATTAATGGAAAGTTTAGAACGCCAAGAAAATGAGATCAGAAAAATTGTTGAAGCTCACAAACAAAGCAATCTAAACAATTCATAGATGAATACTCGGCACCCTAGAATTGTTGAATTTATCACCGATCGTACCGCGATTACGCTAGGCTGTAGATGCAAAATCTTGCATTTTCACACCACATCATGACTCTTTCTACTGTTCCTGTAACTGTTTTGACTGGCTACCTGGGTGCTGGTAAAACTACATTGCTCAACCGAATTTTGACCCATGAACATGGAAAAAAAGTTGCGGTTATTGTGAATGAATTTGGAGAGGTGGGCATTGATCATCAGTTAGTAGTGGATGCGGATGAAGAGATTTTCGAGATGAATAACGGTTGCATTTGTTGCACTGTACGCGGGGATCTAATTCGGATTATTAGTAATCTCATGCGACGGCGCGATAAGTTTGACCATCTAGTTATTGAAACAACGGGGCTTGCGGACCCGGCTCCAGTCATTCAAACATTTTTTGTGGATGCTGCTGTACGGGAACAGGCGACGCTGGATGCTGTGGTGACGGTGGTGGATGCGAAACATATTGTTCAACATTGGGATGCGGAGGAAGCACTAGAACAAATTGCATTTGCAGATATTGTCATGTTGAATAAAACAGATTTGGTAACGGTTGATGAATTAGATCAATTGGAGAATCGAATTCGATCGATGAATGCATTTGCAAAAATCTACCGAACTCAGGATTCTAAAATTGAAATGGATCACATTCTTGGAGTGGGTGCATTTGATTTAGATCGTACTTTGGAAATAGAACCTGGTTTCCTCACTGATGACCATGCCCATGAGCATGACGATGGCATTACATCTGTTGCACTTTTGGAATCAGCGCCGATCGATGGGGAAAATCTACATGACTGGATTAGTGAACTGCTGCAAACAAAGGGACAGGATATTTTCCGAATGAAAGGGATTCTGAATATAGAGGGCAGTGATCATCGCTATGTGTTTCAGGGTGTGCATATGCTTTTTGATGGCAAGATCGATCGTCTATGGAAACCTCAAGAACATCGCAAAAGTGAATTAGTATTTATCGGACGTGATCTCGATCGGAGACGGTTGGAACGTGAGTTTCAAGATTGTGTGGTGAAATAAAAATGGAATGTGTTGAACTATCGAGTTTTGAATTAGATGACTACGTGACTGCGATCGCTTGGAGTTCCGATAGTTCGGGGCTTGCGGTGGCGACAGCTGCTGGGGAGATTGTTTATTTGAACGAACCTCCCAAATCTCCGTTGGTTCGGGAGGTTAAGAATTTGAGAGAGTCCGATGGGTTTTCGATCGATGCACTGGAATGGTCAGCCAATGGGGTGTTCTTAGCGGCGGCGGGACAGACGGGAGCGCTGTATGTTTGGAACGCTGGAAAACTAGTCACGACGTTGGTCTATTCGGGCTGGATTGATCAATTGGCATGGCATCCAAGACAATTGCTGCTGGCGTTTGGAGTTGGAAAAATGATTCATATTTGGAATGCTGAAACGCAAACTATGGAATCAAGTTTAGAACTTCCAGAGTCATCGGTTTTAGGGTTAGTTTGGAGTGCCGAGGGCGATCGGTTGATGGCTGCTGGAAATCGGGTGGTGAGATGTTGGGATGTCGAAAACTGGAGTAGTGGACCGGAGATTTGGGAGCTAGGTTCGGCTTGCGGGGCGATCGCTTGGGCACCGGGAGATCTGTTTTTTGCAGCGGGATGTTTCGATCAGACGGTGATTGTGGCTTCAGAATTTGGGAGTGATGATCCCTGGAGGCTGAGTGGTTTTCCCGAAAAAGTGTCGTTAGTGGCGTGGTCATCAGTTATGAATCCCATTACAAAGTTTCCCATCTTAGCAACGGTAAGCGGAACCGGGCTTGCGATTTGGAACTGGAATGGAGACGGCTGGGATGGAAATGTAGTAGTTTCGGATGGGGAACGAATTAATGCGATCGGATGGAGACCGGGAAAGCTGGAATTTGCGATCGCGGTAGGCGCAAAGGTTGAGTTAAGAAGCTTGAATTGACGGTATGGGCGGTGCAAGATTCGAACTAGCGACCTTCTGCGTGTAAAGCAGACACTCTACCACTGAGTTAACCGCCCCAATGTTCCCACTATAACAGAGTAAAGGACAAAGACGATCGGTAAATTGAGGATTTGTGATGTGATATTTGTTGATAGAGTAGCAACATATTTATTCTATTACCCATGCCTTCTGGACGGACGCACGATAGCATTACGTTGTGGGGTCTCCCGGTTGTAACTGGGACCACTTGGTTTTATACGGGAAATCCGACGGTGGCGATCGTAGTAGCGGGTTCCTATCTGTTTTCAGGATTGATGTTCGGGCCAGATTTAGATATTCATTCCTGTCAATATAAACGTTGGGGGTGGTTTCGATACCTCTGGTTGCCCTATCGAAAAATGTTGCGTCACCGATCGTTTTTTTCCCATGGTTTTTTAGTCGGGACGATCGGACGCGTTTTATATATAGCGATGATAGGAGGAACGGCGATCGGATTTGGGATTTTGGGCTGGTCAATTGCATTGCACTATCAAGGCGCTATGAGCTGGAACCAAGCGGCATTTTCTTTAACAACAGGATTGATTGCCCCGCTATGGAACAGTCTACAAACCCATTGGATTCTATGGTTAGCGGCTTGGGTCGGGTTAGAAACGGGATCGATGAGTCACAGCATCAGTGATACTATTGGATCCGCATGGAAACGATCGCAGCGCAAACGCCGATCGAACCGCGATCGTTAAATCTTGGTAGGGTGATTCCATGAGCATTAGACCCAGTATTCAAAACAATTTCCCTGCACCAAATGCCGATATTCTGAAGGCATTGAATACCTTGATTGAGGTTGTCGCGAAACTGAGAACCCCCGATGATGGCTGCCCTTGGGATCTAGCACAAACTCAAGAAACATTGACCTCCTACATTCTGGAAGAAGCCTACGAAACAGTCGATGCAATTCGATCACAGGATCAAGTCGCGATCGCAGATGAATTGGGCGATTTATTATTACAAGTCGTACTACAAGCTCAAGTCGCAAAAGATAACGGTCAATTTGATTTAGCCCTGGTGACTCAAAATATCACCGAAAAACTGATTCGTCGTCATCCCCATGTCTTTGGTGACGTGGTAGTAGCAGGTGTAGACGAAGTGGCTACAAATTGGGATGCCATTAAAGTTCAGGAAAATCCCGAAGAAGCCCAACTAAGTGTGAGGCTTAAAAAATATACCCGATCGTTGCCCCCGTTAACAGCAGCCATGAAAATTTCAAAAAAGGCGGCGGGTGTTGGGTTTGAGTGGGATACGATCGAGGAGGTTTGGGCTAAGTTTTATGAGGAATTAGGGGAATTGCAGACCGCGATCGCCCAGGAAAGCAAAGAAAACCAAGAAGGCGAACTAGGCGATTTAATGTTCAGTTTAATCCAAGTGGCGCGGTGGACAGGACTTGACCCGGTGGCAGGATTGCAGGGGACCAACGATCGGTTTATTCAACGGCTGCAATTGATGGAAACATTCGCCGATCGTCCATTGGAATCCCATTCACTTTCTGAATTAGAAACACTATGGCAGCGCGCAAAACAACAGTTGAAAAAGTGTTGATAGAGTAGTCCCGCAGAGCTAGCGAAATGATTCAGGTTAGCAGCGGAGCTAGATCAATGTGGGGTTCAACCGCATTAGCCAGTTGATCGAGCAACACCTCCCGCTCTTCACGATAATTAGCAACCCCTGTCGGCAGTGCTCGAAGTCCCCGTTGGGTCCGCAATCGATTCAGCCAAGCTCGCCGCCAGGGTCCATTATCAAACAATCCATGAAGGTAGGTACCCCACACTGATTCCGTCGCATCGACCAGCCCAAGCGTCGCATCATCAAACAGCGGACGCACCTGATCGTCAGACCCGTCCACAATGCGCGTTCGCCCCTGGTGAATCTCGTAACCCGTCACAGGTAGACCGTCTTGGGGAATTTTGGACGTAACGGTACGTTGACGCGCAATCTTTTGACCCGTAATCACCGTGGTCAGCGGCAACAGTTTTAACCCAGGGAATCGCCCTTCTTGTCCTTCAACTCCTTCTGGATCCGCCAATGATTGGCCCATCATTTGGTACCCCCCACAGATCCCCATCACCGTTCCGCCCGCTGCAACATAATCCTGGAGCTGATCTACCATGCCGGATTTGTGCATTGCAATCAAATCCGGAATCGTCGTCTTAGAGCCTGGAATAATTACCGCATTGGGATGACCCAGGGTTCCTTTTAATCCCAAATAGTTCAGCGTCACCGACGATTCTGACTCTAGCGGATCAAAATCAGTAAAGTTTGAGATACGGGGTAGCCGAAGCACCGTAATATTTAAGTCATTTTTTGTACTGCTTCGGCGACGTTCAAACAGGCTCAAAGAATCCTCCGCCGAAAACGCTTCCTCTAGCCAAGGCACCACCCCAATCACCGGAATCCCCGTCCGTTGTTCTAACCAGTCAATTCCGGATTGCAGGAGTTGCCGTTGTCCCCGAAATTTATTGATCACAAACCCCTTAATCAAAGCGCGCTCATCGGGATCTAGGAGTTCTAAGGTGCCGATGATATGGGCAAAAACTCCACCCCGATCGATATCGGCGACCAAAACTGTCGGCGCATTTAGATGCTTGGCGACCCGCATGTTGGTTAAGTCGCGATGCTTTAGGTTGATTTCCGCTGGACTGCCCGCCCCTTCGCAGACAATCATGTCGAATTCTTCCGTTAAGCGTTGAAGGGATTCCTCGATCGCCTGCCAGCCAATATCAAAAAACTTCTCATAGTATTCAGCCGCACCCACCACCCCGACAACCTTACCCTTCAGCACCACTTGAGATGTCATGTCTCCCTGAGGCTTCAGCAAAATTGGGTTCATCTCTACCCAGGGATTAATCCCCGCCGCCCAAGCCTGAACCGCTTGGGCATGACCAATTTCACCACCGTCTGCGGTCACGTAGGAATTGAGGGCCATGTTTTGCCCCTTGAACGGAGAAACCCGCCAGCCACGCCGCGCCAAAATTCGACAAAGGGCGGCGGTAATTAAAGATTTACCCGCATGGGATGTGGTTCCGACCACCATAATTGCTTTCATGTTAAAAATTCTCCAATAGCGGTGGGCTGACTGAACCTAAACATTAGAATGGCAACCGAATCCAGCGGGTAATGGCATTCAGGAACCGATCGCGCCAGGTCGCCTTCAACTCTAAACGCCCCCGATCGGACCATCGATCCAGAATCGTGCGCCCCAACGGCGTGACTCGGAAACTATCGGTCAAACCCTGACCATCCACTTCCCGCCGCAAAACGCCCACATCAATCATCCACATCAGCTCAACATCGGCAATCAACTCCGTGATGACCCACTTAGTATATCCATTCTCTATTCCCACTCGTCCTGATAATTCCTGCAACCCAACACTACTGCGCGCCATCGCCTCATAGGTTTCTAAATAAAATGGTGCACATCGTACTGCTCGCTCGGTTCGAGTCATCGTTCGTGCAGAATAGGGGGTAAATGAAGAATTGGCGCTCATGACTGCATGTAGGTCTGGATGTAAGAGTTTAGGTGTTAGCTGAGAAATACTGGCTGAACATGGTTAAAAGGCTTTCCTTATATGATGATAGCCGTAATCTACGTGTTCCCCGTCGTTCACGGGAGAAAATGGGCTGCTGAGAGACACACTTATTGATTTTCGTGTCATTGTGTCATTTCTAGGAGGAGACGAGACATAACCCAAAGACCGCACTAGTATTTTTACAGCGCTGATTGCATGAGTAAAAAACAGCTCCTAACATCGGCTAGACAAGCGGGATAAAGCCACAAAAGTAAGGCGGCGATCGCAGGTTGTCTTGAAAAGAAAACTAGAAATCACCGCCCTATTTTTCATTACTTCTCCGACGGCAGTGCAATGAGCACTCAAGTGCGTCGCCGTTGAAGAACCTCTAGTAACCCATAAACCAGCATCAAATACCCTGTCGCGAGGACAGGAATCATCATTGGTATATCCTGATCGATCATGACATCACCTCAATGAAAGCCCAATGGAAGTAAACGCAGAACCCATAACTGTTCGCGCTTTCCACAGGTAAACCCACCGGTGCAGCGATCCATCAAAACGGGTTTGACTAAACCTTGCCCCGATCAATTCCCTTGAGACAGCATTGTTCCTTCAGACAGTCGATGATCAGGCGATGCTTTTCGTCTGGTGGCAATCCACGGCAACGAAAAAATTTCGCAGAACAACTTCAACCTGTGTGGATCGTATTGATTACCCTGACTTGTTTGAAGCTTAACTACAGATCCGCAAAGGTCTCTGTTCAATCAAGATTCCATAAGTCTCGAAGATCAAGGCGCTTTTTCCAAGTTTGTTGGGATGAGTGTTTTCTCAACAAACTCACATGCCTTGATCTTCGGGTAAAAATTTGCAGTTTTGAAAGCCTTGTAATTAGACTATCACAGGAGTCTGAAATTGAGAGGTGATTTAAAAAACAGATCCAATGAGCCTTCCGATGATGAGGCTAAAAGTATGCTCATTTTTTAGGAAGATCCTCAACGAATGGTTCAACGGCGATCGCCATCGCTTAGAATAAAAACAGAACCTGTAAAGTTTCTTAATCTTTATCCTCATCTGGTTCGCACCATGACATCAGTTGCCTCCCTTTTTTCCCCCGTTGATGCTGACCTTTCTGCGATGACAGAAAATCTTAAGCAGTTAATCGGGGCCAAGCATCCGATTCTCTACTTAGCTGCTGAACGCTTATTTGGAGCGGGAGGGAAACGGGTGCGTCCGGCTATTGTTCTTTTAGTAGCAAGGGCGACGATGCCTAAAGGGGATCTGACCCAACGCCATCGTCGGCTCGCTGAAATCACTGAAATGATCCATACCGCCAGTCTTGTTCATGATGATGTTGTGGATGAATCGGAGTTACGGCGCGGTGTTCCGACGGTTCATGCGGGGTTTGGCAATCGAGTGGCGGTGTTGGCGGGTGATTTTTTGTTTGCGCAGTCGTCGTGGTATTTGGCAAATTTAGATAGTTTGGAGGTGGTGAAACTTTTATCGGAAGTCATCAAGGATTTTGCAGAAGGTGAAATCCAGCAAGGATTAAATTGTTTTGATACTGAGATTACGATCGAAGCCTATTTGCAAAAGAGCTATTATAAAACGGCATCATTGGTGGCGAATAGTGCCAAAGCGGCGGCAATTCTAAGTGATTGGAGTTCCGAAGCCGCGTCCGCACTCTATCATTATGGACGGCACTGGGGACTGGCGTTCCAAATTGTGGATGATATTTTAGACTTCACTGGGTCAGTAGAAAGTTTGGGTAAGCCCGCTGGGTCGGATTTGAAAAGTGGAAATTTGACCGCTCCAGTGCTATTTGCTATGGAAGAGCAACCCTACTTGAAGACGTTAATTGAGCGAGAATTTTCAGAAGATGGCGATTTGGCTCAGGCGCTGACGATCGTGGAACAAAGCCAAGGAATCGAGAAGTCTCGGACATTGGCGAAAGATCATGCCAAATCTGCGATCGAGTATTTATCCAATCTCCCTGCATCTGAATCTAGAGAGTCTCTAGAAGATCTCTGTGATTTTGTACTGAGTCGTTTGTCTTAAAACAAGCCTCAAGTCCTGATTAACCAACGGGATTTGAGGCATAGATTAAGAGTCTGTCAAAAAATACAATAGGGTCGTTTAGGGTTTCACTTTCATTGCTTTTGCTAATTCAGCCGCAACGAGTGGACGGGAGAATTCAGGCGGTGGAAGTTCGCCATTGCGCAACATTTCTCGAACTTTAGTGCCCGATAAATGAATCCGTTGCTCCGGAGTGCTTGGACTTGTTTTGATGGTGGCCATGGTGTTGGTCACTTTGCAATAGAATGCATGTTCATATTTGAGGGGAATGATTCCGATGGCGGTCGGGTCAAATTCATCAAAAATGTGTTGGGCATCAAAAGTGCCGTAGTAATTGCCAACTCCTGCATGATCGCGGCCCACAATGAAGTGAGTACAGCCATAGTTCTTACGAATTAAGGCGTGGAAAACGGCTTCCCGTGGTCCGGCGTAGCGCATTGCCGATGGGTTAATGCCCAAAATAACGCGATCTTTTGGATAGTAATTGTCAATCAAGATCTCATAGCACCGCATCCGAATCTCGGCAGAGATGTCATCTTCCTTAGTTGCGCCAACTAATGGATGTAGAAACAATCCATCGACAATTTCCATGGCGCACTTTTGTATGTACTCATGGGCGCGGTGAACGGGGTTGCGAGTTTGGAAGCCAACAATGGTTTTCCAGCCCTTTTCCTTGAAGGCTTGGCGGGATGCCGCTGGATCAATTTGGTAGGTTGGGAAGAGTGAATGCGCTTCACGGTCCAGAAGCCAAATGGGACCTGCTAGGTTAATGTTGCCTTGGTTATAGACAACAGCAACCCCGGGATGTTTTTCGTCTTCGGTGCGATAGACGTTGAGGGCTTCTTTTTTCTTGTCGTAGCTGTATTTTTCAGTGAGGTGGAGAACGCCAATGTATTGACCCGATGGATCATTCAGGCGGATATATTGACCGACCTCAACCGTGTCCGCAACAGATTCTGTGACGGATAAAGTGATTGGAATAGTCCAAGGCAAGCCACTCGTCAGGCGCATCTCGACAACAACCCGATCGTAATCCGCTTGGTTCATGAATCCGGTGAGTGGGCTGAAGCCACCGATCGCAATCATGTGAAGGTCAGAAACAGCACGCTCGTCCAAACTCACCGTCGGCAGAGAGTCTGCTTTGCTGAGAAAGTCGGCTTTTTGGTCTGGAGTTGCGATGCGGTTAATGAGTTCGCCACCATGGGGTGCGATGCCGTCGGGATGATGTTGAAGATTTGCCATTATTTAAGACTGCGATTGCTGGGTTATGGATTTGCGCTCGTTTCAATTTCTTATCCTACCCGGTAAGCGGAAGGATAGCGAGAACAAAGACGGTAAAAGGAATTCACCATGGAACCTCAGAAGTTTACTGATCATCTAATTTTTCTGGGTTAGGGGTGCACCCAAAGGAGCAATCACTTTAGTGCTGAGAGTGTCAATGGGAGTGTAATCAGTTCATCCATACTTTGCTGATCGATTCTGAAAAAATTGGTCTCTAATAGTATTTTTTAATGATGATGAACAGCCTTAAGCCCCTCCAAAGTCAAGCTCCAAAGGTCGAATCATTAAGAGTTCGTCACTGAGTTCTTGGTGCAGCACGCCGTTGGTGGCCAAAATTCGATCGGATCGGATCTCAAAAAACGACTGATCGTAACCAGTAACCAGACCGCCCGCCTCTCGCAGAATCACAATGCCTGCGGCAATATCCCACGGAGACAATCCCCGCTCCCAGTAGCCATCGATTCGTCCGCAGGCGACATAGGCTAGATCAAGTGATGCCGCACCATCCCGGCGAACCCCTTGAGTTTTGTGGGTGAGCCAACAAAATTCGGCGTAGTTGTTATCGGGGGTGGAACGCCGATCGTAGGCAAAGCCTGTCACCAAAATACTTTTAGCTAAACATTCAGTCTTGGAGACGTGAATCGGGATGTTATTACACGTTGCCCCAAGTCCGATCGCGGCGCGGTAAAGCTCATTGTGAATGGGATTGTAAACGACACCAACGATCGGAATTCCCTGGTGGAGCAGCCCCACGGAAACCGCAAAGCAAGGATATTGATGGGCATAATTTGTCGTGCCATCCAAAGGGTCGATCGCCCAGAGATACTCCGCCTCCCAGTCGCCCTGCATCCCTGATTCTTCTGCCAAGATTGCATGGTCTGGAACATGACGCTGAAGAACAGTCAGAATGGCTTTCTCGGCCGCTTTATCAGCCTCTGTCACCAGATCTCCGGGGCGTTTTTCCTGAACGTCAGTAGTCTTTAAATTACCCCAATACTGCTGAAGTTCTTTGCCTCCGGCTTGGGCTGCGATCGTTGCAATATCGAGATAGCGAGCGAGGTCGTCACGAGTCATATCAAACCTAAAAAAGTACATCCGATCGTCAAACAAGGTCAAAAATCTCGAGGCCTTAATCATCCTCTAACGGCAACCCAAATCGAACCTTACCTCGTCCAAAATTTCGACCAAACTGAAGCACATACACTTCATCTTCATCTTGGGTTTCCACCTCCAAATCGGACTGGGCATAACTAACACAAAGCAGCGCATATCCCATGCTTTGAAGTTCCGGCGAAAGTCCCATGGCTTCGGGCTGTCGCAAATCACCGGACTGCACTCGAACGGCACAAGCGGTACAGGCTCCGTTTCGACAGGAAAAGGGAAGGTCTACGCCTTGGTTCTCGACGCAGTGGAGGATATACCGATCGCTGGGGACTTGGAGTTCGTGGGTCGTTCCTGTTTGGCGATTGTGAATCCGAACGGTGTGAATTTTAACGGGAGCAGTCGAAGGCGTTTGGGGCATGGGAAAAACGGACCGATCGCCCGAGTCAGGAAGTTTAGAATTGGCTCTATCCATTATGCCGGGATGTCTGCTAGTATGTTCTTCCAGTGAGGTAATTTGTTTTACCTGACTTAAACAACCTGGAGAGATGGCCGAGTGGTTGAAGGCGCAGCATTGGAAATGCTGTTTGGGGGTAACCTCAACGAGGGTTCGAATCCCTCTCTCTCCGTTCCAAAAATGAAACCCGTTTAGTCCTAGGATTAAGCG